>NZ_MUFA01000001.1:0-325569 GCF_001995955.1 Salinivibrio sp. PR6 | reverse complement strand
GTGTGTAATTTAATTACGTAACTGATTACAAAGTGGTGACAAAATTATGATCCCCGTAGCAGTGTTATATCATTCTGATAATGGACATAAAAAAGCGCATTCGAGCTTATACTCTAAACTATTTAAGTGATTGTTTTTAAATTGTTTTAATAATTCATCCTTCCGTTTTGGTTTTGTTGTTGGTTGATTTTTACGCGAATGTAAGCCAACGTAAGAACACAAGTGCTGCACGAGAGCCCAAGCGCGTGTAGTAATAATAGTGTTGTGATTGGATTACAAATGATAAGCCAGGGAGGCGATATGACGGAAGCGTGCTCAACCTTACGCGAATCGTTGGTGATTAACGAGACAGTCACCGCAGAGCAGGCAGAAATCTTAACCGATGATGCATTGTGCTTTTTAGCCAGTCTCGCTGAGCGTTATGCGGCGCGCGTACCCACACTGTTAGCGGCGCGTGAGGCGCGTCAACAACGCATTGATGCGGGAGAGCTGCCCGACTTTCTTCCGGAGACGCAATCGATCCGCCAAGCGGATTGGACCATCCGTGGCATTCCCGAGGATTTACAAGATCGGCGGCTAGAAATTACCGGACCGGTAGACCGGAAGATGGTGATCAACGCACTCAACGCTAACGTGAAAGTTTTCATGGCGGACTTTGAAGACTCCTTTGCGCCGGCGTGGCCACAAGTGGTTGAAGGACAGCGTAATTTGCGCGATGCCGTGAATGGCACCATCAGTTATCAGCACCCTGATACAGGCAAACGCTATCAGCTAAATGAGGACCCAGCACGCCTTATTTGTCGTGTGCGTGGCTTGCACCTGACCGAAAAACACGTGACGTGGCAGGGTAAACCAATTCCAGGTGCCCTGTTCGACTTCGCTCTTTACTTTTTCCATAACTACCGTCGTTTACTCGAGACGGGATCGGGGCCTTATTTCTACCTGCCTAAACTTCAAGCATATCAAGAAGCCGCGTGGTGGAGTGAGGTGTTTTCCTTTGCCGAAGACGAGTTTGGGCTAAGCCGTGGCACCATCAAAGCGACCGTGCTGATTGAAACCTTGCCCGCCGTGTTCGAAATGGATGAGATTTTGTATCACCTTCGTGATCACATCGTCGCCCTTAACTGTGGTCGCTGGGATTATATCTTTAGCTATATCAAAACATTGCGTAATCATCCGGACCGCGTGTTGCCGGACCGCCAAGTGGTGACCATGGATAAGCCTTTCCTTAACGCTTACTCGCGTTTACTGGTCAAAACGTGCCATAAGCGTGGCGCGTTGGCGATGGGTGGCATGGCAGCCTTTATTCCCAGTAAAGACCCGGCTGAAAACCAGCAGGTGCTAGAGAAAATTGAAAAGGATAAAACCTTAGAAGCCAATAATGGCCACGATGGCACCTGGATTGCGCATCCAGGGCTGGCTGACACGGCTCGCGCGATTTTCGACCGTGCACTTGGCGATAAGCCGAATCAACTTACGGTGACCCGCGAGCAAGATGCTGAGATTACTGCTGCAGAGTTGCTGGCGCCTTGCGATGGCGAACGCACAGAGGCGGGAATGCGACATAACATTCGCGTGGCGGTGCAGTACATTGAAGCGTGGATTTCAGGTAACGGTTGTGTGCCTATTTATGGCTTGATGGAGGACGCGGCCACGGCTGAAATTTCACGTGCGTCGATTTGGCAATGGATTAAGCATCAAAAACCACTGAGCAACGGCAAGGTGGTGACCAAGGCGTTGTTCTCTCAGTATCTTGCCGAGGAAATGGCGGTGCTTGAAAAAGAGCTAGGGGCAGCGCGCTTTGCGCAAGGACGGTACCGGCAAGCGGCAACCTTGATGGAAACGCTCACTACCAGTGATGAGCTGGTTAACTTTTTAACCTTACCGGGTTATGAGTATTTGCCGTAATGGGCATGGAAGCACAATAACAAACATGGAATGACAGTAAGGGGCTGGTACAGCCCTGCTAACAAAGAGGAATGGAACATGACTTTGACTCGCCAACAACAAATCGCTGAACTGGAAAAGGATTGGGCGGAAAACCCGCGCTGGAAACAGGTTAAGCGCCCCTACACGGCTGAAGAAGTGGTCAACATGCGTGGCTCGTTTGTGCCGGAGAATACCGTCGCTAAGCGGGGAGCTGCCAAACTATGGGATTTGGTCAATGGCAGTGCCAAAAAAGGCTACGTCAACTGCTTGGGCGCATTGACAGGCGGTCAAGCGGTGCAGCAAGCCAAAGCGGGTATTGAGGCGATTTATCTGTCTGGTTGGCAGGTGGCGGCTGACAACAACACAGCCTCGAGTATGTATCCAGACCAGTCGTTGTATCCGGTTGATTCCGTTCCCGCTGTCGTTAAGCGCATTAATAATGCGTTTCGCCGAGCGGACCAAATTCAGTGGTCGAAAGGGGGCTCACCGGAAGAGGGCACCGACTATTTCTTACCGATTGTAGCGGATGCCGAAGCAGGCTTTGGTGGTGTGCTTAACGCCTACGAGCTGATGCGTAACATGATTGAAGCTGGCGCTGCCGGTGTTCACTTTGAAGATCAGCTCGCCTCAGTGAAAAAATGTGGCCACATGGGCGGAAAAGTGTTGGTGCCAACCCAAGAGGCGGTACAAAAATTGGTCGCGGCGCGCTTAGCTGCCGATGTGGCGGGCACCGATACGCTGGTCATTGCGCGTACTGATGCCAACGCGGCCGATCTATTGACCTCAGATTGCGACCCATACGACAAGGACTTCATCGTTGGTGAGCGCACAGCCGAAGGCTTCTATCGCGTGCGTCCTGGGATTGAGCAAGCCATTTCTCGAGGCCTAGCTTATGCGCCGTATGCCGATTTGATTTGGTGCGAGACCGCGAAACCGGACTTGGAAGAAGCACGACAGTTTGCTGAAGCCATTCATGCTCAGTATCCAGACCAGCTTTTGGCTTATAACTGTTCACCGTCTTTCAACTGGGAGAAAAACCTGGACGCCGAGACGATAGCGCGTTTCCAACAAGAACTGTCTGATATGGGCTATAAGTACCAGTTCATTACCTTAGCGGGTATTCATAACATGTGGTACAACATGTTCGACTTGGCGCATGCTTATGCGCAAGGTGAGGGCATGCGTCACTACGTTGAAAAGGTGCAGCGTCCAGAGTTCGCTGCCGCTGAGCGTGGCTATACCTTTGTCGCGCACCAGCAAGAAGTGGGTACTGGGTATTTTGATCAGATGACCAATATTATCCAAGGTGGGCAATCATCGGTCACGGCATTAACGGGCTCGACGGAAGAAGATCAATTCTAATCGCGCGATACCGGTTATCAACCTGATAAAAAGGGAGTCTCACACTCCCTTTTTTATTTATTCTCCCTCTTCAACCGGCTCACTTTCTTCTTGGATCTCCAGCAATGTTGACGCGATGGCGACAAAATCACTGTCGGTGATGATCCCAACCAAACGTTGGTGCTTCACCACCGGTAAGCAGCCTATTTTACGCTCGAGCATGGTTAGCGCTGCAGCCCGTAGTGACGCCCCGGGGTCGACTGTGACCAGTTGCCGCTCGATAAAGTGTGATAGGGGAGTATGGATCTGGTGATCGCCATTGGTCGTTTTGCCTAGTGAAGAGGCTTGTGCTGACAGCACATCTCTTTGTGTGACCAGTCCTAACAAACGCTCATCATTGTCAACGATGGGGAGATGGCGAAAGCGCTCGGCGCGCATTAAACGGTGCGCGTCGTCCAGGGTATGGTCAGGGCTAAGCGTGTGTGGATGCCGGGTCATCATATCATCAACAATAAACATGGCACCTCCTTGTCATCAGTACACAGGGATACTTTTACTGTAGTGCAGTTGTACCGGGTTAGGCGTGATATGCATCAAGATAACCACGCGCATCGAGGCAAATGTTGTGTTCATTGGCGCCTGTGTAAACGATGCCTGAATCAAGCATCCAGCTTGCTTGATCTTCACGGTGGGCTACCTATACTAGCGGCCTGCTTTTTATCTAGGCAAATGTCATGCAATTATCCGATTTTCACTTTGAACTCCCCGATGAGTTAATTGCGCGCTATCCGCAACCGGATCGCAGTGCAAGTCGCTTATTGTCACTCGATGGCACAAGCGGTGAGGTGGTACATCGTCAGTTTAAGGATATCCTCGATCTGGTTGAGCCTGGGGATTTGATGGTGTTCAACAATACGCGTGTTATCCCCGCGCGCGTGTATGGCCGCAAAGCGTCGGGAGGTAAAATAGAGGTGCTGGTGGAGCGCGTGCTCGACGAACGTCGTTTCCTCGCCCATGTGCGCGCCTCTAAAGCACCTAAACCCGGCGCCGAATTATTCCTCGGCGATGACGGACAGGTCCCAGCAAAGATGGTGGCACGCCATGATGCTCTGTTCGAAATCCAGCTACACGGCGATAAAGGCGTGGTAGATACGCTTAACGACATCGGCCATATGCCGTTGCCGCCATACATCGACCGCCCTGATGAAGAGAGCGATAAAGAACGCTATCAAACCGTGTATAACCAAAAGCCTGGGGCCGTCGCTGCGCCAACGGCGGGGTTACACTTTGACGATGCCATTATGGCAGCGCTTAAAGAAAAAGGCGTCAATATTGCTTTTGTCACCTTGCACGTGGGAGCCGGAACGTTCCAACCGGTTCGGGTCGACAACATTGAAGAGCACACCATGCATGCTGAGTATGCTGAAGTGCCGCAAGAGGTGGTCGATGCGGTCAATCAAACGCGAGCACAAGGTAAGCGCGTGATTGCGGTGGGAACCACCTCGGTGCGTTCACTGGAAAGTGCGGCACAGGCGGCCAAGCAAAAAGGTGAGCCACTGTCCCCGTTTTTTAATGACACCCAGATTTTTATCTATCCGGGGTATGAATGGCAGCTAGTGGATGTATTGGTGACCAATTTTCACTTGCCGGAATCTACCTTGATCATGTTGGTAAGCGCGTTTGCCGGTTATCAGCATACCATGGCCGCTTATCGTGCGGCGGTTGAAGAACGCTATCGCTTTTTCAGCTATGGCGATGCCATGTTTATTACCCGTCAGCACCACTGACGACATGATGAGAACACGGGCTCTTATGTCCGTGTGCGCTATGCTTGCGGCAGGGTAAACCTGTTAGCATAAGACACACGCCAGACTGTTTCTCTGGCACTGAGGAGGATTCGTGGAATACGAACTGAAAAAAACCGACGGACGCGCTCGCCGTGGCCGCTTAATCTTTGAACGCGGCACTGTGGAAACGCCGGCTTTTATGCCGGTGGGTACCTATGGCACCGTCAAAGGGATGACGCCTGAAGAAGTGAAAGGGACTGGGGCGGAGATCCTATTAGGGAACACTTTTCATCTATGGCTACGCCCAGGTCAGGAAATTATGCGACTGCACGGGGATTTGCATGACTTTATGCAGTGGCATGGCCCTATTTTGACCGACTCTGGCGGTTTCCAAGTGTTCAGTTTGGGCGATATCCGTAAAATCACCGAAGAAGGGGTGCACTTTCGCAACCCAGTGAACGGCGATCGCATCTTTATGGACGCGGAAAAATCGATGGAGATCCAATATGACTTGGGATCAGACATCGTGATGATTTTTGATGAGTGTACGCCCTATCCTGCCACGCATGACGAAGCGAAAAAGTCGATGGAGATGTCACTACGCTGGGCAAAACGTAGCCGCAATCACTTTGACAAATTAGGTAACAAAAATGCCTTGTTTGGTATTGTACAAGGCGGCGTGTACGAGGACTTGCGTGATGTCTCTGTAGAAGGTCTTACCGAGATCGGTTTTGATGGGTATGCCGTTGGCGGCCTAGCGGTCGGGGAGCCGAAAGAAGACATGCACCGGATCTTGGAGCACACTTGTCCGCAGCTGCCAGAAGATAAACCGCGCTATCTGATGGGCGTGGGGAAACCTGAAGATTTGGTCGAAGGGGTTCGTCGTGGTGTCGACATGTTTGATTGTGTGATGCCGACACGAAACGCACGTAATGGCCACTTGTTTATTACTGGCGGTGTGATCAAGATCCGTAATGCGAAACATAAAAGTGATACCTCGCCTCTGGATCCCGAGTGTGACTGTTACACTTGCCGCCACTACAGCCGTGCTTACCTCTACCATTTAGACCGCTGTAATGAGATCCTAGGCGCGCGACTCAACACCATCCACAACTTACGCTACTATCAGCGCGTGATGGAAGGTTTGCGTAACGCGATTGACGAAGGTAGATTAGATGCCTTTGTAGCGGATTTCTACGCGCGTCGTGGCAAGGAAGTGCCGCCGCTCGATTAATTTCGAATTCAACAACTAGAACGAGGACGTGATTGAATGTTTATCTCACAAGCTCACGCAGCCGCTGAAGCCGCACCACAAGGTGGCGGAATGCAGCTTTTTATCATGCTTGGTCTCTTTGCGGTGATTTTTTACTTTATGATCTACCGCCCGCAATCTAAGCGTGTCAAAGAGCACAAAAACCTTATGGCATCTATGAGCAAAGGAGACGAAGTGCTAACCGGAGGTGGTTTAGTGGGTAAGATCACTCAAATCGCTGAAGACAATGACTTTATTGTGATTGCACTCAACGATAATAACGAAGTGACCATCAAAAAAGACTTCGTGACGGCAGTACTGCCTAAAGGTACTATCCAGTCTCTCTAATTCTCGCAACCATAAAGGATGCATGCTGTGCTAAACCGTTATCCTTTGTGGAAGTACATCATGGTGCTAATAACACTGGTTATTGGCATCGTGTATGCGCTTCCCAATTTATACGGTGAAGATCCAGCAGTACAAATTTCCGGGGCGCGTGGCGCCTCGGTAGATATGACTGCGTTGGACTCCATCAAACAGACCCTCGAATCGAACGACCTTTCCTACCAATCCATTGCGCTCGAAGACGGTACCGTCTTAGCCCGCTTTAAAGACACGGAAGCACAAATCAGTGCCCGTGATGCCTTGATGTCGCGTTTCGACAGTGATGACTATGTGGTTGCCTTAAACTTGGCGCCTGCAACGCCATCGTGGCTGGATACACTGGGTGCTACCCCGATGAAGCTTGGCCTAGACCTACGTGGTGGGGTGCACTTCCTGATGGAAGTGGACATGGATGCAGCATTAGAAAAGCTGATCACCCAGCAAGAAGACAGCTTCCGCACCGACTTACGTGAAGCGCGTATCCGTTATCGTGGTTTACGAATAGAAGATAACACCCGTGTTGTGGTGAATCTGCGTAATGCCGAAGACACCAATAAAGCGCTAGAACTGCTCTCGAACAACTACCTCGACATGAACTTTTCTGTCGATGAAGATGAAGGGCGATTAGCCGCGGTTTACAAAGAAGAGCGCCTCAAAGAAATTCGTAACTACGCGGTGGCGCAAAACATTACGATTCTGCGCAACCGTGTGAATGAACTGGGTGTGGCCGAGCCTTTGGTGCAACGTCAGGGCGCAAGCCGTATTGTGGTTGAACTCCCCGGTGTGCAAGACACGGCACGCGCGAAAGAAATTCTTGGTGCCACCGCGACCTTGGAATTCCGCGAAGTGGATCAGGACGCTGACCTATCTGCCGCCATGGCAGGCCGAGTGCCACCGGGCAGCGAGTTGATGCGTACTCGAGATGGTCGTCCCGCCGTGCTGAAAAAGCGGGTCATTTTGACGGGCTCGCACATTACTGACGCCAGCTCCTCCCGCGATGAATACAGCCGACCACAAGTTAACATCTCTCTCGACAGTGAGGGTGGTGACAAAATGGCTGATTTCAGTAAGCGCAATATTGGTGAGCTGATGGCCACCGTGTTTGCAGAATACAAAGACAGTGGCGAGCGTGACGAAGACGGCAAAGTGATCTTGGAAAAACACGAAGAAGTGATTAACCAAGCCACGATCCAGTCTGCTTTGGGACGTAATTTCCGCATTACCGGCATTGATTCTGCCGCCGAAGCACATAACTTGGCGCTGCTGCTGCGCGCAGGTGCCTTGATTGCGCCTATCTCGATTGTTGAAGAGCGCACCATTGGTCCATCAATGGGTCAGCAAAACATCAATATGGGTGTGCAAGCCTGTATCTGGGGCTTGGTGGCGGTGATGCTCTTCACCTTGATTTACTACCGCCGCTTTGGTCTGTTTGCTAACTGTGCCTTGCTCGCCAATATCATATTGATCATCGGTATTATGTCTCTGATCCCAGGGGCGACCATGACACTGCCTGGTATTGCCGGTATTGTCCTGACGGTGGGGATGGCGGTCGATGCCAACGTGCTGATTTTTGAGCGGATCCGCGAAGAAATCCACGAAGGCCGTAACCCTCAACATGCAATCGACCGTGGTTATTCTAACGCGTTTAGTACCATCGCCGATGCCAATATCACCACGCTGATCACCGCAATCATCTTGTTTGCTGTGGGAACAGGCGCGATAAAAGGCTTCGCGGTGACACTGTCGATCGGTATTTTGACCTCGATGTTTACCGCCATCATTGGTACGCGTGCACTGGTTAATCTGGTGTACGGCGGTAAGCGCGTCAAGAAGCTGTCGATTTAAGGGAGTCCAAGCATGTTTCAAATATTTAAACCGGACATGTCGATCAACTTTATGCGTTGGTCTAAATTGGCCTTCGTGTTGTCCATCGCCATGATTGCCGCGTCTGTCGTCACCCTATCCACTAAGTGGCTTAACTGGGGGCTCGACTTTACCGGTGGTACCTTGATAGAAGTGGGCTTTGAACAGCCTGCTGACTTACCGCAAATTCGTGAGTCACTGGCGGCTGACGGCTTTGGTGACGCCGTGGTACAAAACTTCGGTAGTGCCACTGATGTGATGGTGCGCCTGCGTCCGCGTGATGATATGGAAGGCGAAAACCTCGGTAACGAGGTGCTCAATGCCATCAAAACAGGTACGGGTGACCAGGTAGAAATGCGCCGCATCGAGTTTGTTGGCCCGAATGTGGGTGACGAGCTGACCGAAGCGGGTGGGTTGGCGATTATTATCGCGCTGGTCTGTATCCTGATCTACGTGTCGTTCCGTTTCGAGTGGCGCTTGGCGGCTGGCGCGGTGATGGCACTGGCGCACGATGTGATCATTACCTTGGGTATTTTCTCCTTGTTCCAAGTCGAAGTGGACTTGACCATTGTCGCTGCGTTGCTGACGGTGGTGGGGTACTCGTTGAACGATACCATCGTGGTGTTCGACCGTATTCGTGAAAATTTCCGTAAGCTGCGTAAAGGTGAGTCAGATGAAATCATTAATGCGTCTGTCTCTCAGACCCTCAGTCGAACCACCATTACCTCGGGCACGACTTTGTTTGTGGTGATTGCACTGTTCACCTTGGGTGGAACCATGATCCACGGCTTTGCGATGGCCTTGCTGATTGGTATCACTGTGGGTACCTACTCTTCAATCTACGTGGCGTCTGCTCTGGCATTGAAGCTGGGTATTGCGCGTGAGCACCTGTTGGTGCCAGAAGTGGAAAAAGAAGGGCAAGAGTTTGACGCGATGCCTTGATGCGCTCGCCCCGCGTCTGTTGCGGGGCGAATTGCACACTCGGTGTGCGTCGCAGCCAGTATGGCACTCAGTGTTAAAGAGACAGCCGATGATTTGACGGCATAAAAAAAGCGACGCTCACCGAGCGTCGCTTTTTTATACCCAGAGGGAAGCATTATTTTTTCATCGACTCAGGGGCGTTCTCGCGCACTTTGGCCAGCATGCCTTTTACGACGCGTGGTGCACCGCTTACCACGTTACCGCTACGCATGTAGTCGGTTCCGCCGTTAAAGTCGGTACAAATCGCCCCAGCTTCACGGGCAATCAATTCGCCTGCCGCGATATCCCACGGTTTCAGGCCAAGCTCAAAAAAGCCATCAACACGGCCTGCGGCCACATAGCAAAGATCCAACGCGGCAGAGCCGGTGCGACGGAAATCAGCACAATCAACGAATAACGCGCTCACGACCGCCATAAAGCCTTCAGCGTGTTGCTTTGCTTTGAAGGGGAAGCCCGTCGCTAAGATGGTGCCGTCGAGCTCTTTGGCGCTACCGGTACGAATACGCTTGTTATTGAGTTGTGCGCCAGCACCACGTTGTGCGGTGAATAGCTCATTACGGATAGGGTCGTAAACGCAGCCGATCTCAGTGCGGCCTTTAATACGCACCGCGATAGACACGCTGAAATGGGGAAAGTCGTTAACGAAGTTGGTGGTGCCATCCAGTGGGTCGATGATCCATTGATAGTCGCTATCTTTCCCTTCAGCCACGCCTGACTCTTCGCCAACGATGGTGTGGTCCGGGTAGGACTTTTTGATGATGTCGATGATGATTTGTTCTGCCGCTTTGTCGACATTAGTGACAAAGTCATTACTGCCTTTTTGCGCGGTTTCGATGTTGTCTCTGTTTTCTGCAGATTTGGCGATAAAGTCGCCAGCCTTCCGTGCAGCACGGACGGCGATGTTTAGCATCGGATGCATACGGTTTTCCCAACGGATGTTAAAGAACGAAAGCGGGGCGGAGTATAACAGAGCCAGAGCAAAAGGAAAGTGGGTATTTTTTGACCGCCGCGACGTCCGTGAACTGGCGCGACACGCTTAGCTGAGAAGTATTATCGATTGCACTGTGATAAACTGCGCAGATCTAAAAGACACCTGCCCACCCCACCAAGGGTGCACAGCGTAAGAGACGAAAACAACATCATGCTAGATCAAATCCGCGTCGTATTGGTGGGAACTTCCCATTCCGGTAATATTGGCTCAGCCGCTAGGGCAATGAAAGTCATGGGGCTTAGCAATATGACCCTCGTGGCCCCCGAATGTGAAGTGGATGGCCAAGCCATTGCGTTGGCGGCCGGTGCCAGTGATATCGCCAACAATGCGCGGGTCGTCGGTACCTTAGAAGAGGCAGTGGCAGACTGTGGCCTTGTGGTGGGAACCAGTGCAAGAAGCCGGACACTCGAGTGGCCGATGCTCGATGCGCGCGAATGCGGTAAAAAGGCCGTGGAAGAGGCGAGCACTCACCCGGTGGCGATTGTCTTTGGTCGCGAGCGCACTGGCTTGACCAATGAAGAGCTGCAGACCTGCCATTATCATGTGTCGATTCCGTCCAACCCAGACTATAGCTCGTTGAACTTGGCGATGGCGGTACAAACCCTGTGCTATGAAATGCGCGTCGCTTGGCTAGACAGTCAAGCCTATCAAGGCCCCACGCTGGAACAAACCTACCCTTTAAATGAAGAGCTTTCACGGTTTTATCAGCACCTAGAAACGGTCCTTAGCAAAACCGGATTTATCCGTACTCAGCATCCCGGGATGGTGATGACCAAGTTACGTCGGCTCTTTAACCGAGCGCGACTTGAGAGCCAAGAGTTAAATATTTTACGGGGGGTGCTGTCATCCATCGAAAAAGTGACCCAACAAGCGGCATCGCGCGAGCAAAATACCGATAATCATCGCGCTCAGTGATCCTTTCAACCGAGCATGCGTAACTTAGGGTGAAAACCTGACAAAAATACTCAGGTAAATACTTGACCAAATTACTCGGGTATGTAACTATCTGAGCATCTATTCACCACAGGTAGCGTGTTATGAGATTGACTTCGAAAGGCCGTTATGCGGTTACCGCCATGCTCGATGTGGCGCTTCATGCCGAGCAGGGTCCTGTACCACTGGCGGACATCTCTGAGCGTCAAGGCATTTCCTTGTCTTATCTTGAGCAACTTTTTTCACGGCTCCGCAAGTCGGGGTTGGTGACAAGTGTACGTGGTCCCGGCGGCGGCTATCGCCTCGGTATTGCGGCAAGTGACATTGCCGTGGGGGCCGTGATTGCTGCCGTTGACGAATCTGTCGACGCGACCAAGTGTCAAGGTAAAGCGGATTGCCAAGGCGGCACCCGTTGTTTAACACATACTCTGTGGCACGACTTAAGTGCCCGAATTAGCGGCTTTTTAAACGACATCACGCTCGGTGAGCTGATGCATGATAACGAAGTGAAGCAAGTAGCAGATCGTCAGGACGCTAAACTGGATGCCTCATTGGCGCCCAGAAACACATTTAGCTCGAAGGTCAAACAAGATAGCGCCACCATAGGCGTAAACGTTCGCTCCTGATGACCAATGTCGGTGTAATTGGAGAAAAACATGAAATTGCCCATTTATTTTGATTATTCAGCCACGTGTCCGGTGGATCCGCGCGTTGCTGAAAAAATGAGTCAGTACCTGACCATGGACGGGTTTTTTGGTAACCCGGCCTCTCGTTCACACCGCTTTGGCTGGCAAGCAGAAGAAGCGGTTGATACAGCGCGTGAGAACATTGCCAATTACTGCAATGCCGACCCACGTGAGATCGTGTTTACCTCTGGCGCGACTGAGTCAGACAACTTGGCTATCAAAGGTATTGCTAATTTCTACTCCAAGAAAGGCAAGCACATTATTACCTGCAAAACAGAGCATAAAGCCGTGCTTGACCCTTGCCGTCAACTGGAGCGTGAAGGCTTTGAGGTGACATATCTTGAGCCAGAAGAAAACGGCCTGGTCGATCTGAAGAAGCTCGAAGCGGCGATGCGTGATGACACGATTTTAGTGTCAATCATGCACGTGAATAACGAGATTGGTGTGATTCAAGATATCTCTGCGATTGGCGAGCTTTGTCGTGAACGTAAAATTATGTTCCACGTCGATGCGGCTCAGTCAGTGGGTAAAGTGCCACTGGACGTCAAAGAGATGAAAATCGATTTGATCTCATTCAGCGCACACAAAGCGTACGGCCCTAAAGGCATTGGTGCCTTATACGTTCGCCGTAAGCCACGCGTACGCATTGAAGCGCAAATGCATGGTGGTGGTCACGAGCGTGGTATGCGTTCAGGCACATTGCCTACTCACCAAATTGTGGGCATGGGTGAAGCGTTCCGTATCGCGAAAGAAGAGCGCGAGAAAGACTTCCAACATGCGCTGGCATTGCGCGAGCGTTTTTATGAAGGCGTGAAAGATTTAGAAGAAGTTTACGTCAATGGCGATTTGGAACAGCGTGTTCCACATAACCTAAACGTGAGCTTTGCCTTTGTTGAAGGCGAGTCATTGCTGATGGCACTGAAAGATCTGGCGGTATCGTCAGGGTCTGCGTGTACCTCAGCAAGCCTTGAACCTTCCTATGTGCTTCGTGCGCTTGGACGCGACGATGAGCTCGCACATAGCTCGCTGCGCTTCTCATTTGGTCGCTTTACGACGGAAGAAGAAGTGGATTATGCGATTGAGAAAGTGCGTGAAGCAGTTAACAAGCTGCGTGAAATGTCACCACTTTGGGACATGTACAAAGACGGTATCGATCTAAGTACCGTTGAATGGGCGCACCACTAATTCGAATAACGCGCCAGCTGGCAACAGTGAGCAATCATATTGAGGAAACGATTATGGCTTACAGCGATAAAGTAATTGACCACTACGAAAACCCACGTAACGTTGGCTCGTTTGAGAAAGGCGACCCATCGGTTGGTAATGGCATGGTTGGTGCCCCTGCGTGTGGCGACGTCATGAAACTACAAATCAAGGTGAATGACGAAGGCATCATCGAAGACGCCAAGTTTAAAACATACGGCTGCGGCTCGGCGATTGCCTCGAGCTCACTGGTTACCGAGTGGGTGAAAGGCCGCTCGATTGACGACGCTGCTGCGATCAAAAACTCTGAGATCGCAGAAGAATTAGAGCTACCACCCGTCAAGGTGCACTGCTCTATCTTGGCGGAAGACGCCATTAAAGCGGCGGTCAGTGATTACAAGAAAAAACACCAGCAGTAAAACGAAGGGGTTGTTGATATATGGCTATTACCATGACACAGGCGGCAGCAGATCGCGTCAGAGCGTTTCTCAATAACCGTGGCAAAGGCATTGGCTTGCGCCTGGGCGTGAGAACGTCAGGGTGTTCAGGCATGGCCTATGTACTCGAATTTGCGGATGAGCTGCAAGAAGGCGATCAGGTTTTTGAGTACGATGATGTCAAGGTAATCGTCGATGGTAAGAGCTTGCTCTATCTCGAAGGGACAGAGCTGGATTTTGTTAAAGAAGGCCTGAATGAAGGTTTTCAATTCAACAACCCTAACGTGAGTAGTGAATGTGGTTGTGGCGAAAGCTTCAACGTGTAATCCGTGAGAGCACATGAATCATTTTGAACTTTTCGAGCTACCGTATCAGTTTGAGCTGGACGGTAGCTCGCTTTCTTCAACGTTTCGGGAATTGCAGCGTCAGTACCATCCCGATAATGTTGCTAGCCAAGACGAGAAAACCCGTCTGCAGGCGGTACAGAAAGCATCGCAAGTGAATGACGCGTTTCAGACGTTAAAAGATCCGGTTCGACGCGCTGAGTATATGCTGACGTTGCAAGGTATTGAATTAAAAGACGAACAGCAAACCATGCAGGATCCTGAGTTCCTGATGCAGCAAATGACGTTGCGTGAGGAGCTCGAGTCGATTACCGATAGTCAAGATGAAGCGGCGCTGTTTGATTTTGGTGAAAAAGCCCAGTCACTCTACGACGCATTGATTCTAGAGGTTAAACAGGCATTGGCTGCGTCACAGTGGCAAGAGGCCGCCGTGATTGTGCGTAAACTCAAGTTCGCAGAAAAGCTTCGCCATGAAGTGGAGCGTGTCGAAGATCAGCTGATGAGTTGATCGCCCTTTCGCCTGTCAACGCAGTAAAGTTTAAGGATTAGACATGGCACTGTTACAAATTTCAGAGCCCGGTCAAAGTGCCGCGCCGCATGAGCACAAGCACGCGGTCGGCATCGATTTGGGTACCACCAACACCTTGGTGGCCACGGTACGAAGCGGTACCGCAACCACCTTGAACGACGAACAAGACCGACCACTGATCCCTTCTGTGGTCCATTACGGTGATGATGCCATTTCCGTGGGCTATGACGCCCTCCCACACGTGCAAACGGATAGCGCCAATACCTTGGTGTCTGTCAAACGCATGATGGGGCGTTCATTAGACGATGTGCAAGCCCGTTATCCGCAACTTCCTTATCAGTTTTCACAAACCGAAAATGGCTTGCCACAAGTGGAAACCCGCCGTGGCGCGATTAACCCAGTGCAGGGCTCGTCCGATATCTTACGCACCGTTCGCGAACGTGCGGAAAAAAGTTTGGGCGACGCGCTTGAAGGTGTGGTGATCACCGTACCCGCCTATTTTGATGACGCACAACGTGCGGGGACTAAAGATGCGGCGAAGCTGGCAGGCCTAAACGTGCTGCGTTTGCTTAACGAGCCTACCGCTGCGGCGATTGCTTATGGCCTTGATTCGGGCCAAGAAGGGGTGATTGCGGTCTATGATCTAGGTGGCGGCACCTTTGATATCTCGATTCTACGCTTGTCTCAGGGCGTGTTTGAGGTCATGGCGACCGGCGGCGATTCCGCATTGGGCGGAGACGACTTTGACCATCTACTCGAGCAATGGATCTGTGAGCAAGCCGGGTTTGACACCCTCAGTGGCGATCAGCGCCGTACCGTGCTGCACGCCGCCACGCAGGCGAAAATTGCCCTTTCTTCTGCTGACAGCGCGTCCATCGATGTGCTGGGGTGGCAAGGCGAGTTGAGCCGTGAAACGTTCGATCAATTGGTTGCTCCACTTATTAAGAAAACCTTGATGTCATGCCGCCGCGCATTAAAAGATGCCGGTGTCAGTGCCGATGAGGTGCTGGAAGTCGTGATGGTGGGCGGTTCTACCCGTGTTCCCGCCGTGCGTGAACAGGTTGGTACGTTTTTCGGTCGCGAGCCACTGACCAGCATCGATCCAGATAAAGTGGTTGCCGTTGGCGCCGCGACACAAGCTGATATTTTGGTGGGCAACAAACCAGACTCTGACATGTTGCTGTTGGATGTGATCCCGCTTTCTCTTGGTATCGAAACCATGGGCGGTTTGGTGGAGAAAATTATCCCACGCAACACCACCATTCCTGTGGCAAAAGCGCAAGAATTCACCACGTTTAAAGATGGCCAAACCGGCATGAAAGTGCATGTGGTACAAGGTGAGCGTGAAATGGTAGACGATTGCCGCTCATTAGCACGTTTTAGCCTCAAAGGCATCCCACCGATGACGGCGGGGGCGGCCCATGTTCGCGTGACTTATCAAGTAGATGCTGATGGCTTGTTGTCCGTGACGGCGATGGAAAAATCCACCGAAGTGGAAGCGTCTATCCAAGTGAAGCCCTCTTATGGCTTGAGTGACGATGAGATTGCCACCATGATCAAATCGTCATTTACCCATGCGGAAGAAGACAAAGATGCCCGCTACTTGGCGGAGCAGCGTGTGGAAGCCGATCGTGTGATCGAAGGCTTGCTGGTTGCCATGCAACAAGACGGGGATAACCTGCTCAACGCTGATGAGCAGCAAGCTTTGGTGAAAGAAATAGAAGCCTTGATTGCCTTGCGCAACGGTGATGATGGCGCCGCCATTGAAGCCGGGATCAAAGCATTAGACAAAGCCAGCCAGACCTTTGCGGCACGCCGCATGGATCAATCGATTCGTCATGCGTTGGCCGGCCAATCCATTGATGAGGTGTAATCATGCCTAAGATTATTGTTCTGCCGCACCACGAGTTATGCCCAGAAGGTGCGGAATTGGAAGCGAAAGAAGGGGAAACAGTCCTCGACGTGGCGTTGAAAAATGGCATTGGCATTGAACATGCGTGTGAAAAGTCGTGTGCGTGTACCACCTGCCATGTGGTGATCCGTGAAGGATTCGACTCGTTAGACGAAAGTGATGAGCTAGAAGATGACATGCTCGACAAAGCGTGGGGGCTTGAGCCGGAGTCACGCTTGGGTTGCCAAGCAAAAATTACCGATGAAGATTTGGTGGTTGAGATCCCGCGCTATACCTTGAATCACGCAGCCGAAAACCATTAATCCAAGGCTGTAACGGACGGAGAAGCAAGATGAGCTTAAAATGGACAGACTCGCTCGATATTGCAATCGAGCTTTGTGACGCCTACCCAGATGTCGATCCAACAACGGTTCGTTTTACTGATTTGCATCAGTGGATCACTGAACTGGATGATTTTGACGATGACCCAGAGCGTTCCAATGAGCGCATCCTCGAGGCGATCATCATGTGCTGGATGGATGAGAGAGACTGAGGGCTAGCTCTCGCGAGTGATTGATAATACTTGTGTTATCGTCTCCGGCTCGGCACAGTACCTGTGGCCAATAAAACATACATTCAAAGCGGGCCAATGGGCTCGCTTTTTTCATATCGCTGAGGCGTCCAGGCGTTTGTCTGAGGGCTCAGTGAAACACGCTGTACAGTAAAAGCAGCGAGACAGTACAAGGAGTGCAATATGTCAGATTCATTAAACGTTATCCTGTCGCATCAGCCGGCGGCGCCACAGTGGGGCGATAACGCGCTGGTCTCCTTTGACGCTGACAACGCGGTGATCCATGTGTCGAGCGATGCCAACCCGCGAGACAAGGTGCAACAAGCGGCGCGCAAGCTTGAAGGGCAAGGTATGCCTGCGCTGACACTCACAGGAGAACACTGGGATCTTGAATTAGTCTGGGCGTTCTACCAAGGGCTTCGTGGCCCCAAAAATAAGGTCGCCTTTACGCAGACTGTGTTGAACGATGCCGATACGCAAGAGTTCGAGCTTCGACAGACCGTGGGTGATTGGGTACGCGATATTATCAACCAAACGGCAGAAGAAGTTGGGCCACATCAGTTAGTGGCGCGTGCGGGGGAGTTTGTTAAGTCCATGGCCCCCGACCAGGTCACTTATAAAATCATTTCCGGTACCGACCTGTTAGAAAAAGGCTGGAATGGCATTTATACCGTCGGTCGTGGCTCGGCGCGCAAACCGACCATGTTACAACTCGACTATAACCCTACAGGCGATCCGGACGCGCCTGTGTATGCCTGTTTGGTGGGGAAAGGGATCACCTTTGATTCTGGGGGCTACAGCATTAAAGGCTCCGACTTTATGACCACCATGAAAGCGGACATGGGCGGCTCAGCGACAGCGACCGGGGCGCTGGCGATGGCGATTGCCAAGGGGCTGAATAAACGCGTTAAACTGGTACTCTGCTGTGCCGAGAACATGATCTCAAGCAGTGCTTACAAGTTGGGTGATATTATCACGTACAAAAATGGCGTGACCGTTGAAGTGCTCAATACCGATGCGGAAGGGCGCTTGGTGCTCGCTGATGGCCTGATGTACGCCAGTGAACAAAAACCTGAACTTCTGATTGATTGTGCCACGCTCACCGGATCGGCAAAAGCCGCGTTGGGTAATGACTATCATGCGCTGTTTAGTTTCGACGATGAGCTCGCACACCGTACGCTTGACGCGGCACAAGAAGAAGGCGAGGGCATGTGGCCGTTGCCATTGGCCGAGTTCCATCGCCAGCTGCTGCCTTCCTCGTTTGCGGATATTGCCAATGCATCCATGGGGGCGTACATGCCAGGTGCGAGCACCGCGGCGGCGTTCCTTTCCTACTTTGTTGAGGATTATCAAAAAGGCTGGATGCACATCGATTGCTCTGGCACTTACCGCAAAGCCGCCAATGATAAATGGGCCGTGGGCGCGACCGGTATGGGCGTGAAAACCCTAGCGCGTGTATTGCTCGACCAAGCGAAATAGACCTGTGACACCTTGGGTGAAAGGTTAACAAAAATTTTGTGTGAGTTAACGCTTCACCCGATTGGTCATAGGGACACGCGAGGAAATTTGCTAGGGTAGGCGCGTTGTTGCCCCTAGCGGGCCAGATTCAGACAGTGAAAGGACAAGCGAATGACCATTGAACGCACTTTTTCTATCGTTAAACCTGATGCCGTAGAGCGTAATTTAATTGGCACGCTTTATCAGCGTATCGAAAGTGCAGGTTTGCGTATCGTGGCGGCGAAAATGCTCCATCTTAGCAAAGAGCAGGCAGAAGGATTTTATGCCGAGCACCAAGGGAAGCCTTTCTTTGAATCCCTGGTTGGGTTCATGACGTCAGGCCCTATTATGGTGCAAGTACTAGAAGGCGAGAGCGCGATCAGCCGCTACCGTGAGTTGATGGGAAAAACCAACCCAGAAGAAGCAGCGTGTGGCACATTGCGCGCTGACTATGCGGAAAGCATGCAATATAACTCAGTGCATGGCTCTGATAGCCCTGCGTCTGCAGAGCGCGAAATCGCGTACTTTTTTACCGCGGATGAAATTCATCCTCGCTGCTAAATCAAGCACCTGCTTTTTAATCTTCAAAAAGAGGCGTCAGCCTCTTTTTTTCTGCCTATCGAAATCAGACAACCACATTGAATAACCCCGCTGTTAGAGAGTGGAAACTGTGATCTAAAGCCTGTACAATTTCGCGCCTTAAGCGCGTCCCGAGGAGATATCTTGGCTATGATCAAGGTAAGACATCGGCACGCGTGAGGCGATGATTCAGTCTTACCACCTAGCTAGTTCTTACGAGGCAACCCCCAATGACGACAGAGAAAGTTAATCTGCTTGATTTTGACAGGCAAGGATTGCGTGCCTACTTCGCTGATGAGCTCGGCGAAAAAGCCTTCCGTGCTGACCAAGTCATGAAGTGGATGTATCACTTTGGTTGCGACGACTTCGATGAAATGAACAACATCAACAAGAAGTTGCGTGAGAAGCTCAAGCGGGTGGCAGAAATTAAAGCCCCAGAAGTCAGTGAAGCGCATTACTCCCAAGATGGCACCATCAAATGGGCAATGCGTGTGGGCGGTCAAGACGTGGAAACCGTGTATATCCCCGAAGATGACCGCGCGACACTGTGTGTCTCCTCTCAGGTAGGCTGTGCGCTTGATTGCAAGTTCTGCTCAACCGGGGCACAAGGTTTTAACCGCAACTTGCGTGTGTCTGAGATCATCGGGCAGGTGTGGCGTGCGTCGAAAGAGATCGGCATTGAGAAAGAGACGGGCCGTCGTCCGATCACTAACGTGGTGATGATGGGCATGGGAGAGCCGCTGCTCAACATGAAAAACCTTCTCCCTTCTCTGAATTTGATGCTCGACGACAATGCTTATGGCTTATCTAAGCGCCGAGTCACCGTGTCGACATCGGGCGTGGTCTCCGGCTTGGAGCAAATGATTGGCAAAATCGATGTCGCCTTGGCCATCTCACTGCATGCGCCGAACGATGAGCTGCGTAGCCAAATCATGCCCATTAACGATCGTTGGGATATCGAGGCCTTTTTGGATGCGGTACACCGTTATATTGCAACCTCAAATGCCAACCGCGGCCGTGTGACGGTAGAATATATCTTGCTGGATCATGTCAATGACTACATGGAGCATGCGCGCCAACTCGCAGAGCTATTAAAAGACACCCCAGCGAAGATTAACCTGATCCCATTTAACCCGTATCCTGGATCACCGTTCAACAAACCGAGTAATTCTCGTATTGATAGGTTTATGAAAACCTTGATGGAATACGACTTTACGGTGACGGTACGTAAAACACGAGGCGATGACATTGACGCAGCGTGTGGCCAACTAGCCGGTGACATTGTCGACCGAACTAAGCGTGCCGAGAAGCGACTGGGCGCACAGGAGGTGATCCCTGTTCGACCCGTCTAAATGAGATGGCGATAAGGGGATGGCATGACAAAAACGGTTTGGGTTGTGGGCGTGTTGATGGCGTTGGCTGGCTGTTCAACGCCAAGTTCGCAGCACAGTGAGCCCAAGTTTGATAAGATTCAAGCCGCAGAGGCGCGTATTGCACTGGGATTAGGCTATCTAAACAGTGATCGCTATCAACAAGCGCAGCAAAACTTGCAGCAAGCGCGCCAATATGCACCTAACTACTATCGCACCTCGCTGTCGATGGCGTATTATCAACAACGTGTCGGTGAAAACGACAAAGCGGATCGCTTATATCAACAAGCGTTAGCGCAAGCGTCTGAAAAAGGCGATGTATATAACAATTACGGTGTTTTCTTGTGCGAACAACAGCGGTTTGCCGCGGCAAATGACGCATTTTTGCAAGCAGTCGTACAACCGTATTATCATCGTGTGTCAGACAGTTATGAAAACGCGGCGTTTTGTCAGCTAAAAGCTGGCCACGTAGAACGCGCAAAAGCCTTGTTTAGCAAAGCGGCTGATCACGACCCGCGGAATGTCCGTGCGGGGTTACAACTTGCCAAGTTAGAGATAGAGACTGGGCAAGAGGCAGCAGCCGTCGCACGTATCAAGCGGCTCCACCAACGCGTTGGTGTTCAGCCTGCCGGACTGTTATTGCTAGTGAAAGCTTATCAGCAACAAGGCTACACGGAGCGAGCTGCCCATGACGCTCAGCGATTGGCGCAACGGTTTCCAGAATCCAAAGAATATCAATTGTACCTAGCGAATGAATACTGAACAGACGGAAGAACAAGCGCAATCTGATACCCAACCTGCGCCCGGGGAAGTATTAAAGCAAGCGCGAGAGAAAATGGGCTGGAGTGTTCGTGATGTTGCTGACCGACTTCGGTTGCGGGTCAGTGTCATTGAGGATCTTGAACAAAACAACCCAGACATGGATCAATTGGCCACGTTTACACGTGGCTATTTGCGCTCCTATGCCAAGCTGATGCAAATCGACGCCGATCAGCTGTTGGGTAATAGCAATATGGAAGCGAGCAGTGCGGCTACCGTACAAAAAATGCAAAGCTTCTCGCGCAAAACGCGGCGGCAAAAGAGCGAAAGTCGATTAATGTGGCTGTCTTGGGTGATTATTGCCATTGCGGTCGGGATCACCGGCGTGTGGTATTGGCAGAATCAGCAGGCTATGACGTCCGTGCCAACACAATTGGATAGCCAACAAGCGGATGAACTCGTCACGACCCCATCAGCACAAGATAGCGCGATGGTTGCCGCCGATGCACCGGCAATGGCCGAGCCTGCGATGACAGATTCGGCGGCCTCACAAGGGGCGGAGCCGCAGGTCACTGATGCACAAGATGCCGCGAACGCGCCGGTGTCAGATGAGGTGAGTCCATCAGCATCGACGGCGTCAGAATCGGCCACTGCGGTTGAGTCGGCGCAAGCGGACGAGGCGACAACGCAAACAACACCAGAGGCACAACCAACGGCAGCGTCTGAGGATGAAGCCCCCGCAAGCACGGTCAATAACCGTCTGGTGATGACCTTTAGTGGAGATTGCTGGATAGACGTGCGAGACGCCAATGGTGAGCGACTGGCAACCGGGATAAAATCTGAGGGTGAACAAGTGACCTTAACCGGCGACACCCCGTATCAATTAGTATTGGGTGCCCCCAGTGTGGTGAAAATCACCTTTAATGGCGACAACATTGATCTTGATGGCTTCCCAACCGGCCAAGTGGCTCGGTTGCGCCTTCCGCAGTAATCAGAGAACGTCGATATGCACAACGAAACTCCCATCAAACGCCGTCCCTCAACGCGCATCAATGTCGGCAATGTGCCGATTGGTGATGGCGCGCCGATTGCCGTGCAATCTATGACCAACACGCGAACCACAGATGTGGCAGCCACCGTCGCGCAAATCAAAGCGCTAGAAGGGGTGGGTGCAGATATCGTTCGGGTGTCAGTACCCACCATGGACGCGGCGGAAGCGTTTAAAGAGATTAAAGCGCAAACGTCGATCCCTTTGGTGGCAGACATCCACTTTGACTACCGTATTGCATTAAAAGTGGCGGAGTATGGTGTCGATTGTTTGCGTATCAACCCAGGCAATATTGGTAAAGAAGAGCGCATTCGGGCGGTGGTAGATGCCGCACGTGATAAAAACATTCCAATCCGAATTGGTGTGAATGGCGGCTCACTTGAGCGCGATCTGCAAGAAAAATACGGGGAGCCAACGCCCGATGCTTTGGTCGAGTCGGCCATGCGTCATGTCGATATCTTGGACCGTCTTAACTTCGATCAATTTAAAGTCAGCGTCAAAGCGTCAGATGTCTTCTTGGCGGTTGAGTCTTATCGCAAACTTGCGCAGCAGATTGATCAGCCTTTACACCTTGGCATTACGGAGGCTGGTGGCGCGCGTGCTGGTGCGGTTAAGTCATCCGTTGGTTTGGGAATGCTATTGGCGGAAGGCATTGGTGATACCTTGCGGGTATCGCTCGCCGCCGATCCGGTCGAAGAAATCAAAGTGGGCTTCGATATTCTCAAATCACTTCGCATTCGCTCGCGCGGCGTCAATTTTATTGCGTGTCCGAGCTGTTCGCGTCAAGAGTTTGATGTGATTGGTACAGTCAATGCGCTCGAGCAGCGCGTGGAAGATATACTGACCCCAATGGATGTCTCCGTGATTGGTTGTGTGGTCAATGGCCCGGGTGAAGCCGAAGCGTCGCACCTCGGTTTGGCTGGGGGTAACAAGCGCAGTGCTTATTACCTCGACGGTAAACGCCAAAAAGAGCGCTTTAATAACGACAACTTGGTGGATGAGTTGGAGGCAAAAATCCGCGCCAAAGCGGCGATGATGGATGAACGCAACCGCATCAAGGTGTCACAAATCGATCAAGAAGGCTAAGCCGTTAGGCGGCCTTCTCCCCTTTTCTATCATGTCGGTAACGGAAGTTAACGTGGCTAAAACAATTCAAGCAATTCGAGGCATGAATGACTGCCTCCCGTCTCAATCTCCTTTATGGCAAAAGCTCGAATCTACGATTAAAAAGGTAGTGAGCGCTTACGGCTATAGCGAAGTTCGCATGCCTATTGTGGAAGCAACGCATTTGTTTAGCCGTGCGATTGGCGAAGTGACAGACGTTGTCGAAAAAGAAATGTACACCTTCGATGATCGCAACGGTGACAGCCTCACCTTGCGTCCTGAAGGGACCGCGGGTTGTGTCCGAGCGGGGATCGAAAACGGTCTGCTGTACAACCAAGAGCACCGTTTGTGGTACACCGGGCCTATGTTCCGTCATGAGCGCCCACAAAAAGGTCGTTATCGCCAGTTTCATCAGTTTGGCGTTGAGGTGTTTGGCCTAAATGGCCCAGACGTGGACGCGGAACTTATCATGATGACCGCACGCATGTGGCGTGAGCTGGGCATTGCTGAGCATGTGCGATTGGAGCTTAACTCAATCGGCTCACCACAAGCGCGTGCGAACTATCGTCAAGCGCTGGTGGACTTTTTGATGCAACACGAATCAGTGTTGGATGAAGACAGCAAGCGTCGAATGCAGACCAACCCATTGCGCGTGCTCGATACCAAAAATGCGGACATCCAAGCTGTATTGGTTAATGCGCCTCAGTTGGGTGATTATCTGGATGACGAATCAAAACAGCATTTTGCCCTCTTGTGTGAACTCTTGGACGCGGCAGGTATCGAATACCAAGTTAACCACCGTTTGGTACGTGGCCTCGACTACTACAACCGGACCGTGTTTGAGTGGATCACCGATAGCTTGGGGGCGCAAGGCACGGTGTGCGGTGGTGGCCGTTATGATGGCTTGGTTGAGCAACTCGGGGGGAAAGCGACGCCTGCCGTTGGGTTTGCAATGGGATTAGAGCGTTTGGTTCTGATGCTGGAAAACCTCAACCAAGATGATGTCCGCCCAGCGGTGGATGTTTACATGGTCACTGCGGGTGAAGGCGCGATGATCGCTGGGATGAAACTGGCGGAGCGCTTACGCGAACAGGTGCCCGGACTGCGTGTGATGTCACATTTTGGCGGTGGTAGCTTTAAGAAACAGTTTAAGCGCGCGGATAAAGTCGGCGCCTCTGTGGCGCTCGTGCTAGGCGAGGATGAAGTTGCCAACGGCACAGTGGCGTTAAAAGATTTGAAAGGCGGCGAGCAACAAACACTGAATCAGGATGAGATCGCCGCGTCACTAAAAGCATTGATTTAAGAGGACAGAACGTGGACGTCTACACCACAGAAGAGCAGCAGGTTGAAGCCATTAAGAAGTGGTGGCGAGACAACGGTAAAGCGGTCGTGATCGGCGCCGTTGTCGGTTTGGGGGCGTTATATGGCTGGCGTTATTTTCAGTCACAACAGCTCACCAACCAAGAGCAAGCCTCGCAGCAATACGAACAAGTGCTAAGTGGTATTGAAAGCGGCGATACCGTGTCATTGAGCCAATTAGAAGGCCATGAAGGTTATCGTGCCTTGGCGGCATTGCAGCTGGCACAAAAGCATGTTGCGCAAGGGGAGCTGGAAAGTGCCCGTGAGCAATTGCAAAACGCTCAGCAAGCCGTGAAAGACGAGGCGCTGTATGGGTTGGTGACGACACGCCTGGCGCGCGTTGAAGCGGAGTTAGGTAATTACCCAGCCGCATTGAGCGAACTCGACAAAGTCACCACGCAGAGCTGGACCGCGAAAGTGGAAGAGATCCGCGGTGACGTCTTGCTTCGTCAGGGCGACAAGCAGGCAGCGCGAGACGCGTATGCAGCGTCATTGGCGGCGGCGGAAAGCCCGACCGTTAACATGAAGCTTGATAATCTGAGTCAATAAGGTCGTGGTATGAAAAAACGATTATGGCGCATGGCTGCAATGGCCACGACCATGGCTGTACTGGCTGGCTGTGCCGGTGAAGAAGATGTGGTGCAAATGGCGCCACTGCCTTCTGTGACCAATGAGATATCTTCAACCCAGCATTGGCGAGCACAAGTGGGCGACGGTGTCGGGCAGTATTATTCCGCACTTCAGCCCACAGTGGCCTATGACAAAGTCTTTGCGGCTGATCGACAAGGTTTAGTCGCCGCGTTTGATTTAGAAAGCGGTGAATCTATCTGGCAACAGTCGGTGCAAGACGAGACACCGGCGTTGCTCTCCGGCGGGTTGAGCGCCTCATACGGCAAAGTGTATGTGGGTGGCGAAACGGGTCAAGTGTACGCACTGGATGCGGAAACCGGCGAGCGGGTTTGGCAACAGAACGTGAATGGCGAAGTGCTGGCCAAGCCTTTGGTGGAAGCTGGCTTGGTGATCGTTAACACCAGCCGTGGTGAGTTAGTGGCATTGGACGCAGAATCGGGCGAGCCACAGTGGAACAACACCAATGATGTGCCGAACTTGAGCCTACGCGGTGAAAGTGCGCCGGTGACTATTTCCGGCGGCGTATTCTGGGGGATGGCCAATGGACGCCTAGGCGCGGCAATGATCGAAACCGGACGGTCTATTTGGCAAATTCCTATCTCGACACCAAAAGGGGCGACTGAAATCGACCGCTTAGTGGATGTGGATGCGACCCCAGTGATCGATGGCGACCGTTTGTATGCAGTAGGCTATAATGGCCAATTAGTCTCTATTGATTTGCGCTCCGGAAAAGCGGCGTGGAAGCGGGATTTTTCCTCTGCTAAAGACTTCCTCGTGGCAGGCAATAGTATTTATCTTATTGATGATGAAGACAATGTTGTTGCGTTAGATGCACGCAACGGCTTAGAGAAGTGGCGCAACACACAGTTGGCGTACCGTATCTTAACGGCACCCGCGGCAAGCGGTGGCTATCTGGTGGTCGGTGACAGCCAAGGCTACTTGCATTGGCTTGACCCGCAAACGGGCGATTTTGTCGCGCAGCAATCACTGGAAGGCAACGGGATCGCTGTTGCCCCGGTGCAAACGGATGATGGCTATATCGTGATCACCCGTGATGGTCAACTGAGAAAGCTGAGTATCGAGTAAGCGAAGCCACCCAGTTCTATATTTAGGCTCCTGGCTGCAAAGACAGTCGGGAGCCTTGTTTATTAATAAAGCGAATGAAAAGAAGAGGTCTACATGATTCCTGTTATAGCCCTAGTGGGGCGCCCGAATGTGGGGAAATCGACGCTCTTTAACCGTCTTACCCGCACACGCGATGCATTAGTAGCGGATTTTCCGGGACTGACCAGGGATCGAAAATACGGCAAAGCATTGCTGGATGATCACGAGTTTATCGTGATCGACACCGGCGGCATTGACGGCACCGAAGAAGGTGTAGAAACCAAGATGGCGGAGCAGTCGCTAGCGGCGATTGAAGAAGCCGATGTCGTGCTGTTTATGGTGGATGGTCGAGCCGGTCTTACGCCAGCGGACAAAGACATTGCTCAGCATATTCGTACCCGTGAAAAAACCACCTTCTTGGTGGTGAACAAAGTGGATGGTATTGACCCAGACACGGCAACCGCGGACTTTTGGCAGCTGGGCATGGACAACATGTTCCAAATTGCCGCCGCGCATGGTCGAGGTGTTAGCGGCCTGATTAATCGTGCGTTGACGCCTTTGGTTGAGCAAGTGTCAGCGGACGAGGACGACGAGCAAGCAGGCTTGGTCGATTTGACCGATGAAGCAGATACGCTCGACAGTGGCGAAGACGCGGTTAAAACCGAAGAGCAGGCTGAAAGCGAGTATGAATACTTACAGTCGCTGCCGATTAAAATCGGTATTATCGGCCGTCCCAATGTGGGTAAATCAACCCTGACTAACCGTATGCTGGGCGAAGAGCGCGTGGTGGTTTATGACATGCCAGGCACGACCCGCGACTCGATTTACATTCCCATGGAGCGTGATGGTCGCGAATACGTGATGATTGATACCGCCGGGGTTCGACGTCGTAAACGGGTGACCGATAAAGTGGAAAAATTTTCGGTGATCCAAACCCTCAAGGCGATTGAAGATGCCAACGTCGTATTGTTGGTGATCGACGCACGAGAGAACATCTCGGACCAAGACTTAAGCTTACTTGGTTTTGCGCTGAATGCGGGCCGCTCGATTGTTTTGGCGGTCAACAAGTGGGATGGCTTAGATAGCGAAGTGAAAGAGCGCGTGAAGTCTGAGCTTGACCGCCGCTTAGGGTTTGTCGACTTTGCCCGTGTGCATTTTATTTCTGCTTTGCACGGCACCGGGGTAGGCCACTTGTTCGAGTCGATTCAAGAGGCGTATCAGTCAGCGACAAAACGCGTCGGAACCGCGATGCTCACCCGTATTCTGAAAATGGCGCAAGATGACCATCAACCACCGATGATCCGGGGACGTCGGGTGAAGCTCAAATATGCGCACGCAGGCGGTTACAATCCACCGATTGTGGTCGTTCACGGCAGCCTTGTTAAAGAGTTACCTGATTCGTACAAACGTTATTTGATGAATTACTACCGTCGAACCCTGGATATTATGGGCACGCCGATCAAGATCCAGTTCCAAAACAGCGAAAACCCCTATGAGGGGAAAAAAGAAAAGCTGACATTATCTCAATCCCGTCAGCGTAAACGCTTAATGGATATGGTGAAAAATCGTAATAAGAAGTAATACAAAGCCCAGCAGCGATGCTGGGCTTTTTTTTGATCGCGATGTGGTGGGTTCGACCTCTCTTGGGATCGGTTACTGAATAAAAGTGATCTGACTCACATTAATGAGCGCGATTATCTGTTGTCTTAGATCCTAGTGTGTCACGCTGCCGCTCAGGTTTTGAGCGGTGATAAAATCGACACCCCTTCCCACGTCACACTTTTAGATTGTTCTGGATCCAGGCTTTAATAAAACACAGTTCAGATTTTTATCCTTTTAAAAATCCAAATGCAGAATATGTAACTTATGCTTTCGGGAAGTGTATTGATAAATATTCTTTTCAGGGTAGGAAGCTGATCAAGGGGAATAAACCCCAAGATCGCGCGATCGCTTACTGATCGGTCAGATGTGTGTTGTGCAGAGTTTAATCAGAAGATTGATGCGGGTGTCGCTGCCGAACCACGCTGGTGACATCGCCGTTGCTGAGCTGAGTGTGTAAGGTATCGCCCTCTTTTAGCTGGTTGATGTTAGTGACGATATGCCCATCACTATCACGGCTAATTGAATAGCCGCGAGAAAGGGTGGCAAGTGGGCTGACCGCATCTAAGGTGGCGACCAAGGTGGCGAGTCGCTGTTGCGCATGTGACAGGTGTGAGTCCATCGCGTGGGTGAGGCGTTGATGGTATTGCGCCAATTGAGCCTGATGTTGCTGAATACGACGGTCAGGCGTCATGCGCTGCAATCGATTATCTAGCGTGTTCAGTTGGCTGCTGTACCGTGAAAACTGCTTAGTGAGTGCCTGGTGCATCCGTCTTTGCAGCTCATCAATATGCTGACTTTGCTGTTGTAGACGACGGCGAGGGTGCTGATGAGACAAACGGTGTTCGTGCTGCGTCAGTGCCCGTTGCTGGCGATACAGGAGGGTGCCAATCGCGTTTTTGAGCGCTTGCTCGCGCTGCTGATATTGCTGCAAGCGATAACTGAGGTCACGGCTCACTAATTCTGCGGCGGCTGATGGCGTCGGCGCGCGCACGTCGGCAACAAAGTCAGCAATGGTAACATCCACTTCATGGCCCACGGCACTGACAATAGGGATCTGACTGGCGGCGATAGTACGGGCGACGATTTCTTCATTAAAGCACCATAAATCTTCGAGTGAGCCTCCGCCACGGCCAACAATCAGCACATCACATTCGTTGCGACTGTTGGCACGTCCAATGGCTTGGGCAATAGAGACCGCTGCCTCTTGTCCTTGTACCAGCGTTGGATAGATAACCACGGGTAGGCTCGGATCGCGCCGTTTCAACACATTTAGAATATCGTGCAAGGCAGCGCCTGTTTTGGAGGTGATTATGCCAACGCGTTTGGGTTGGTCGGGCAAGGCCTGTTTGGCGCTTTGTGCGAATAAGCCTTCAGCGGCTAACGCTTGTTTGCGTTGCTCAAACGCCTGTTGCAGTCGTCCATCGCCTTCGGGCTGCATGCTTTCTAAGATCAGTTGATAGTCGCCGCGAGGCTCGTACATAGAGACACGCGCACGCACCAACACTTGATCGCCGTTTTTAGGTTTGAACATCACGCGGCGATTGTTACCACGGAACATCGCACATTTAACTTGGCTTTGGTTATCTTTCAACGATAAATACCAGTGACCGGATGTCGCAGCGGTAAAATTAGAGATTTCACCCGTGAGCCAGACGATACCGATGTTTTTCTCCAAGCAAAGACGCACTTCGGCATTTAAGCGAGAGACGGAAAGAATGTTTCGGTTGTTAGCGGTCACGATCACGGATCCTTTCAATAAGCCTGAGGGCATACTACCTGCCGCACCCCAGTATGCCAAATAGATCTTGAGCAATCGGTTGCGAAAAAGTCGCGTTGATATCTGGTGATAAATCAACCGACTAAAAATCCGTTGCCCACCAAACAGCGATTCTTAATAAAAATCGATAGCCAAACGTTTGCGCTGCCCGTATAATGCTGCGGCAATATTTTGTTCCCCTTCACAAATTTTGGTGTGAGATATTGCAATGCTGAGAATCGCGAAAGAAGCGCTAACCTTTGACGATGTACTCCTCGTCCCTGCCCACTCAAATGTTCTTCCTAACCATGCCGATCTGCGTACAAAACTGACACGCTCGATCAGCTTAAACATTCCTGTTCTATCCGCCGCGATGGACACGGTGACCGAAGCCCGTTTGGCGATTGCCTTGGCGCAAGAAGGTGGTCTTGGCTTTATCCATAAGAACATGACTATCGAGCAACAAGCCGAACAAGTACGCTTGGTCAAAATCTATGAAGCAGGCATGGTCACCAATCCAGTGACTGTAACCCCAGAAATGACCATTGCTGACGTGAAGGCACTGACTGAGCGTAACGGCTTTGCCGGTTACCCTGTTGTCAATGCACAAAAAGAGCTGGTGGGGATCATCACAGGCCGTGACGTGCGCTTTGTGTCTGACTTAAGCAAGCGCGTCGAAGACGTGATGACACCAAAATCTCGCCTCGCCACTGTGCAAGAAGGCGCAGAACGTGAGCAGGTACAACAGCTCATGCAACAGCACCGCGTCGAGAAGATTTTGGTGGTCAACCCAAGTCATCATCTCACCGGTATGATCACCGCCAAAGATTTCCAAAAAGCGGAAAGCAAGCCCAATGCCTGTAAAGACGAGCAAGGCCGCTTGCGTGTCGGTGGCGCGGTTGGTGCCGGTGCGGGCAACGAGGAGCGCATTGCCGCCTTGGTTGAAGCGGGCGTGGATGTGCTGCTGATTGACTCATCACATGGCCACTCTGAAGGGGTTCTGCAACGTATTCGTGATGCACGTGCCGCGTATCCGAACCTGCAGATTGTGGGCGGCAATGTCGCCACCGCTGAAGGCGCACGCGCCCTGATTGAAGCCGGTGTCGATGCCGTCAAGGTTGGAATTGGCCCAGGCTCGATTTGTACCACGCGTATCGTTACCGGCGTAGGCGTCCCGCAGATCACTGCGATCAGTGATGCAGCCGCTGTAGCGCAAGAGTACGGCATTCCCGTGATTGCCGATGGGGGTATCCGCTTCTCAGGGGATTTGTGTAAAGCGATTGCAGCGGGCGCGTCGTGCGTGATGGTGGGCTCAATGCTCGCTGGTACCGAAGAGTCTCCGGGTGAAGTCGAACTTTACCAAGGCCGTGCATATAAATCATATCGCGGTATGGGCTCGGTGGGCGCGATGTCAAAAGGCTCGTCTGACCGTTACTTCCAAAGCGACAACGCCGCAGACAAGCTGGTACCTGAAGGGATTGAAGGGCGTGTCGATTACAAAGGCATGATGAAAGAGATCATTCATCAGCAAATGGGTGGCCTGCGCTCCAGCATGGGTCTCACCGGCTCTGCCACCATTGAAGAGATGCGTACCCAAGCGCAATTTGTTCGCGTCACTGGCGCGGGCATGAAAGAGTCACACGCGCATGATGTCACCATTACTAAAGAAGCGCCGAACTACCGTCTCGGCTAAAGACATCACCACCGCGATGCATTTGAGAGGGGAGCGCGGCTCCCCTTTGTTCCACTTAATTGAGAAAGCCAGATAATGACCCAGAACATTCATGCTCAACGTATTTTGATCCTTGATTTTGGCTCCCAGTACACCCAACTGATTGCGCGCCGTGTCCGTGAAATCGGTGTGTATTGTGAGCTTTGGAGCTGGGATGTGGATGAGCAAGACATTCGTGATTTTGCGCCCAACGGCATCATCCTATCCGGTGGCCCAGAGAGCGTGGCAGAGGAGAACTCGCCGCGTGCACCGCAGTATGTCTTTAATGCCGGCGTACCTGTGTTAGGGGTTTGTTATGGTATGCAGACCATGGCCGAGCAGCTTGGTGGTAAGGTGGCCGGCTCTGAGCACCGTGAGTTTGGCTATGCGCAAGTGAAGCGCGTTGGGCAAAGTGCACTGTTTGATGGCATTGAAGATGCCATCGCCGATGACGGGCATGCGCTCCTCGATGTATGGATGAGCCATGGTGATAAAGTGGTCGCCATTCCAGAAGATTTTGTCAAAGTGGCCGAGACGGACACTTGCCCCTTCGCGGCCATGGCCAATGAAGACAAACGTTTTTATGGCGTGCAATTCCATCCAGAAGTCACTCACACGCGCCAAGGCCAACGTATGTTGGAGCAGTTTGTGATGCAAATCTGCCAATGCGAGCGCTTGTGGACACCAGCCACCATTATTGACGATGCGATTGAGCGTATTCGTGAGCAAGTCGGGGATGATGAAGTGATCCTTGGCCTGTCTGGCGGCGTCGACTCTTCTGTGGTCGCCATGCTGGTTCACCGCGCAATTGGCGATAAGCTTACGTGTGTATTCGTCGATAACGGCCTATTGCGTCTTAATGAAGGTGAGCAAGTACTGGAAATGTTCGGTGACCACTTTGGTTTGAACATTGTCCATGTCAACGCCGAAGACCGTTTCCTCGATGCTCTTAAAGGCGAAGCGGATCCGGAAGCCAAGCGTAAAATCATTGGCCGCGTGTTTGTCGAGGTATTCGATGAGCAAGCGAGCAAAATGAAAAATGCTAAGTGGCTGGCACAAGGCACCATCTACCCGGATGTAATTGAGTCAGCAGCCTCGAAAACCGGTAAAGCGCATGTGATCAAATCACACCACAACGTCGGTGGCCTGCCGGAAGAAATGGAAATGGGTCTGGTTGAGCCACTCAAAGAGTTGTTCAAAGACGAAGTGCGTAAAATTGGCCTTGAGCTAGGCTTACCGTACCACATGCTTTATCGCCACCCCTTCCCAGGGCCAGGCCTTGGTGTGCGCGTGCTGGGCGAGATTCAAAAAGAATACTGCGATCTGCTTCGTCGCGCCGATGCGATCTTTATCGAAGAGCTGCGCAACGCCGATCTCTACGAGAAAGTCTCGCAAGCCTTTGCGGTATTCCTACCGGTTCGTTCGGTAGGCGTGATGGGCGATGGCCGTAAATACGATTGGATCATTGCCCTGCGTGCTGTTGAAACCATCGACTTTATGACCGCACATTGGGCACACCTGCCATACGATTTTCTGGGTAAGGTATCAAACCGCATCATCAACGAAGTCGACGGCATCTCCCGCGTGGTTTACGACGTCTCCGGCAAACCGCCAGCGACAATTGAGTGGGAATAAGACTCGCTAGGTAGCGCATTAAGCCTTGCCAACTAACAACAATGCCAGTCAGTTTTCTGACTGGCATTTTTTGTCGCACAATACCATAACGTTTATTACTCAAGTAACGCTGTTACTCGTATCTAACTCAGCGATAACATCTTTACGCAGCATTCACTGGGGGCTGAATATGTATCATCGTGGTTTTTATCTATGGCGATATGTTACACAGTCTATGTTAACCGGTGCCTGCTTAATTCAAGCTCGCCGCCTATCTTGCGGAATGCGCTGTTCACGGCTACTATTTGTTCATGATTCATGAACGGTATTTGGTGTGAACGAGAACGCGATACTACTAAAGCTAGCTTTGGATAATCTGCCTGCGCAGATTCAAGGGGAGTACTCTTTCGATCCTAAGCCGGATGGTGAGCCTTACACCGATGCTGAGGTGACTCTGACAGTGCACGGCGAACGCTATTTGTTTAGCACTGAAATAAAGCGTATCCATCGTAAAGATAGCCTATCAGCATTGCTAGGCGCTGCTCGCTCAGACAATCTGTTGGTGTGTAACAGACTGACGACTCATCTCGCCGATTTTTGTACCGAGAACGCGATCAATTTTATTGATGAGGCCGGTAATGCTCGCGTGAGCTATAACGGGCTGAATCTATGGATTGAGGGCAAAAATCTCACTGAAAACCACCTTGCAATTCCACAGCCGGCAAAGCCAGGGTTAGGTTTTATGAAGCTTCTGTTTGCTTTGTTGGCTCAAGAAGATGTGTTACATCTGCCGTTTCGAGCCATAGCCGAGATGGCAAATATCTCATTAGGTATGGTGAGTAAGGGGTTTAAATACTTAGAAGCCGAGAAGCTTGTCAGTCTTGGTCGTACCCGTCGCATTCTGGATAAAGAGGCCCTTTATCAGCTCTGGATTGAACACTATCGTACCGTGCTTAGACCAAAGCTCGGAGGGCTAAAATTAGTTGCGCCGGATGATTGGCGAGACATTCCTTTAGCATCCAAGGATTGCTGGGGAGGAGAAGTCGCTGCCGATGAACTAACACGCTATTTGCAGCCTTATGAGTTACAGCTCTTTACCTTTGAGCCACTGCAAAAAAAGCTTGCGCTGCTCAAAGCAAAGCCAGACGCTTCGGGCAGGCTCTGGTTGGTGCCTGCATTCTGGGGAAAGGCGCTGGATATTAATATCAATGCCAAGGCATTGCTGGCTGTCGCTGAGCTACTTGCAAGCAGAGATAGCCGAAACAAGGAGGTTGCCGAACTTATCAATGAGCAATATCTACACCTTAAAACACTCCCTGAACCCCGGGTTTGAGCCTGTACTGACACTGATCACCCGCACAACTCAGCAAACTGGCGTACCATTTTTTGTTGCTGGGGCAACGGCAAGAGATCTCGTTTTGTATCATGTGTTTGGCCGTGATCCCGGCCGTCAGACTCGGGATATTGATACTGGCATTCTGATACCGGATTGGGACGCGTTCGCCAGTGTAAAGCAGGCTTTGCTGGATGCCGGATTAAGCGCAACCAATAAAGCGCATCGGCTTAAAGATCCTGACAGTGGTTTGCCAATTGATATTATTCCCTTTGGTGCCATCGCCGATGACGCAGGTGAAATACAATGGCCACCGGAGCATGCTGTCACTATGACGGTAGCTGGATTTCAGGAAGCTTACGATGCCGCTCTATCAATAGAACTAGGGCAAGGCGATACCATCAAAGTTGCGTCTTTGGCTGGGCTGACTTTGCTAAAACTGATTGCTTGGCAGGAGCGGGGTGACGAGAGCAGTAAAGACGCATCTGACTTTCTAACTATTCTTCTTGAGTATCAGCATGTTCAGGCGGATCGTTTGTGGGAGCCTTATATCCCGGCAGAGCACTTAGAGTATGATACCGAGCGGCAAGGGGCCTTCTTGCTTGGATATGATTTGAAAATGATTTTGTCTGAGCCTGCTACCAATCCGGAGACTATCAGCCGTATTACCACATTGGCAGCTGATATTGATGGACTGGTCAGGGCTCAGTTCAGAAGTCAGAACTTTTGTAGTTATGAGAGGGTAGAGCAGCTGCAAAATGACTTTTGGGCAGGGCTAGCGTTGTAAGAACAGTTTCAAAAAACAAAGCCCGCCAAATGCCGGACTTTTTTATTGGTATTCGCGGATGACAGCGTCTTGGCTCAGTCCTTATAACTGTCCGAATTTACCTGCTTGCAGATCGTTGAACGCTTGCAAAATCTCTTGCTTGGTATTCATTACAAAAGGGCCATGACCAACGATGGGATCGGTGATGGGCTCGCCACTGAGTAGCAAAATCACGCTATCTTGTGAGGCGTGCAATGCGACCTCGCGGCCTTGGCGGCTAAGCAGTGCCATATCGGCGTCGCCAATTGGGTCGGCGCCGTTGATACTGACATTGCCCTCCAATACTACCACCGCGGTGGTCCAGTCTTGGGGGAGTGCCAGCTGCGTTTTCCCACCAGCGTTTAGCCGTATATCCCAAACCTGCATAGGGCTGAAGGTTTTGGCCGGCCCCTGTTGGCCCTCAAACTCACCGGCTATGAGCCGTAATGTGCCCGCCTTATCGGCCAAGGGAACATCGGGAATATCGGCTTTGCGAATGCCTTGATAGTTCGGGTCGGTCATTTTGTCTTTTTTGGGGAGGTTAACCCACAGTTGCGCCATTTGCAGCTCGCCGCCAGTGTGGCTGAACGCACTGGAATGAAACTCCTCGTGCATAATGCCGCTGCCTGCGGTCATCCACTGCACATCCCCGGGGCCAATCACGCCGCCTTTACCGGTGGAGTCACGATGCGCCACCTCACCTTGATACACAATGGTCACGGTTTCAAAGCCGCGATGGGGATGCTCACCCACGCCTCGCTTCACGCCATCCGCCGGAAAGTGCATTGGGCCAGCATAGTCCAGCAGTAAAAAGGGGCTCATTTCCGCCGCTTGATTGTGGTAGGAAAACAGCGAGCGGGCGGGGAAACCATTACCGACCCAGTGCGGTGCAGGGGCTTTTATGACACGCGAAATGGATTTCATGATGCTCTCCTCGAGTGGGTTTACCTCCATCATATATTTGATGACATAGATTGCTAGGGGTTAAAACACGACTTCCACGCCATACAGGTTTTTTGTTTCTAAATGTTTCAGTGTCCTCAGTAAGCATCCGTTTTTTGTGCTGCTTTTCTAACTACAAATCAATTTAACATTTGGTTAACTGGCTTGCTTATGGCTAACTATGCTGTTTTTTGCTTTACTGGCGATGGATTGTCATTTTAATGTCGCTAAAGCCTGGTGGATCAGGTAAGCAAAGACACAACATCGAAAAATGGAGTAAACAGTGAGCCAACACATAAGCGACTCAACCGATGCTGGCCAGCCGCGCGGCATGGATCGGTTTTTGAACATGATAGAGCGGGCAGGGAACCGAATTCCGGATCCCGCGCTCTTGTTTTTTTGGGGGCTGATCACCGTGTGGGTATTATCAGCCATTCTCTCTCAGGTTTCTTTTGACTCAGTCCACCCTTTGACCGGTGACGCTGTCCAAGTGAAAAACCTGCTCACCGGTAGTGCGCTCGCCCACTTTTTAGCCAATATGGTTGACACCTTTACTGGATTTGCGCCGCTGGGGATTGTTTTGGTGGCGATGCTCGGTGTGGGGGTGGCTGACCAGTCCGGCTTTATTACCACTGGCCTTAAGAAAATGCTGAGTGTGACGCCAAAGCAAGCGCTTACGCCGATGCTGATTCTGGTGGCGATCGTTTCCCATACCGCCGCAGATGCAGGCTATGTGCTGGTGATCCCGCTGGGTGGGATTATCTTCCACGCCGCGGGTCGTCATCCGTTGGCAGGTATTGCTGCCGCCTTTGCCGGGGTATCCGGCGGCTTCTCCGCGAACTTTATTCCGTCAGGGATTGACCCTTTGCTGGCCGGTTTTACTGAATCTGCCGCGCATGTGTTGGACGATAGCTATCAGGTAAACCCGCTTGCGAACCTCTATTTCACTGGTCTGTCATCGATTTTGATTGTGGCGCTGGGCTGGTTTGTGACTGAGAAAATAGTCGAGCCACGTCTAAATCGCACGCCGATTGATGAGGATGCAGAAGACGCACCGGATTTAGGCTCTTTTACGGCGATTGAAGGGAAGGCGTTTAATCGAGCTGGGCTGGCGATGCTGCTAGGAATTGCCGCGCTAGTGGCGGCCTCATGGCCGGAAACGTCACCGCTCCGCTCACCGGCGGGCGAGTTGACCGCCTTTGATGCACCGATTATGCAATCGATCGTGCCGCTGATTTTTGTGCTGTTTATTATTCCAGGCATTGTTTATGGCAAAACCGCGGGTACCTTTAAAACCAGCCAAGACGTGATCAAATCCATGTCTGACACCATGGCGACCATGGGCGCTTATATGGTGATGGCGTTTTTCTGCGCGCAATTCTTGGCCGCATTTACCCAATCAAACATTGGTACTTTGTTGGCGCTCAACGGCGCGGAGCTGTTGCAGTCAATGAACCTGCCAGGTGAGATGACGATTGTGGGGATGATTTTGCTGACGGCAATGGTGAACTTATTGATTGGTTCCGCGTCGGCGAAATGGGGGCTGATTGGGCCGATTCTCGTGCCGATGTTAATGGTCGTGGGCATTTCCCCTGAATTGTCGCAAGCGGCTTATCGTGTGGGTGATTCTGTGTCGAACATTATCTCGCCATTGATGGTGTTCTTCCCGCTAGTGGTGGTGTACTGCCAGCGTTACGTGAAGACCACGGGGATTGGTACCGTGGCTTCAATGATGATCCCTTATTCTCTGACCATGCTGGTGGGCTGGACCTTATTCTTACTCGCCTACTGGGCGCTAGGATTGCCTCTGGGCATTCAAGCCAGTTACCAATACTTAGTGCAGTAATACGCTGTTGTGCGTTGAGTGTCTTAAGCCGGCCTTCGAGCCGGCTTATTTGTATCGTATACTGAGGGCGTATTAGGTTGTTAGTCACAGAGGTTGGGATGAAAGATCCACACGCGTCGGGTAGCGAGCACGACGTTTATATGCGCCACGCGATCCAGCTAGCAGACAAAGCGGAGCAAGAGGGTGAAGTGCCTGTCGGCGCTGTCGTGGTGTATCAAGGTGAGGTTGTGGGCACGGGGTGGAACCGAACCATTACCCAGCATGATGCGACGGCCCATGCCGAAGTGATGGCATTACGCCAAGCCGGCCAAGTGCTGGGTAATTATCGTTTATTAGACGCGGATCTTTATGTGACATTAGAGCCTTGTCCCATGTGTGCGGCGGCGATGGTGCATGGCCGTGTCAGAAAGGTTTTCTTTGGCGCGCCTGATCCCAAAACCGGGGCCGCTGGCTCGGTAATGAACTTACTCAGCTATGACGGTGTTAATCATCATGTGCAAAGTGAGGGAGGGGTGCTAGAAGCGGAATGCCGTGCGCAACTGCAAGCCTTTTTCCGCCGTCGTCGTGCCGAAAAAAAGGCCGCTAAAAAAGCAGCCTGTCAATCTCAATCTTGCTTACCTGACTCAGGCAAGGTGTCCTAAAACGCGTCATCAAAGGCCGCAAATTCACGAATCGCAAAGGCACGTTGTCGCCAAAGTACCTTCTTGTGCATATTTTGGCGCATACGCTTACGCCGGTTAGCGGATGAAATGTTGTTTTTGCGAAAGCTTTGTTTCACCAGCCGTTTTCTTGGAACCATGCTGTCCTCATTGCGGTTGCGTGTCTGATTGCGGTGTCGAGTTATCCTCTGACTGTGATGACGCCGGGTCAGGCGCTTGCTCGGTTGTTTGCTCGGGGGCATTTTCCGACGGCTCGTCAGGGGCGACGATCGTCTGCAGACCACCGAGATCTTCAACTTGTTGGCTGTCGAGTGACTCTATGTGCGCTTTCTCATAGCCTAGAATACTTTGGTAATAGCGGCGAATATTTTCGACGTAGCTAAGCGCTTCGTAGCCACGCGCGTAGCCGTAGCGTGTTTGGGTGTAATACTGGCGCTTGGCTAACAATGGCAGACGCTGTTTTACATCACTCCAAGAGTTAGGATCGGCGCCTTGCGCCTCCGTCAGTCGGCGCGCATCCATCATATGGCCAAAACCAATATTGTAAGACGCGAGAGCAAACCAAATGCGCTCGTGTGGATTAACACTGTCTGGTACACGGTCAAGTACACGTTGCAGGTAGAGCGAACCGCCTTTAATGCTTTGCTCGGGGTCGAGGCGATTGCGCACGCCCACGGATTTGGCCGTCGGCAGGGTAAGCATCATCATGCCGCGCACCCCAGTGGGCGAGATCGCCCGTGGGTTCCAATGTGACTCTTGATACGATAGGGCCGCCAGTAAGCGCCAATCAAAATCGTTCGCATGCTTTTTGAAAAGCGGCTCCCACTTGGGTAGTTTGCTCTCTAGTGCCCGCAAAAAGGCGCGGGTATCGACGTAATCGAATTGGTCGACGTGACCAAAATACTTCTCTTCTAAAATAGCTAATTCGCCAGTTTGGTTTATCTCACCAAAGAAGTTGACCATTAAGGCATAGGCGCTGCTGTCGCCTTGTTTTTTCATAAACCAGGCCACGGGTTCGTCCTCACTGAGGGCCATGGCGACGGCAATATCTGGGTGGGTGCGTTGCATCAAGGCAATATCGACGGAGTCGGCAATGGTAAAGTCAATCTCACCGTCTGCGACTTGTTTAAGCAGCTCATCATCGTCGGCGTCCTGCACGACTTTCCAGCTGAGATCAGGGTGGTCTTGTTTTAACGCTTGCAAGGTGAGGTCGTGGCTAGAGTCTTCCACTACCGCCATGATGGCATCTTCACGATTAAAATCATCAACATCCCGCGGGCGCCAATGCCCTTTTTTATAGACCACTTGTTGGCTGACAAAGTAGTAGGCAGGGCCTGGGCGAAACTGAGCTAAACGTTGGTCGGTAATGGTAAGGCCTGCCGCAATCAGATCCACGTCGCCGCGTTCAAGGGCTGGAAAGAGGCCGGAAAGCGTATAAGTGGGCACCATTTCTAGCTTGACCCCGAGCTTGTCAGCAAACCGAGCGGCGAGCTCGTAATCTAGTCCGGTAGGGCCGTCCGGGCCGATGTAGTAAGAGAGTTCGTTGTTGAGTGTCCCGACTCTTAAGACACCACGGTCTCGAATTTTTTCTAGAACGGTACGATCGTCGAACGTCCAATCACAGCCTGTGACGGTGAGGCTAAGCACAAGCACCGTTAGGCTAATCATCCATGATCGCAAAGAAAAGTCACGCTGTGTCAAAGGCTGTCGCTCACTGTTGCATGCCAGCATCAAACGGCTAGCGATGATCGATAGACGCGCCATTCTACGTGAATAGACGTCAGACCGATAGAGGGAAAATTTTTTGCGCAAACGGTTGCGTCAGGTGTGTTGTCGGTGACAGTTTTCCCCTATAATGGCGGCCGCTTAGGCAAAACGCCAGTCTTAAAGCGCGTGTGGCGTGGCGACACCTCCGAGCAATGTGGGAGGACTGCCCTGGGAGTCAGCGTTAACGATAACGGAGAGAGCAACCATTGCGGCAATGCCGGTGGTGATACCCAAGTTATGGTGCCAAGATGCGATAACTTGGGTATACCCCTTTCATTTACCGCTAACGAGAGACGTACGCACATGGATATTTTGCGTGGTTCCCCCGCACTGTCTGAGTTTCGTGTCAACAAATTACTGGCGAGCTGCCAAGCACACCAGTTACCTGTCACGGCACTGTATGCTGAGTTTATTCATTTCGCCGACTTGTATCATCCTTTGGATAGCGCGAGTCGCGAAAAGCTCGAAAAGCTGCTGACTTATGGACCAACCTTATCGCCGCACGCGCCGGAAGGCGTATTGTTTCTTGTGACGCCTCGCCCTGGCACCTTGTCGCCGTGGTCCTCCAAGGCAACCGATATTGCCCATAACTGCGGCTTGGATGCGGTCAAACGCTTGGAGCGCGGGACGGCGTACTATATTCAGTTATCTGCACCTTTGACCAATGAGCAACACGCGACCTTAGTCGGATTGTTGCACGATCGGATGATGGAAGCGGTGTTCAGTGAGCTTGAGGCCGCCGCGGTGCTGTTTGAGCAAGCGGAACCTGCGCCGATGCATAGCGTAGACATTCTCTCCGGTGGCCGAGCCGCCTTAGTTGAGGCGAACCAAGCCTTAGGGTTGGCACTGGCAGAAGACGAAATTGACTATCTGGTCGAGAACTTCACCCAGCTGGGGCGTAACCCAAACGACATCGAACTGATGATGTTTGCGCAAGCTAACTCAGAGCATTGCCGACACAAAATCTTTAACGCCGACTGGACTATTGATGGTGAAAAGCAGCCTAAATCGCTGTTTAAGATGATCAAAAACACCTATGAGCAAACCCCAGATAACGTGCTGTCGGCGTATAAAGACAACGCAGCCGTGATGACTGGCTCAAACGTTGGACGCTTTTTCCCCACTCCAGAGAGCCACACTTATCAATATCATCATGAGCCGGCTCATATTTTGATGAAGGTGGAAACCCATAACCATCCCACCGCGATTTCACCGTGGCCAGGCGCAGCGACCGGCTCAGGCGGTGAAATTCGTGACGAGGGGGCGACCGGTGTCGGGGGCAAACCTAAGGCGGGATTGGTCGGTTTTTCTGTCTCTAACCTTAAAATTCCGGGCTTTATTCAGCCGTGGGAGCGCGATTATGGCAAGCCTGAGCGCATTGCCACTGCGCTCGATATTATGCTGGAAGGCCCGTTGGGCGGCGCGGCGTTTAACAACGAATTCGGTCGCCCCAACTTGCTGGGCTACTTCCGTACCTATGAGCAATGGGTGACCTCACATGCCGGTGAGGAAGTGCGTGGCTACCACAAACCCATCATGATCGCCGGTGGTATGGGTAACATCCGCGATGGCCATGTGCAAAAAGGCGAGATAGATGTGGGCGCCAAACTGATTGTGTTAGGTGGTCCGGCGATGAACATCGGCCTTGGCGGCGGGGCGGCATCGTCGATGGCATCAGGCCAGTCGGCGGAAGACTTAGACTTTGCCTCGGTACAGCGTGAGAACCCAGAAATGGAGCGTCGCTGCCAAGAGGTGATTGATCGTTGCTGGCAGCTTGGCGACGATAACCCAATTGCCTTTATCCACGATGTGGGCGCGGGTGGCTTGTCCAATGCCATGCCAGAGCTGGTCGATGATGGCGGCCGCGGTGGACGCTTTAATTTGCGTGACATTCCTAATGATGAGCCGGGAATGAGCCCGCTTGCCATTTGGTGTAACGAGTCACAAGAGCGCTACGTCTTGGCGGTCAAACCCGAAAATATGGCGCATTTTGAAGCCTTGTGCGAGCGTGAACGGGCGCCATACGCAGTGATTGGTGAGGCCTCCGATGCGCGTCACTTGTCGCTTGAAGATAGCCACTTCGACAATACCCCCATCGACATGCCGATGGACATCTTGCTGGGTAAAGCGCCCAAAATGCACCGAGATGTGACGCGTCAGCAAGTGACAGGTGTTGCGCTTAACACCCAAGGCATTGAGCTGGAGGAGGCCTGTGAGCGTGTTTTACGCTTGCCGGCGGTGGCGGAGAAAACCTTCTTGATCACCATCGGTGACCGTTCGGTGACCGGATTGGTTGCGCGTGACCAAATGGTCGGCCCGTGGCAGGTACCGGTCGCCAACTGTGCGGTGACGGCGGCCAGCTATGACAGTTATCACGGTGAAGCGATGGCGATGGGTGAGCGTACTCCAGCTGCCTTGCTTGACTTTGCTGCCTCTGCCCGTATGGCGGTGGGAGAAGCACTCACCAATATTGCCTGTGCTGATATTGGTAGCCTGACTAACATTAAACTGTCTGCGAACTGGATGTCCGCGGCAGGTCATCCGGGCGAAGACGCCGGCTTGTACGAAGCGGTTAAAGCCGTTGGCGAGGAGCTGTGTCCTGAGCTGTCACTGACCATTCCGGTGGGTAAAGACTCGATGTCGATGAAAACCCAGTGGCAGCAAGACGGTGAAAACAAAACCGTCACCGCGCCGATGTCGCTGATTATCACCGCCTTTGGCCGCGTGGAAGATGTGCGTCGTACCGTGACCCCACAACTGCGTACCGATAAAGGTGATAGCCACTTGATTGCGATTGACCTCGGTGAGGGCGCGCAGCGTCTGGGCGCAACCGCGTTGGCTCAGGTTTACCACCAATTGGGCGATAAGCCTGCCGATGTCACCAGCAGCGCCCGCCTAAAAGGCTTTTTCAATGCGATGCAAACCTTGGTAGCAGAGCAAAAGCTGCTGGCGTATCACGACCGAGCCGACGGCGGACTGTTCGTCACCTTGGCAGAAATGGCGTTTGCCGGTCATACCGGTATTGACGTGGATATCGCCCGCTTAGGCGATGATTCCTTGTCGGTACTGTTTAACGAAGAGCTGGGAGCGGTGATCCAAGTGGCGGCGCAAGATCTCGAGCGCGTCAATGCGGTGTTGGATGAGCATCAATTAACCGCATGCAGTCACTTGATTGGCGGCTTAAGCGATAGCGATGAGATTATCTTGCGTCATGGTGAGGCACCTATCTATCAAGCCAGTCGCCAGCACCTGCGTCAGATTTGGGCTGAAACCACCTACCAAATGCAAGCGCGTCGCGATAATCCGGACTGTGCTCGCCAAGAATTTGACGCTAAGCAGGCGGTCGATCCCGGTTTACACGCTAGCCTGAGCTTTGATGTGCACGAAGACATCGCTGCGCCTTATATCGCCACCGGTCAACAACCGACCATGGCTATTTTGCGTGAGCAAGGGGTGAACTCGCATGTGGAAATGGCAGCTGCCTTCGATCGCGCTGGATTTAACGCCGTGGACGTTCACATGAGTGACATTCTCTCAGGACGTGTCAGTTTGGACGGCTTCCAAGGGCTGGTGGCCTGTGGCGGCTTCTCTTACGGTGACGTGTTGGGCGCCGGTGAAGGCTGGGCAAAATCAATTTTGTTTAACAGCCGCGCGCGCGATCAATTTAGTGCCTTCTTTACGCGTGAAGACACCTTGGCACTTGGTGTGTGTAATGGCTGTCAGATGCTTTCGAACCTGCATGAATTGATCCCTGGGGCCGCACACTGGCCACGATTTGTTCGTAACGAGTCGGAGCGCTTTGAAGCCCGCTTTAGTATGGTGGAAGTGCAATCCAGCCCCTCCGCCTTCTTTGCCGGGATGGCAGGGTCACGGATGCCTATTGCGGTATCGCATGGTGAGGGGCGCGTTGAGGTGCGTGATGCTAAGCATCTGGCGGCCATTGAAGCGTCAGGCACGGTGGCGCTGCGTTACACCGATAATCACGGCCAGCCAACACAAGCGTATCCTGCCAACCCGAATGGCTCACCGAATGGCATTACCGCGCTGACCACAGAGTCGGGTCGCGTCACCATTATGATGCCGCACCCTGAGCGGGTATTCCGTACAGTCGCCAACTCTTGGCACCCAGATGATTGGGGCGAAGACAGTGCGTGGATGCGTATGTTCCGCAATGCGCGGGTGACCTTGGGGTAACCCTTAAATGTGATACAAGCCGCCATCGTTTGGCGGCTTTTTCGTGTTATGCGTGAATCGATGGATGATTTTTTATCCTGCTGCGATACAATTTGAGCTAAACACTTGATCCATCAGGACCGGCCAGCGGCCAACGAGAGGGATAACGGAATGAAAAAAATTGAAGCCATCATCAAGCCATTTAAACTCGATGACGTACGCGAGGCGCTCGCCGACGTGGGGATTACGGGGATGACCGTCTCAGAGGTAAAAGGCTTTGGTCGTCAAAAAGGCCACACTGAGCTTTATCGCGGCGCCGAATATATGGTCGATTTTTTACCCAAAGTGAAGCTTGAAGTGATCGTCAGTAACGATGTGGCTGAGCAGTGTGTGGATACCATTATTGATACCGCTCAAACCGGTAAAATCGGTGATGGCAAAATCTTTGTCTTTGATGTTGAGCGCGTGGTGCGCATCCGTACCGGTGAGGAAGACGAAGAAGCGATTTAATCACGCGTCTGAGTGCAATCGAGTCACTACGAAAAAGCCAAGCATCATGCTTGGCTTTGTTGTTCTGCACCGTGTTGTCGGATTGATTAGCGTTGAGAGGCCGCTCAAGCGCCGGGGTTAGCAGGATGCGCCTGATAGCGCCCGGGCTTATGATTCATCGCCAAGACTAAGTTGAGCACAATCGCGCCAACCACCGACCACATCAAGAGGTTGAGGTCGATGAGGAAGAAAGATAACGCGAGGATGGTGCAGTCGATGCCCATTTGTAGCTTTCCTGCCGAGATCCCAAACTTGTCCTGACAATAGAGCACCAAGACGTTAAAGCCGCCTAAGCTGGCGTTGTGACGGAAGATCATCAACATGCCGACGCCCATTAGCAACCCACCAATGACGGCACAGTACGCAGGTGCCAGCCAGGTAATTTCAAAGAAATAGGCAATATGGTCAGCCATCACCGATACCGCGCCCCCCGCAAGTAAGCTGCGCAGTGCGAAGCGTGGGCTCATGCGAAACCATGCCATCAAATAAAACGGGCAATTACACAGAAAGTACAGGGTACCGAAGGACAAGTCTGTAAATTGGCTGACCAACAGAGCCAGCCCTGTGGTTCCGCCCGTTAAAAGTCCGGCTTGTTGCAAGAAAAACACCCCTTGGGCGACTAAGAACGCGCCAGAGGCGATAGCAATAATGTCTTCTTTAAAGCTGTGTTGATACTGACTCACACGGCTTCTCCCTACTTATTAGCGTGACAACAACAAAAACGTGATAACAACAAAAAGCCCGCCAAAACCCAAAGGGCTGGCGGTAAAAAGTTAATGGGATAATCGGGCGCGGATTTTATCGCCAATTAGGACGAAGAGAAAGGCGGGGAGGTAAATCACTTGAATGTAGAATGTCAGCATTATGATACTCAGCTGTAAAACCTTTACACCGACTATGTTCGTTGACGCCCGACCATTACGATTGCCATGAGCAATAAAAAATTGTGACGCAGGCTACCTGATAGGTTGGATTTTTTGTAGAATAGCAAACGCAGTCATAGCGGTAACGAAAACGTTTGCGTAGTGCTGGTGTGGCGAACGATTTTCCTTGGCTTAATCGCTTTGATTTGTCATCTTAAGGCGACTAAGCCAAGGCGTGATCTAAGCCATCGCCCCTGCGCCGGTTTTTGCTAGGTGAGCTGAAAAAGCCCTAGCGTTTGCTTTATGGGTAATTGCCCGCCAATGTTAAGTCAGGAGAGACAAATGCTAAAGCGTGACATGAAGATTGCGGATTACGATCCCGCCCTGTTCGCCGCCATTGAAGAAGAAACGGCACGTCAGGAAGAACACATTGAGCTGATCGCATCAGAAAACTACACCAGCCCACGCGTCATGGAAGCGCAAGGCTCTCAACTGACCAACAAGTACGCGGAAGGCTACCCCGGCAAGCGCTATTACGGTGGGTGTGAGTATGTCGATAAAGCCGAAGCGCTGGCGATTGAGCGCGCGTGTGAACTGTTTGGTTGTGAGTATGCGAATGTGCAGCCTCACTCAGGTTCACAAGCAAATAGCGCGGTATATATGGCCCTGCTCAACCCTGGAGATACGGTTCTGGGAATGAGCTTGGCGCATGGTGGTCACCTGACTCATGGCTCGCCGGTCAACTTTTCTGGTAAGCATTACCATGTCATCCCTTACGGTATCGATGAAGCGGGTAAAATTGACTATGAGCAAATGGAACAGCTTGCGCTGGAGCACAAGCCCAAAATGCTCATCGGTGGCTTTTCTGCTTATTCACAAGTGGTGGATTGGAAGCGCATGCGTGAAATCGCCGATAAAGTGGGCGCATGGCTGTTGGTCGATATGGCGCACGTCGCGGGTTTAATTGCGGCAGGCGTATATCCAGATCCATTGCCACACGCGCATGTGGTAACGACCACTACCCACAAAACGCTTGCGGGCCCTCGCGGTGGTTTGATCTTGTCGAATGCGGGTGAAGACCTTTATAAAAAGCTCAACTCCGCCGTGTTCCCAGGTGGCCAGGGTGGCCCTTTGATGCATGTGATTGCGGGTAAAGCGGTGGCGTTTAAAGAGGCGATGGAGCCTGAGTTTAAGGCTTACCAAGCGCGTGTGATTGATAATGCTCGCGCGATGGTCAAAGGCTTCCAAGCGCGTGGCTACAAAATAGTATCAGGCTCAACCGATAATCATTTGTTGCTGGTTGATCTTATCGATAAAGACATTACCGGAAAAGAAGCAGACGCAGCACTGGGCGCGGCTAATATCACTGTGAACAAAAACAGTGTGCCGAACGATCCACGCAGCCCGTTTGTCACCTCTGGTATTCGTGTGGGCACCCCAGCCATTACACGTCGTGGCTTTACTGAGCAAGATGCTGAGCAGCTTGCGCATTGGATGTGTGATGTCTTGGATAATATCGATAATGAGCAAGTGATTGCCGAGACCAAAGAAAAAGTCCAAGCGATTTGCCGTCGTCTGCCTGTGTATGCCTAATTAATGACACGGAAATGAATAGGTTATAAGGCGCCTTCGGGCGTCTTTTTTGTTTTTATCGACACGATGTGCCTCACTGGCTTTGTTTAGCACACAAAACCACCATAAAGTCCTCTTCGATAGGCTTTTTCATCGCTACAAATCGGTTACACTAGCAAGACGATATTGAGGAGGCGACACTCATGCACTGTCCATTCTGTGGTGCTACCGACACCAAAGTGATCGATTCTCGTCTTGTGGCTGATGGTCACCAAGTTCGCCGTCGCCGCCAGTGTTTGGCGTGCGCAGAGCGTTATACCACGTTCGAAACGGCGGAATTAGTGATGCCACGGGTGATTAAGACCAACGGTAACCGAGAGCCGTTTGACGAAGAGAAACTGCGTGGCGGCATTCAACGCGCATTAGAAAAGCGTCCAGTGAGCGCGGATGATATTGAAAAAGCGATCAACAGTATAAAGTCACGTTTGCGTGCCACCGGAGAGCGCGAAATTGGCTCTGCCATGGTAGGGAACTTGGTCATGGAAGCGCTCAAGGAGCTCGATAAAGTGGCTTATATTCGCTTTGCCTCTGTGTATCACAGTTTTGAGGACATTCGTGAATTTGGCGAAGAAATCGCACGGTTGCAAAAATGAGTCAAAGCGATCGGGATACAACCATGATGATGCGCGCGTTAGCGCTCGCGGCCCAAGGCTGTTATACCACCACGCCTAATCCTAATGTCGGTTGTGTGATTGCACAGGGCGACGAAGTGGTCGGTGAAGGGTTTCATATTGCCCCCGGCGGCCCGCACGCTGAAGTACATGCATTAAAGGCTGCGGGAGCACGCGCACAAGGGGCGACAGCTTACGTCACCTTAGAGCCTTGCTCTCACTATGGTCGCACGCCGCCGTGTTGCGATGCGTTGATTGCTGCCAACGTTAGCCGCGTTGTGTGCGCGATGCAAGACCCAAACCCGCAAGTAGCTGGACGTGGTATCGCACGGTTACAAGAAGCCGGCATTGAGGTGGTTGTGGGCGTGATGGCCGAGCGCGCCAACGCGCTGAACCCCGGTTTTATCAAACGTATGCAAACTAAAATGCCCTATGTGCAGCTCAAACTGGCAGGGAGCCTCGATGGGCGCACCGCCTTGGCGAATGGGCACAGTAAATGGATCACTGGGGAACCCGCGCGCGCTGATGTGCAAGCATTTCGCGCGCAAGCGAGTGCGATTCTATCGACCAGTGCCACGGTGATTGCGGATAACCCGAGCCTCAATATCCGTGACAACCAACTTCCTCGTGCTGTCCTCGACCATTATCCTCAATCGACGCGACGCCAACCGACACGTGTGATCTTGGATAAACACAACCAAACCGTGCCGGAAGCGAGTGTCTATCAACTTGAGGGCAACGTGATCCGTATTGTTGATACGCCGAGTAATAAAGCGTGGCCAGATAACGTGCAAGAATGGGTGATGCCCGATGCATCGCTCACCACTATCCTTCGCGCATTGGCGGAACATGATATTGACAAAGTATGGGTGGAAGCAGGCGCGAGGCTGGCAAGCCAGCTGCTGAGTGAATCCTTGGTGGATGAGCTGATTGTCTACCAAGCGCCGGTATTATTAGGGGCCGATAGCCGTCCTTTGGTCGCATTAGGCGGATTAGAGTCGATGGATGACGCGCCACGTTTCCACTTTAACCAGGTAAAGACTGTCGGTGACGATGTCCGCTTACGGGCGAGCCTCTCTGAGCATGCCGTAATTACGCAAGAGTATTAAGAACAATGTTTACTGGAATTATTGAAGCGATAGGGCGCGTACAAACCCTGAGTCGTCGGGGACAAGACGTTACTCTGACGATCGACAGCGGTGCGCTTGATCTCTCGGACGTCAAACTGGGTGACAGCATTGCCACCAACGGGGTGTGCTTGACTGTCGTCGCATTGACCGCAACGGGCTATAGCGCGGATGTCTCCTCTGAGACTTTGGCGCGTTCATCGCTGGGCGCCTTGTCGGTAGGAGATAGCGTTAACCTTGAAAAAGCCATGCTACCTACCACCCGTTTTGGCGGTCATATGGTTTCGGGGCATGTTGATGGCTTGGGAGAAGTAACGTCCGTTAGCCAAACTGGCCGCGCCTGGGAGTACTGGATTGCACTACCGCCTGAACTCGCCAAGTATGTGGCATTGAAAGGCTCTATCACGGTGGATGGTATCAGTTTGACGGTGAACGAGGTGAACGGCAGTGCGTTTAAACTCACCATCGTGCCGCATACGGCTGAGCAAACCACTATTCAGCACTTTGCGCCTGGGCGCAAGGTAAACATCGAAGTCGATGTCATTGCCCGTTACCTTGAGCGATTGATGCTCGGTGACAAGGCCGCTGAACCGACACAATCAACGGGTGTCAGTCTAGACACATTGGCCCGTTCCGGCTTTTTGAAATAAGGATCCCAAGATGGCAATTAGTAGCGCTCAAGAAATCATTGACGATATCCGCCAAGGCAAAATGGTGGTGTTGATGGATGACGAAGATCGCGAGAATGAAGGTGATTTGATCATCGCGGCAGAAGCAGTGACCCCAGAAGCGATCAACTTTATGGCCACGCATGGCCGAGGGTTGATTTGTTTGACGCTGACCCAGCAGCGCTGCCAGCAACTTGGGTTGCCTTTGATGGTGTCGGACAATAATGCGCAATTTTCCACCGCGTTTACCGTGTCGATTGAAGCGGCAGAGGGTGTTACCACCGGGATATCGGCGGCTGACCGCGCACGCACCGTGCAAGCCGCGGTTACCCCCGACGCTAAAGCGGCTGACTTGGTGCAGCCGGGCCACGTCTTCCCCTTGATGGCGCAAGAAGGAGGGGTGCTCACCCGTGCTGGCCACACCGAAGCGGGGTGCGATCTGGCCCGTTTAGGTGGCTATAGTCCTGCCTCCGTGATCGTTGAGATCTTAAATGAAGACGGCACCATGGCGCGTCGCCCAGACTTGGAAGTATTCTGTGACAAACACGGCATCAAGCTGGGCACCATTGCCGATTTGATTGAATACCGTAATCTCAACGAGACGACCATTGAACGGGTGGCGTCTTGTAAATTGCCGACGGAATTTGGTGAGTTTGATTTAGTTACCTACCGCGACACCATTGATAACCAAATCCATTATGCGATGTGTAAAGGCGAGGTGACCGCCGATCCCACCCTAGTGCGTGTGCATCTGCAAGACACTTTTACCGATGTGCTCCAATCTGATCGGACGGCTGAGCGCAGCTGGAGCCTGACCCGCGCGATGCAAAGGGTTAGCGATGAAGGCGGGGTGTTGGTGATTCTGGGTAAAGAAGAAACCAGCGATGCCATTATCAACAAAGTGAAAGCGTTTGAAGCGCAAGATAAAGGTGAAAAACCCGCCGGCGCTAAATGGCAGGGGACCTCTCGCCGAGTAGGGATTGGGTCGCAAATATTGGCAGATCTTGGCGTCAAGCAAATGCGCCTGCTGTCGTCGTCGACCAAGCGTTATCATGCCTTGTCAGGCTTTGGCCTGAACGTGGTGGAATACGTCACCGAATAAGATAGATAAACGGGGCGCGCGATTTGCACCATCATCGACTGGCACGGAACATGGTGCCATCGGATAAAAATGTGGTAGAATCGCGCGGTTTCTCATTCCGGAAAGCAAGTCACAGGAAGGCTCATGAACGTAATCGAAGGGGCATTTGCCGCGCCCAACGCGCAGGTTGCTATTGTTATCTCTCGCTTTAATAGCTTTATCAACGAGAGTTTGCTGGATGGTGCGGTTGACGCACTGAAGCGCCAAGGCCAAGTCAACGACGATAATATCACCGTGGTGCGTTGCCCAGGTGCCTACGAGTTGCCTGTGGTGACCCAAAAGCTCGCCAAGAGCGGTCGCTATGACGCGATTGTGGCACTCGGATCGGTGATCCGTGGTGGCACACCGCATTTTGACTATGTCGCCGGAGAATGTAATAAAGGGTTAGCACAAGTTGCACTGGAGTTTGAAACCCCAGTCGCATTTGGTGTGCTGACGGTAGACACCATTGAGCAAGCGATCGAACGCGCAGGTACCAAGGCTGGTAACAAAGGGGCAGAGGCTGCACTGAGCGCGCTTGAAATGGTGAATGTTCTGTCCCAAATTGAATCCTAAATGGGGGTTAAAGTGAAACCAGCCGCACGACGTAATGCACGTCAGTTTGCATTGCAAGCCATCTATTCATGGCAGCTAGCGCAAGGCAATGTCGCTGATATTGAAGCCGCGTTTCTTGCCGCAGATAAATACGAAGAAGAAGACGAGCATCAGAAAACAGAGCCGCTTCTACGTGAACCAGAAACGGATGTTGCTTATTTTCGTAATCTGTTTAGCGGTGTAGCGCTTAGCCATCAAGAGCTTGATAGTAAGATGCGCCCGTACCTATCCCGTCCTTTGCAGGATTTAGATGATATGGAGCACGCCTTACTACGCCTTGCAATGTATGAGCTGATGAAGTGCGACGATGTCCCCTACAAAGTGGTTATCAATGAGGCCGTGGAACTGGCCAAACGCTTTGGCGCAGAAGACAGCCATAAGTTTGTTAATGGCGTCTTGGATAAAGCGTACCCTCGGCTGCGCTAATCCCTTCCTGACTAGGCCAGCACTGCTGGCCTTTTTATTATTCTTATCCAACACATACGAGTTATGACACGCAACGAATTTGATTTGATTCGCGACTACTTCGCTCGTCAGCCGGTCAAGCGTCGTGATGTCGCTTTAGGTATTGGTGATGACTGTGCGTTGGTCGAGGTCCCTGAAGGCTGTCAGTTAGTGGTGACCACAGATACGCTGGTGGAGGGCACCCATTTTCTTCCGACTGCGAGTGCCTCTGATGTGGCGCATAAAGCGTTAGCCTCTAACTTAAGCGATTTGGCTGCAATGGGCGCAATGCCAGCGTGGTGTTCTCTGGCGCTCACATTACCAGAGCCCGATGATGCTTGGGTGGCAGGGTTTTGCCAAGGCTTTACCGCCCTTGCCGAGCATTTTCAAGTCCAACTCATTGGCGGCGATACCACGCGTGGTCCTAAAAGTATCACCATTACCTTACACGGTCATGTTCCTAAAGGGCAGGCGCTGACTCGTGCGGGTGCGAAACCGGGAGACTGGCTTTTCGTGACCGGCACACTGGGTGAGAGCCAAGCCGGGCTCGATTATATTCTCGGCAAGCCAGTGGTTGATAAGGCCCGCGCAACCACATTGATCAATCGTCATTATCGGGCTCAGCCACGAGTGACCGCTGGACAGGCATTGCGAGGTATCGCGTCAGCGGCGATTGATATTTCTGATGGTTTACACGCAGACTTAACCCACATCCTCACCGCTAGTGGTGTCGGTGCAAAAGTTGATGTGACGCAACTGCCGCTTTCTGAGTCTTTGTTAGCGGAGATCGGCGATACTGAGCAGGCACAAAAACTCGCCCTCACCAGTGGCGAGGAGTACGAGCTTTGTTTTACGGTACCGGAAATGTATCGGGGGATGCTAGATACGACGCTTAAGCACAGCGGAGTCAATGTGCAATGCATCGGGCAAATAACCGGCAACCACCGCCTTGAACTTGTGGCAGACAGTCAGCCTCTCGATTGGGTGCTGTCTGGATGGGATCATTTTAAGGAGCCACGTCGTGACAGATCCTAAGCATCGTTTATCCTTGACCAATCCATATCATCTATTGGCACTTGGCTTTGGCAGTGGCTTATCACCGATAGTGCCGGGGACCGTCGGTACCTTGTTTGCGGTGCCATTCTACCTGGTGCTGGTGAACGTTGGGGGAACGCTTGCACTGTGGTTGGCGATTATTGTCGGTAGCTTAGCGGGCATTGCTATCTGTGGTCGGGCATCGAAAGACATGCAAGTGCATGATCATGGAGCGATTGTTTGGGATGAGTTTGTTGGTTTTTGGCTGACAATGGCGTTGGTGCCTACCACCGACTGGCAAACCGTTTTAGCAGGCTTTGTGTTATTCCGCCTCTTCGATATGGTTAAGCCATGGCCGATAAGCTGGCTGGATAAACATGTTCACGGTGGCTTAGGGATCATGCTGGATGATATTGTCGCTGGTGTGATGGCGATGGCCAGCCTCTGGCTACTGGCAACCTATACACAGGCCTTGACTTGGTTTTAGCCATACAGAAAGGAATGGCGCTCCCACAGGGACTCGAACCCCGATCGATCGCTTAGGAGGCGACTGCTCTATCCTGTTGAGCTATGAGAGCGTGTCGACATTATACGTAAAAACAGGCGCGATTTAAGCGCCTGTTTTCATTTAATTTACCCCTTTGGTCACTATGTCGCCGATTTGTATGCTGCCGCTGAGGTTATTGGGCTGAACCACGGCTTCCGCGCTGCTTTCATAAACGCGTGCAACGGTCAGTGTGATGCCGCTTTTTCGACGTTGAGTACGTACGATACCTAAATCATCGGTGAACGAGGCAATGTGCCACAGGTTCAGTTGATCGCCTTGTTTAACCCCATTGATACGCCCGACATTTATTTGTGCAATATTGTCTTTGAGGGCGACGATTTCTGGCTTACTGGCGCGACAAGACAATGATGACTCCAAGTCTAACAATATATTTCGACTCATTCGGCGTGCCATTTGCCCATAAGGAGATTGCCAAAAGCGCGCGGTCTGGGTATCGACTTGGCTATGGCGTTCAAACGGCCATTGGGCAACATCGCGATAGCGGCGTTGAAATATGACTTCACCACTCTCACTGTCCATTGCCTGGACATTGACGGCCAATTGGCGGTTATTTTGTGCCTCACCAAAGCCACTGGCGTCCGTCGTGGCAGACAGATCAGTGATTGCGCCGGTGATCACAAACTGCGCGTCTTTGTCTTCAGCTAACATGGCCACCGTGCGGGGCGCATTAGGAGAGACATCAACATTGGCGATACCACGCCCGACAAAGCTCTGTGCGTGTTGTTTTATCTCACGGTTGAGGAGTACCGAAAAGTCATCGCCAAATTGATAAATGCCCCCTAACGCGGCTTGTTGGGGTGAAACAATCGGAAAACGTGTTAACACCATGCCTTTTTTATACTGGGTTTTGTGGCAAGCGTTTGCCGATGGATAGATATCTAAGCGCAGATTGACAACATAATTGCCGCCTTGAGTGCCTTCTTCTAACACTTGTACCTCGCGTACCGCATTGCCGCTAAACTGATAACCAGGTTTAGCTTGCGAGTAAAAACGCTTGAGTTGCTGCAAGCTACCTACATCGGCACCGGCAAAGCGCATAGCATCAAAGGTCGCGGCTTCAAGTGCCCGAACACGGGCGGCTTGCTGGCTTTCGAGTATGGGGGAACTGGCCGATACTTCATACCACGCCGCGTGTGTCCAAGGAGCGACACTCAGGCTGACAATGAGCGTTAACCGCGCCAAAAGGGTTTTCATAGTCAAGATCTCACTTAGTGGGTATGGAAATTGCTTTCAATCTATTAGTGCGTAGGGTTAAGCCCTACCAAAAAGATGACGCAAAGACGCTGATGCAAGTTGTGTACCTAAATAGAGCCAGCAATCAAAGGTAAAGGTTTCATCAAATCAACCGATACCCTTAATGACACACTTGTCTCACATCGATGACTGAGCGCGGAGCATGATACGATGAAAAAGTGGATAGTGGCGATAGTAGCGCTATTGGTAACAGGCTGTGCTTACACGCCAATTTATAACGGCAAAGAGCCGTATTCGGGCAGTGAGTTTTTCCTTAAGCAGCGGCCACGTCACACGCTTGATTACTTTCTAAACAGTATGGCCGATGAGCTGTTAGCCACCAATGCGTATTTGACAGCGCGAACGCCCTTGGCGGTCACCTCGTTTGTTGATTTGCAAAAAATGGATGAGACCAACTGGTTAGGTAATACCGTCACCGAGGGACTGATTTATCAAATGCAGCGCCGCGGCTTTACGGTGATTGACTTTAAATCGACGGGCGCGATTCGGGTGACGGAAGATGGTGATTTTACCATTAGCCGAGACTGGAAAGAACTTAACCCTGAACAACAAATCGATTATGTATTGACGGGGACTATGTTGCGTCAAGGCGGCGGGGTATTAGTTAATGCCCGGGTAATCGGTATGGAATCTCGCGTGGTGGTTGCTTCGGCGCAAGGCTTCTTGCCGGCCGATCGTATTGGGCGTGATATTGATAGTTTATACAAGGTTCGCAAACGCGATGGCGTGATTATTCGAGACGATCAAAACCGCGTGAAGCGAGAGACAGTGGTGCTAAAACCTTAGTACAGGAAAGAGTAAGGTAGATAAATGTTTACGAAACACGGATTTGTCATCGCAATCTTGCTGATGCTGTCAGCCTGTCAGCCATTAACTAAGATGAAAGAAGAAAACATCATCTCGGCGGTGGGAATGGCGTCAATTAGTGCACAACAAGGCGCAACCCAAGAAGAAAAAGAAACCCGGGCCATGCGTGCCTCTAAAGTGGATGCGTACAAAGAATTGAGTGAACAAGTATATGGCTTGCGGGTTAGCAGCCGTGCACGCGTTGATGATCAAAGTTTAGGCCGCGACACGACCCAGGGCGCGGTGGATGGTATTATTCGCGGCGCAGAAGTGGTGGCCAGTTATAAAGTGGGTGACAGTTACGTCACTGAACTCCAACTCGATCTCGATACCATGCAGAAAATGAAACGCTATGGCGAATCGCAGCCTGTACCGAATAACAATAATATTATTTTCTAGCCACTAGGGCGTCTTGCTTTGATCAAATGAGAAGGATGACGCCAACATCTTGGCACTTAAGCAGGCAGGGTGTAAAAACGACGTATGCCTTTAGACGGAGAGCGAGCACTATGCTCGCTTTTTTGTGCTTGAGTCAGGCACCATCGTGGCGCGATAGCGCGTTAGGCCATCTTAGGGAGCAAGCCAGAGTCGACAAAAAACAGGCAGACGATTGTGCGCCGATAAGATAGGCAAGAAAAGCGAGACAAATAGGTGGCCGGTGTGGTGGCTTGGAGCGTGGTCGTTGTTCGTAGGAAAGACGTTATGCTTTAACGTTAGTGCCTAGGGTTTTTCTCCCCGACGCATTGCCGTCTTGATTATAGGTCAATTCTGACTTACCACCGCTTTCTTGGAACAGGTTGCGCAGGCGATGAATACTCAGACTCGCGCGCTGAAGCGCGATGCCATTGGTTTCATTTTGCTGTTTGCAGGCTGAGAGGGTGGCTTGAATGGCATTCACGTGTTCACTTAACGTTTCATCATGGTTAAGTAAATCGCGTTCTGGGTGACGGCTAATTTGCGCATCATTACGTTGAATTTCGTTGATAAGCGACTGTTTTTGCTTGGCTATTGCTTCGATATCTTCAGAGGAGCGGCTGGCAATGACACCGGCTTCTTGCTCGAGCACGCTTTGTAGCGCTTGGACTCGCTCGAGTTGCTGTTCAACCAAGGTTGTTAAAGGCGCAGTAGGGGTCATAACCACTCCAATCAGCTTAGCTGTCGTTGAGATCGTTCTCGAAACGCATCATGTTTGCGGCGAGCTTATCAGGATCTACTTTGTAAGAGCCGTTTGATATCGCTTGCTTGATTTGATCAACCTTGGCGCTATCAAAGTAGGGCTCAGATGCCATTTTCTGATTCATTTTATCGATCACTTGGCTTTGTTGGCTGAGCGAAACAGCGTCGTCTTGGGGTTTTACCCCTTGCTGTTCACGGACTGAGCCGCTTTGCGTTTCTTGTGTTTTGGTCTGGTTACTCGTATTACGAGTTGTGGTCAGGGGTTGCTGATTACCACGTAGTTGGTCAATACTCGCCATAACATCGCCTTACTGTCAGTCGCTTTTTGAGTCCGTTGCTCAGCATATCGGCACACCTTGCTGTTACTTTAGCATTGTGACGTAAAAAGTTAGAAATTAACCGTTACTTCGCCGACCGCTGAGATTGTAGCATCGACAATCCGGTTAGATTTATTGTTCTTCACTTTTATTTGCTCACCTAGAGCGCCATCACTTAATGCCGTGCCTTTTGCAACAATGTTCAGTCCGTTTCCTTGCGCAGTGATCAAAACGTCATCATTTCGACACACGGCGCAGACATCGTTACTGCTGATCGGTTCACCTATTCCCACGGTTCGTTTGACTTTAGAGCCAATTAAACGCGCGGGTTGCGTATAGGTATGCCCGCGTTGAAACCGACTATTTACCATTTGAACGGCTAGATCATTCGAAGCAATAGTCATGCCACGATTGAGTGGTCGCTTGGCGACAACCGAGGGGGTCATCAACTCGATTTTAACCGGAATATACACTTGCCAGTTGTCTCGATCACAAGACACCATTACGGTGACCGAGGTATTAATCTGTTGACGACCTGGCACTTTGGTATCGAGTGGCAAGGGGCAATCGGTTAGGCGCATGCGCGAATCAAGGTTTCCCGCCGCGATGTTGAGTTCGCCATTTTCAGGCAGCGAAATAATACCGGCGACATGCGCCTCCGCGGCTTCTTGCACCGCTTCAATTTGACTTACTGTCGCAGCAGCTATACTTAGGCTAAAGCTTGTAAGCCAAACGACGATAAATAAACGTAATATCTTGGACATAGTTCAATCCATCAGTAGCGGACGTTAAGAAAAAAAATCCCTTCTTTTCTCGAGAGTCATGTGATTACCCACTATGATTACCATGCTACTCTACAAAAAAAACGGGGCAATATGGAGTTTATCTTATGACAGGTGGTGTTCTTGATTCGGTCAACCAGCGTACACAGCTGGTAGGACAAAACCGGTTAGAGCTGTTGACTTTCCGCCTGATGAGAAAACAGCGCTTTGGCATTAATGTTTTTAAAGTCAAAGAAGTGTTGCAGTGCCCACGGCTCACCGCAATGGCAAATTTGCATCCTTTGGTGAAAGGAGTGGCCCACATCCGCGGTCAAACCGTCTCTGTCATCGACATGAGCCTAGCAACTGGCGGGCCAGCTATTCCCGATCCAGAGAACCGCTTTGTGATTATTGCCGAGTTTAACCGTTCCATGCAGGGCTTTTTAGTCGGCTCGGTCGAGCGTATCGTCAATATGAACTGGGAAAAAATTCTTCCTCCCCCGCAAGGGACAGGGCGATCGCACTACCTCACCGCGGTCACCGAAATTGATAACGAGTTGGTGGAAGTGCTCGACGTTGAAAAAATTCTCAATGAAATCGCGCCCGTGAATGAAGATGTGAGTGAGGAAGTACTCTCGAAACGGCAAGAGCGGGAAGAAAGTGCGCCTAGCCAAGTGTTAGTGGCCGATGACTCCAGCGTCGCACGCCGTCAGGTGAAGCGCGCGGTTGAAAGCGTCGGGTATGACGTTATCTTGGTACAAGATGGCAAAGAAGCGTTAGAAAAACTGAAAGAAATGGCCGCCGAGGGAAGCATCTACAGTCAACTTGCCTTGGTGATATCCGATATCGAAATGCCTGAAATGGATGGGTATACCCTCACAACCGAGATTAGAAAAGATTCGAGTCTCAAGGATCTTCATGTAGTATTGCATTCATCATTGAGTGGGGTATTTAACGAGGCCATGGTTCAGCGTGTCGGGGCTAACTCGTTTATTGCGAAGTTCGACCCTGATGAATTGGGCTCTGCCGTACTCGAGGCGGTTAAGTCGTAACCCAACCAGAGCGATTGAGTTAATTAATGACAAATGTAGCAATCAGTGACCAAGAATATCGAGACTTTTGCAAACATCTCGAAGCCAAGTGTGGGATCGTACTGGGAGATAGCAAGCAGTACCTGGTACGTAGCCGCTTGAGCCCGCTGGTGAATAAATTTGGCTTGGGGTCGCTGTCAGAGTTGATAAAGTCAGTCACCACTGGACGTAATCGCGAGCTGGCAGTCGCTGCGATAGATGCGATGACCACCAATGAAACCTTATGGTTTCGCGATACTTATCCGTATGAAGTGCTGGCACATCGTTTGTTACCCGAGCTAGCCAAATCTCGTAAGCCGATAAAAATCTGGTCTTCAGCAAGCTCCTCAGGGCAGGAGCCCTACTCCATTGCCATGACGGTGGCGGAAACCCAGCAACGCAAACCTGGCATGCTTGGAAGCGTGAGTATCACCGCGACTGATATATCGACATCCATGCTGGAGGCGTGTCGCCAGGGGATATACGACAACTTGGCACTGGGACGCGGACTGTCGCCGGAACGTCGACGTACCTTTTTCGAGGACGTGGGAGATGGCAAAATGCGGGTGAAAGAAAATATCAAGCGCATGGTGACGTTCCGCCCGCAAAACTTGATGGAAAGCTATAGTCTGTTAGGCAAGTTCGACATCATTTTTTGTCGTAATGTACTGATCTACTTTTCACCTGATATGAAAGCCAAAGTGTTGAATCAGATGGCGGGGGCATTGAATCCTGGCGGTTACTTGATCTTGGGCGCGTCGGAGTCACTCACGGGGTTAACCGACAAGTTTGAAATGATCCGCTGTAACCCCGGCATTATCTATAAGCTTAAATAGCAGGCGGCAAAGCGGCACATGGTTTGCCGCTTTTTACATCTCTCTGCCGCTCTCTCACTTTTTATCGATAGACATTCCTGTCTCTCACCCCGCGTCCCACCTGAGCTGAAGACAAAAACAAGGCCTTGTTGAAAACTTGGCACCCTGTTTGCTTTATTACATGCAGTAAGAACTCGGAGGTTGTCCATGGCGATCACATTTGACAATGCACTTGGTGTGCACCAGCACACAGTTGGCGTTAGAGGCAAGCGGGCAGAAACCCTGTCTAGCAACATTGCTAATGCCAACACGCCAGGTTACAAGGCGCAAGACATCGACTTTCAACGCGCCTTAAAAGCGGCAACATCCGAGGCAAGTATTGGCCTAAGCCGCACCAATGAGCGGCACATTGCTGCCTCTAGCCAGGTGATGGGGGAAAAGAAATACCGTATCCCCACGCAACCAGACACTGGCGATGGCAACACGGTTGATGCGCAATTAGAAAAGAATTTGTTCATGCAGAACGCACTAGAATACCAAGCCTCACTGGACTTTCTTGGCTCTAAGTTCAAGAACATGAAGAAGGCATTGAATGGGAAATAATCGATGAGTTTGTTTAATATTTTTAACGTGTCGGGATCGGCGATGAGTGCCGAGTCAGTACGATTGAACACCACATCAAGCAACCTGGCCAATGCCAACTCGGTGAGCAGTTCTGCGGAAGAAACGTATCGAGCTCGGCATCCGATTTTCTCTGCGGAGCTTAACCGCTTCAAACAGCAAGGGGAAAGTGTGCCGGTCAACATTGACGGTATTGTGGAAAGCCAAAAGCCATTACGGGCGGAATATAACCCTGATCATCCAATGTCGAATGAAGAAGGGTATATCTTCAAACCGAACGTCAATGTCATGGAAGAAATGGCGAACATGATTTCGGCATCGCGGGCCTACCAGACCAACGTGCAGGTTGCCGATGCCAGTAAACAAATGCTGATGCGTACGCTTCAGATGGGGCAGTAATGTAGGAGGCGAAGATGGCCGGAATCGACGGTACAGGTTCGAGTAACGGACTGTCCTACATTGACCAGCTAAAGGCGCAGCAAGAGAAAAAACTGCAAGAGAGCCAAGATAGTACAACAGGCAAACAGGCACTCAAGCAAGAAGACTTTCTTTCTCTGCTCACCAAACAGCTGTCACAACAGGATCCGTTCAAACCTGTCGATAATGACAAGATGATCTCGCAGATGGCGTCTTTTGCGACGGTAGAAGGCATCGGCAAAATGAACAATCAGTTTGATACGTTCAACGAGTCGATTACTTCCAACCAAGCATTGCAAGCGTCATCCTTGGTCGGACGTGATGTCCTTGTGCCTGGATCGACAGGTGTTAAAGGAGAGACTGGCGGTGTGGCTGGTATGGTGAAGTTGCCGCGTGCGCTCGATAACGTCAGTGTCCGAGTTGAAAACGAACAAGGACAGCTATTACGAACGTTCAGTATGGGTGCCAAACCGCCGGGCGATCACCGTGTGGAATGGGATGGGCTCGACGATAACGGCAATCCTATGCCGGAAGGGACCTATAAGCTCAAAGTTAGCGGCTTGGTTGATGGCCAAACTCAAGAGTTTGATGTGTCGACCTATGCCAATGTAAACAGTGTCTTGCTGGGGAATGGCGATGGCAACGTGATGCTAAATCTTGCCGGCTTCTCCTCACCGTTTAAGCTTGCTGAAGTGCTAGAGGTCGGTAATGCCGACGTCGGAAATGTGACGAAAGGCTAACCGATTTATTAGGAGTGAAAAGCAATGGGTTTTAATATTGCGTTAAGTGGCCTTGGTGCGGCCCAGAAAGACATGAACACCACCAGTAACAACATCTCGAATGCCAATACGTATGGCTTTAAGGAGTCACGTGCTGAGTTTGGTGATGTCTACTCAACCTCCATCTTCTCTAATTCGAAGACCACGAACGGGACCGGTGTACAAACGTCGACCGTGGCACAGCAGTTCCACGAAGGCTCGAGTATCTACACCAACAACCCGCTTGATTTGCGGATTAGCGGTAATGGTTTTTTCGGCGTGTCAAATGACAAGCTGCAAAACAACGATTACCACTTAACGCGCAACGGTGCCTTCCACCTTGATAAAAATAACGACATTATCAACTCTGAAGGCCAGTATCTGCTCGGTTATAATGTCGACCCTGATACTCAGCAGGTTTCGTCGTATGAGCCGCAGTCGCTCAACGTCCCGGATCAGTTTGGCCAGCCTCGTGCGTCACAAAATGTTGATATTGGCTTGAACTTGCCTGCTGGCGGGGAAGAGAAAGATCCCGCGCAGTTCAATTTTGAAGATCCAGAAACTTACAATAAGCAAACCTCTGCCACAGTCTATGACTCCCTCGGTCAGCCATATAAGTTGTCGACGTACTATGTAAAAGGCAACGATCCGGCGAACCCGAACAGCTGGTCAGTGTACTACACCATGACAGATCCTGAAGGCGAGAAGCCGGTGAATATCCAAGGGGGTAATTCAACCAATGCCGCTGGACAGGTTGGCCACACCATCGACTTTAACTCTGATGGTTCAGTGAACAATATCAATGGTGGTAACCCGATCGTGACCGATGCCCTAGGGCCTGCGGGGGCAGGATTGGAAATGAACGGCGCGAATGGTGATCAGCAGCTTACGCTCAACTTCGATAATCCGACCCAGTATGCGGCACCGTTTGAGATGCGAAAATTCACCGATGATGGCGCAACCACGGGGTATCTCACCAAAGTCGACATTGATCCTAAAGGCACTATCATGGCGACATACAGTAACGGTGAAAATGTCGCGCTAGGACGAGTGGCGATGGTGCGTGTTGCCAACCAGCAAGGCTTGGCACAAGTGGGCAATACGCAATGGGATGTGACGCAAGACTCGGGTGATCCCATTTTTGGTGAAGCCATGCAAGGCGCCTTTGGGCAGGTAAAAAGTGGCACGATCGAACAGTCCAATATCGATATGACCCAAGAGTTGGTTGATTTGATCACCGCGCAGCGAAATTTCCAAGCAAACTCGCGTGCCTTGGAAGTGAGCAACCAGATGCAACAAAATATCCTACAGATCCGCTAGCGATGATACGCCTTGCCGCTTAGTCATAGGGCGGCAAGGCTTTTCCATTCTCCCCCTTTTTTCTTTCTTTTTAACCACACCACATCCCTGTTAAAGTTCTGATATTGAACGATTTAAATTACTGGCACGCTCTTTGCTTTCTTCTCTGTAGAACGATTGTGGAGGCAACCAATTATGGATCGCTCGTTATACCTAGCCATGAGTGGCGCAAAGCAAGATATGCAGGCCATGCAACTGCGCGCCAATAACCTGGCCAATGTCAGCACCACAGGCTTTCGAGCAGATTTAGAGCAATCTCGCTCCATGCAGGCCTATGGTGAAGGACTACCCAGCCGTGTGTTTAACATGACTGAGCGACCTGGATATAGCTTTGAACAAGGCTCGACGATCACCACTGGCCGAAACCTCGATGTGGCGGTGCAAGGTGAAGGCTGGATGTCAGTGCTAGACAGCCAAGGGCAAGAAGGCTATACCCGTGCGGGCCATCTCAAAGTGGATCAAACCGGCTTACTCCAAAACAGTAATGGTAACCTCATTGTCGGAGAGAGTGGGGGCCCGATATTTATTCCCCTCCCTGCAGCCAAAATTGAAGTGGGCAAAGACGGCGGTGTCTCTGTACTCCCCCAAGGTGCGCCAGCTGATGCGATGGAAGTGGTGGATAGAATCAAACTGGTTCGCCCAGATAATCAAGATCTCTTTAAAGACAAAGACGGCGTGTTCAAACCCAAAGAGCCCGGCACTGTGTTTCCGGCCGATGCGGGTGTGACGTTGCAAACGGGCGCGTTAGAAGGCAGTAATGTCAACGCTGTGGGTGAAATGACTGGGTTAATCGACTTGCAACGTCATTTTGAAATGCAAGTGAAGTTAATGAAAACCGCGGAAAAAATGGACGAGTCGTCTTCATCGTTATTACGGCTTGGCTAAGGTTTATTAAGAGGAAGTAATTATGCATCCAGCATTATGGGTCAGTAAAACCGGACTTGATGCGCAGCAGACCAATATCTCGACGATTTCGAATAACCTAGCCAACGCATCCACGGTCGGGTTTAAAAAATCACGCGCGGTGTTTGAAGATCTCTTCTACCAGAACATCAACCAACCAGGTGGGCAATCCTCACAGAACACTGAGTTGCCCAGTGGATTGATGCTCGGTGCTGGTTCAAAAGTGGTGGCCACTCAGCGCGTGCACACCAATGGTAATGTGCAAACCACAGACAATGCCCTTGATATGATGATTGAAGGGGATGGCTTTTTCCAAGTATTACTGCCTGATGGCAACATTGGCTATCAGCGTAACGGCCAATTTACCCTGAATGACGAAGGCACGATAGTGACATCAGGTGCGGGCTATACGCTAGAGCCAGAAATTACTGTTCCTGAAGACGCGGTACAAATTACGGTCGGAACGGATGGTGAAGTGTCTGTGCGATTACGTGGTCAACAAGAGAACCAAGTACTCGGGCAAATAACCACGGTTGATTTTATTAACCCAGGTGGGTTGGAGCCTATCGGCCAGAATATTTACCTGCCCACTGGTGCGAGTGGTGATCCTCAAGAGGGGGTGCCTGGACTCGATGGGTTCGGTGAAGTGAAGCAATCGATGCTGGAAACCTCTAACGTGAATGTCACCGAAGAGCTGGTGAATATGATTGAGGCTCAGCGCGTCTACGAAATGAACTCCAAAGTGATCTCGTCGGTCGACCAGATGCTCAGCTACGTCAATCAGCAGCTGTAATAAGGGTTAAGGAGGCAATGATGACGGTGCAACGTATATTAATCCCAGGCCTTTTCCTTGCCACCTTGTTGGGGCTAGGTGGCTGTTCATTGCCGGGGCAACAAGACACAGGCAGTGATCTTGACCAAGCGACCTCGACCACCGACGCGGTCGAAGGGGACACCACACCGGACAGCGAAGGCTTGATTGGCTTATTGCGTCAACGTGAAGACCCCAAAGCGGATGATCCAGCGTGGTCGCCAATCCGGCCGCAACAAGCGCCCGAGCATTACGCCACGGCGACAGGATCCTTATTCAACGTGAATGACCAGCGTGACCTGTACGATGGTTCAAAACCACGTAGTCTGGGTGACATTGTGACCGTGATGCTGGAAGAAAACACCCAAGCGCAAAAAAGTGCCAGTTCTGACTTGGCTAAATCCAATGATCTCAGTATGGATCCCTTATCACTAGGCGGTGAGGAGATCACCATTGGCGAGCGAACACTGTCGTACGAGGTCAGTAACGACAACTCGGTAACCGGCTCCACCTCGGCGGATCAGAGCAACAGCCTGCAAGGCTCTATCTCTGTACAGGTGGTGGATGTACTCGCGAATGGGAATTTGATGGTACGCGGTGAAAAGTGGCTTACCTTGAATTCAGGGGATGAATATATCCGCCTCAGCGGTACAATTCGCCCGGCCGATATTGGCCCTGACAACACCATTGCTTCGACCCGTATTTCCAACGCTAGAATTCAGTATTCAGGGACAGGTGAGCGACAAGATACCCAAGAGCAAGGCTGGTTGGCACGATTCTTTAATGTCACCTTGTAGCCCTACAATGTGTCGGAGAGTTGACGTGAAAAAGTGGTTGTTATCGATAGTCTTGCTGATGGTGGCGATGCCAAGCCTCGCCGCGCGCATCAAAGATGTGGCGGAGGTCGCAGGGGTACGCAGTAACACCCTAACCGGCTATGGCTTGGTGGTGGGGTTACCCGGTACAGGTGAAAGCACGCCCTTTACCGATCAAAGCTTTAAGTCGATGCTGGAAAACTTTGGCATCCAATTGCCGCCAGATATCAATCCTCAATCAGCTAACATTGCCGCCGTTGCCGTCACCGCTGACTTGCCCGCGTTTGCAAAACAAGGTCAAAAACTTGACGTTACCGTGTCGTCGATTGGTTCGGCAGAGAGCTTACGTGGTGGCACCTTGTTACAAACTTTTCTCAAAGGCTTGGATGGTAATGTCTATGCGACCGCACAAGGAAACTTGATTGTGGGCGGTTTTAGCGCCACCGGTGCTGATGGCTCTCAGTTGGTGGGCAACACCCCAACCGTTGGACGGATCACTAATGGCGCGTCCGTTGAGCGGGAAGTTCCTAATCCTTTTGGTCGTGGTGATTACCTGACTTTCAACTTATTCCAATCCGACTTTACTACCGCACAGCGTATGGCGGATGCGGTTAATCGCTTTCTTGGTCCGTCAACCGCATCAGCTATGGATGCAACCTCAGTGAGAGTCAGAGCGCCGCGTGATGTTAGCCAGCGTGTGGCTTTCTTATCAACGGTTGAAAATATTGAGTTTCAGCCGGGTGATGCGGCAGCGAAAATAATCGTTAATTCTCGCACTGGCACGATTGTGGTCGGGCAAAATGTGCGCCTTCGCCCTGCGGCGATCACCCATGGCGGCATGACGGTCTCGATCCAAGAAGACTTCAATGTTGATCAGCCTAATCCATTAGGTGGCGGTGAAGCTGTGGTCACGCCTGATACCGAGATCAATGTTGAGGAAGAGCAAGGGCGGATGTTCCACTTTAAACCTGGCGTGACATTAGACGACTTAGTCCGCGCCGTGAATGGCGTTGGTGCTGCACCCTCCGATCTCATGGCGATTCTGCAAGCGCTGAAACAAGCTGGGGCCATTGATGGCCAATTGATAGTGATATAGGGCAACGCATGAAATCTCCTGTTGATAGTCAATTTGTACACGATATAAGCCAGCTCGACTCACTACGTCGCCAAGCCGTGAAAGGGGAAGAAGGGGATGAGCAAGCGGCGTTGCGTTCAGCCGCCGAGCAGTTCGAGTCCTTATTTACCCAGATGCTGTTCAAGTCAATGCGTGATGCCAATGAGGCGTTTGAGTCTGACTTAATCGACGATCGCACCTCGAAGTTTTATGAGCAGATGGCCGATGAACAAATGGCCAGTGAACTAAGCCGAGAGGGTTCACTGGGCCTCGCCGATATGATTGTTGAACAATTAGGCAAAGCGCAAGGCGACAGCCAGCCAGATATGAATGAAGCGGCTCGCGCGTCGGCGCAATCTTTGCCGTTGGATCAAAACCGTAGTCGAGAGGCAGCAGAAAAAGCGATTGCGGCACTCGATAGTCAGTCTATCGCGCCGCCAGTCGCTAGCACCCCTACGCCCCAACGTTCAGAAGGCTTCGATTCGCCTGACTCCTTTGTGAACACGCTGGCACCGCATGCTCGTCGCGCGGCTCGCGCGTTAGGCACGGATCCGGCGATTATTCTTGCTCAAGCAGCACTAGAAACCGGTTGGGGGAAAAAGGTTATCGCCAATGCCCGCGATAACAGTCATAACTTGTTTAATATAAAAGCGGATCAACGTTGGGGAGGCGATAAAGTCGCCACACAAACCCTGGAAGTGTATGACGGGATCCCGGTCAAAGAAACGGCAAGCTTTCGGTCGTACCCCTCCTATCAAGAGAGTTTTGACGATTTCGTCTCATTTTTGCGTGACAACCCGCGCTATGAGCAAGCTTTATCGCAATCTGCGCAACCTGAACAGTTTATTCGGGCGCTTCATCAAGCCGGATATGCCACCGATCCGGAATATGCCGATAAAGTCATTCGTGTGCTCGACCAAGTGCGTGGCATGATGGACTAAGGCGGCGGCAGGCAAGAGCTTGCCGTTTTTACTTCATCTTGCTTCAATTGTACTCTTGAACTCCTTAATACATTGTTTTAATGAGACAATAACTCAAATTCACTCCTTGGCTCAATTTTTGCTTAACCCCTAGTATCTCGTTTTAATTGCCGGGTTATTTGGAGGCACAATGGGCTTGGACCTGCTTTCCCTTGGGTCGCAAGGCGTACTGACTGCGCAGCGACAGCTGAATACAACAGGTCACAATATCTCTAACGTGAATACGGAGGGATATAGTCGTCAGTCGGTTGAGCAAAAAACCAATGATGTCCAGTTTTGGGGCGGCAATAACTACGGCACCGGTGTCCATGCCGCGGCAATACGCCGCAACTATGACAAGTTTGCGGTCAACGAGTTAAATGTCTCGACGTCAAACCTTTCTCATGCTGCTGCCCGCAATGAGCAGCTTGGGCGGCTTGACGATATGATGGCGCATTCGGCCAAAAAAATACCCGAGAATATGAACGAATTTTATGGGGCGGTCAAAGGGCTGGCAGATAGCCCCAGCGACATGGGCGCTCGTAAAGTCGTGCTCGAGAAAGCGCGTATGGTCGCTTCTGGTATGAACGATGTTTATGGTGTGTTGCAGCAGCAATCAATTGATACGTCCTCGCAAATTGATGCCACCGTCAAACGAATGAATGACATTGGTCAAGAGTTGGTGGATGTGCATAAAGCCATACTGAAAACGCCCGCCGAAGCCAATGACTTGCTAGACCGGCATGACAAGCTGATCCGAGAGCTCTCTGAATATACCCAAGTGAGCGTAAACGCGCGAGAAGATGGGCTATTCAACGTGATTATCGGCAGTGGCCATATGTTGGTGTCTGGCATGAATAGCAGTGAATTGACCACCTTGCCGGGTAAGCCTGACCATCAAGAGCGTCGTTTGGCGTTGGTGGAAGGGAAGACAGTGAAAGCGATTTCTAATCAAGACATCCGCGGCAAACTCGGGGCATTGTTTGAATATCGTGATGATACCTTAGGACAAGCGCGAGACGAATTAGGTCGGATGGCCATTGGCTTCTCTCAATCCCTCAATGACTTACAGAGTCAGGGTTTTGATCTGAATGGGGAAGTGGGAAAGAATATTTTCACTGACTTTAATAATGACCGTATTGCCAGCGCCCGAGTGATCCAAAACGGCGACTCTACCGCTGACTTAAAAGTCTATATCGATGATCTTCAGCAGCTCAAACGGGGCGATTATCAACTGAAATTTGATGGCACCCAATATACCCTGACATCACCGGATGGAAAGCAATCGACGGTGACACCGAGTGGCACCCCGCCTAGTTTTAATGTTGACGGAATGCGAGTGCAAGTGGATGCCGGCTTGGCGGCCAATGAACGCGTATTGATTCGTCCCGCTCGCTCAGCGGCAGGGCAAATGCGTGTGACCATGGAGGATCCGGCAGATATCGCGGCGCAAAGTTATGTCAGTGCAAGTTCGGTGAGCCATGGCGACGGTGATGTGCGAATTCTACAAGCCGGTGGACAAAAAGAGTTTCAAGTGCGGATCTCCCCCGATGGTAGCCAATTTGCGGTGACCGACCCTAAGGGGCAAGTCTTGGTCGCGCCACAGGCCTACCCACCGGGTGGGCCGGTTGATGTCAATGGCACCATCATTGAGGTCAACGATAAAGCGGCACCGGATGATGTGCTGGCTATCAGCCTTATCCCGGCTGATGGTGACAATAGTAATCTTATCCGTATGCAGGAGCTGCAAACGGAAAAACTAATGGATAACGGTCGCTCGACGGTGCTCGATGTCTATGAGGGACTAAGTACCGATCTTGGGGTGCAAAAAGCCTCTTATGAGCGTCTGCAAGATGTGAGTATGGTTGAACACGATGCCGCAGAAAGTCGTGTGGCGGAAGTGTCTGGGGTGAACCTGGATGAAGAAGCGGCCAATATGATGAAGTTTCAGCGCGCGTACATGGCGGCGTCACGGATTATGACCGCCGCTAACGAAACATTTGACTCTCTGCTCAATGCAACGCGATAAGGTAGGACAGTATGATTAGTCGTATTGCCAGCTTTCACAATTACCAGTCGGTCTCCAACGACATTATGCGTCAGAATGTGAAGGTGCAGGATAACCAAGAGCAGATGGCGACGGGGAAACGTGTTATTACATCCGGTGATGATCCGGTGTCGTCTATCTACATTCAAAACTTTCGCCAGCAAGATGAGCAGATTGACCAATTTATTGACTCGATAACGTTAGCGCGAAACCGACAAACTCGCGAAGAAATCGCGATTGATGAGTCCGAACAGCTCATGGACGGCGCGAAACGCAAAGTGATGGCGATGATCAACGGCTCGTTATCGGTGGAAGACCGCACCGCGCATCGGCAAGATTTGCAAGGGATGTTTGATAACTTTATGGACTTGGTGAATACCAAGGATGAGTCAGGCAATTTCTTGTTTTCTGGTACCCAAACCAGTACGCAGCCTTTTTATCGTGATAGCCAAGGCAACGTGCGTTATGCGGGGGATAGTTACTTTCGTACGGCCCAAGTAGCCCCAGCGGTAGAAGTGCCGACGTCTGATCCAGGCGATAAACTGTTTATGGAAATTGATAACCCTTTTGGTGATTATCAGCCTGAATACGATCTTGAAGACGGGTCTTTACTGCTGATGGCGAAAGCGGAAAATACCAATGATGCGGATACCTCTAACTATTCGGTGTCTTTTGACGTTAATGCGAGTGGAGACACCACCTACTCGTTGATGCAAGATGGTACTGAGGTCAGTGCCGGGCTCTATGATCCTCAAAACGGCGTTGAGTGGAACACGCTGAAAATGACTTTCGAGGGTGAGATGAAGCCAGGTGATACCATTAATCTTGAAAGGCAAGACAGTTTTAACGTTTTTGATTCGTTTAAAAATGGTGCCGCGCTGTCTTATGCCGATATTGACGATGCGTCTGCCACAGCAGAACTCCACCAAGTGACCGAACAGTTTGCAGCAGCCTTCAAGCATTTGAACAAGGCTCGTTCAGAAGTGGGAACACGACTGACCACCTTAGATCGGCAAGAAAGTATGCACAAAGACTTCAAGTTGGTACTCAACCGCTCACTGGGCACCATGGAAGACTTGGACTATACCCAGGCGGCCATCGATATGAACGAGGACATGCTCGCGCTGCAAGCGTCCCAACAGGCCTTTGCCAAAACGAAAGATCTCTCGCTGTTTAATTATATCTAACCCAAAGCGTAAGCCTTTGGTGGCCACAAGATGCCGAGGATAAGAGAAAAACGGGGTCGCATCAGCGGCCCCGTTTTGTATCCGTTTAGACTTGCAGTCTCATCCTTTAGGGGCAGAGGTCACTCACCATACGGTGTGCCATGGCATCGAGCAGGGGTTGCTTATCTTTGAGCATGGGCGGATAACTGAACGCGTACTCATGGTTCCCCGGCATCGCGTCAGGGGTTTGCATATCACTGTGCTGATGGCCGGCAAAAAACACATAACATGGGGTGCCAACGGCGACGGTCAGCCTGTGTACCGCTGTCCCTGCGGTAAACACACCAGACAATTGTTTGATTGTGTGCGCCGTCCCCATAAAGTCATTTTTAAGATCCAGTCCCGGCAAGGAGACGATCTCGATCCCCGTTTGTTTCTTAATTTTACTGAGTTCTTTATCACACTCACCATATTGCAAATTGACAAACTGGGCATTGGGGCAAAGCTGGCGCATGGTTTTTATCCAGCCAGCCAATTCATCCGCGACCAAATAGTGAATATTACGGGTGGCGGCGGCGAGGCCACTTCGCCAACACACGCCAAACACGGGCCCGTGTTGATGTAGCTCGGCTAACGGGGCGATCCAAGGCGCATCGGCGGTGACATCTGGGACAATGTAGGTTTGGTGATACAAATGGCGCCCAAAGTGTTGGTAGCACAGGCCCGCCAACGAGCCACCGGCAATCCAACTATCAATATCGGCTAGGACATGCTCTGGCACAAAAATGTCTTTCCCGTCAGTACGAGAAATGGGCACAATTTCCGTGCTGGGGAAAGCTTGGCGTAGTAGGGGCTCTAAGCGGGGATCACAGCCGACATACACTTTCCGAGCGCGTTCAACCACCATGGCAACATTGTGAAAATAAGCCAGTTCATCCCCAACCCCTTGCTCGGGCATGATAAGCACGGCATCGGTTTTTGGCCGAGATAAATCCCAACGGGGTAAGTTGCCGTGATATTTGAGGCGGCGACCGCATTCAATCCCAGCTTCATTGGCTTGGTAGAATTTCTCCCAGGCCATTTGCGTACGATAGACAAACGCCAGGTTAAATCGCAGTGCCTGATCATCCGGCTGCGCCGATAGCAATGCTTCTAGACGATGCTGTGCTTGCTCAATATCGCCCATATACCAATCAAGCTCGCCCAGTTGTGCTTGTAACGTATTGGCTTGCTTATCCTTGACATGATTGAGTGCCTTGAGGTGGATCTGGTAGCAATCGGTTAATTTATCTTGGGTAAATTGATGGTGCTGCTTGAGCAGTTCGAAGGTCGCACGGGCATAGGCATAGTGTAATTCACCGCGCTCAGGTTCATCACGCAAACATTGTTTGGCCAGTTTACTTGCTTCTAGCCAGTTAGCTTCATTGAGATAAACCACCAGGAGTTGACGTAAAAATGCCGTGTCTTGCGTTTGCTTATAGGTCGTTAAACAGCGCTGGCGCGCGCTGGCATACTCCCCCAGTCCGGCTTCTGCGCGGATGAGTAGCAGTTGCCAAACTGGATGAGCCTGTGCTTTTTCACTGCCACGTAGTAGCAATTGTTGTGCTTTGCCGAACGCTTTCTGATCCAATGCTTGTTGCGCCAATGCCATCAGCGCCGGTGGGTAATCCGGCTCCAGCGTGAGTATGGTTTGGTAAAGCTGCTCAGCTTGGTCACTATGCCCATCAGCGACCAAATCAGCCGCCACTGACAAGGTTTTGTTAATTTCATCGGCCAGCCCTTGGTTTTTTAGCTGGTGGAGCTCGTCACGCAAAGCATGCGTTCGACGACTTTCTCCCTGTAGGCCGAGCTTGGCCGTTAACTGCTCACGCAAATTAAGGATGTCTTGGTTCGTCGGAGCGGCGGCAAACAATGTCTCAACAAGTTCCATGGCCGCGTGATTATGCCCTTGTTGCGTCAATAGCTGTGCCTTATCGAACAACAAAGACAGATCGTCAGGGGCATGCTCAAGCGCGTGGTCAAGGTGAGCCATTGCTTGCGTGTGTTGCCCCGCTTCCGCATCCAATACGGCCAGCACTTGCCGCACTTGCACGGTATCGGGTGCGTGGCTCAGTATTTGCTCGAACACTTGCCGCGCGTCGGTTTTCTTCCCTTCTTGGTAAAGACGAATCCCGAGCTGGAAGGCGTCATCTAGCGTCATATTAGTGTGGCCGTCATTGTCTTGCGTCATCGGTTACATCGTCCTGTTATCCGTGAGAGCCTCGCGTATTACCGCAAGAGGCTGGCGAGAATCGATAAGCCAATAATTTAGCAAAAAATATGCCTCGCGTCCGGCTGTTGAGCGAAGTTGGCCGCTAACTTGCAGGCTAACGCTCACATAGACGGCAAAAAGCTAGGCGAGGCATTGCCGCACCTTGCCGCCAAGCACAGAAAAGCGGCAGCGTTTTTTGAATCAATTTTGGCTATCAGGACAACGAAAAGCATTTAACATTATGATTTTTAATGATTTATAAAAGTTGGCACACATATTGTATTTATTCGAACAAGCGGCCAGTTTTTGAACGGGCTGATTTTGAAACTGATTAACAAGCTGTTCCCGCAGCACCGCCAAACACAGTGCAACACGTCGCGGGTAGGCTGTTTCGCAAAGCAAGCGAAAGTCAAAGGAGAGCAAAATGGGTGTAACAGTTAACACCAACGTGTCTGCGATGACTGCGCAGCGTTACCTGAATAAAGCGACCGATGAGTTGAATAATTCAATGGAACGTCTGTCGTCAGGTAGCCGAATTAACAGTGCTAAAGACGACGCGGCGGGTTTGCAGATCTCTAACCGTTTGGTTGCCCAAACACGAGGCCTTGATGTGGCAATGCGAAACGCCAATGATGGTATTTCTATTGCGCAGACTGCCGAAGGGGCAATGCAGGAATCGACCAACATTTTGCAGCGTATGCGGGATCTTTCCCTCCAGTCTGCAAACGGTGCCAATGGTAAATCTGAGCGTGTCGCTATCCAAGAAGAGGTAGAAGCACTGAAAGATGAGCTTAACCGGATTGCTGAAACCACGGCGTTTGGTGGCCGTCGATTGCTTAATGGCTCGTTTGGTGAAGCCTCGTTCCAAATTGGTGCGGATGCCGGTGAGGCGATCATCATGGGACTATCGAGTATTCGCGCTGATGATTTCCGCATGGGTGGGGTCGAGTTCACGGGTACTCAGCCAAAATCGGCAGGGTGGGAAGTCGATCCTGCGGCGGCAACGTTGCAGCTGCAGTTTACTACTAAAGATGGCCAAAACGTGAGCATGGCCATCGCCGCGAAAGCGGGTGATGATGTCGAGGAGCTGGCCAGTTACATTAATGGTCAGTCTGGCGAAATGTTAACCGCCTCAGTCGATGAAGAGGGTCAACTACAAGTCTTTATCGAAGAGCACAAAGTTGAAGGTGCGGTGACCTTTGGTGGCGGACTGGCGACCTCGTTGGGGATGGTGTCTGGCAATGGTGATTTGGTCACCGCCGCCGACCTCGATGTGTCGGATGTTGGTGGCGCGCAAATGGCCGTTGGGGTGATTGATTCGGCTATGCGCTATATTGACAGCCAACGTGCGGACTTGGGTGCCAAGCAAAACCGACTCAGCCACACCATTAGCAACTTGTCGAATATTCAGGAAAACGTGGCGGCATCGAATAGCCGGATCCGCGATACCGACTTTGCCCGAGAGACCACGGCAATGACCAAAGGGCAGATCTTGCAGCAGGCGGGCACCTCCATGTTGGCGCAAGCGAAACAGATGCCACAAGCGGCACTGAACCTTCTGCAATAATTCTCTTTATATCAACACACTAAAAGCGGCAATGGGTTGCCGCTTTTTTTTGTGCCATTTTTTCGCAAAATCTTGCTAAAGATATTTCTCCTTTGGGCGTTAACCTTCATAGCGCCTTACGGCAGTGGTGTAAATGCACCGCCAAGCACCGACAAAAAAAGCTAAAGCTTTCTCAACGTGCGCCGCTAAATGGGTTGTGAACAATTTTGATACTGGTTTTCCCTGGTCAGCTGGGCGAAGCCGGACCTAGAACCAAAGGAGAATAGTTATGGCTATTACTGTTAACACTAACGTCCCTGCGATGACTGCTCAGCGTTATTTGAATAACTCAACGGATGCGCTGAACAACTCGATGGAGCGTTTGTCATCCGGTTCTCGCATTAACAGTGCTAAAGACGACGCGGCAGGCCTTCAGATTTCTAACCGTTTGATGGCACAAAGCAGTGGTTTGGGCGTGGCTGTACGAAATGCGAATGACGGCATCTCAATGGCGCAAACCGCTGAAGGTGCGATGGAAGAGTCAAGCAACATCTTGCAACGTATGCGTGACTTGTCACTGCAATCAGCTAACGGTGCGAACGGTGACTCTGAACGTGCTGCAATCCAAGAAGAGGTTGTTGCGCTGAAAGACGAACTGAACCGTATCGCAGAAACCACCTCGTTTGGTGGGGCGAAACTGCTTAACGGTACCTTCGGTACGCGCTCTTTCCAAGTGGGTGCAGACGCCGGTGAAGCTGTGATGATGGAGTTTAAAAACATCCGTGCAGACCACAGTGAAATGGGTGGGGCAAGCTTTACGGCGGCTAACGCAAAATCAGCAGGTTGGACGGCGACTGCCGGTGCCACCATGGCAATCAATATCACTAACGCTGACGGCACGTCTACGTCTATCAACGTGACGGCCAAAGGCGGAGATGATATTGAAGAGATCGCTACTTACATCAATGGTCAATCTCAAGACAAGCTGAGCGCGTCTGTGACTGAAGATGGCGAGCTGCAAATCGTAACCGGTGCTGGATCAGATGCTACCTTCACCGGCGCCTTGGCAACATCGCTAGCCATGGGTACCAAAGTAGATGAAACCATTAAAGATGTTGATGTTTCGTCTATGGGTGGTGCGCAAAAAGCCGTGGGTATGATTGATAATGCAATGCAGTTTATCGACTCTCACCGTGCGGAATTGGGTGCGAAGCAAAACCGCTTGAGCCACACCATTGCCAACTTGGATAACGTTAATGAAAACGTCTCGGCCTCTAACAGCCGTATCCGTGATGTTGACTTTGCCAAAGAAACAACCAACTTGACCAAGTCACAAATCTTGCAGCAATCTGGTACCTCTATTTTGGCGCAAGCCAAGCAGGCACCACAAGCCGCACTGAGCTTGCTCGGTTAAACCATTCACGAGTGGCGGCCTAATCGCCGCCGCTACGTTTTGGGAGGTGAATAGCGATGGACATTTCATCCGTTACAAATTCATCCCTGCCGCACTCAGCTCATTCTGATGGCACAAAGGTTGCTAGAGATGTAAGAGTTGGAAAAGTACGCCCAGATCCGGTCAGCCAGCACCAGCAGGCAGAGCGTCGTGAGGCGAGAGAGTCAATGCAACAACGCCGTGTAGAGCAGTCACAGCGCATTGAGGAAAATCGCCAGCTACAACGCAAACAACTGGAGAAGTTGGTAGAGCGGCTCGATGAGTTTATGTCCGACTTTAACAAGGGGCTCGCATTCCGTTTGGATGAAGACACAGGACGCAGTGTGATCACCGTTTATGAAATGAACAGTGGTGACATCATCCGTCAGATCCCAGAGCAGGAAATGTTAGAGCTTGCTAAGCAATTGTCGCAACACGCGCGAGGGCTTGTCACAGAAAAGGTATAACGAGGTGAGAGAGTCGTTATGAGTGTTAAGGCAGCAGGCATGGGCGGTGGCATGGATATCAACTCCATGGTCACTAAAATCGTGGATGCTGAGCGTGCACCTAAACAAGAGCGTATCGTCAAACGCATGAATGATGTCGAAACCGACATCAGTGCGTTTGGCCGCTTAAAAGAATCTCTCGATAAACTCAAAACCCAAATGTACGATTTTCGTCGCAATGAAGGTTTTGCGGCGAGAACCACATCAGTTAGCAATCCAGACGCACTTGGCGCCAGCGCGACGCCAGATGCCATCCCCGGTCGTTATCAAATCGATGTTCAGCAACTCGCGGGTGCACACAAGCTTGTGTCACCGGGCGTTGATGCTGATGCGTCTTTAGGTAGTGGCAAGCTCACTATTACCATGGGTAATCGCACCAGTGTGATTGATGTTCCCCAAGGCAAAGACAGCTTGGCAGACATCGTGCGTGCGATTAATAGCGATCCGAAAAATCCCGGTGTACAAGCGTCGCTTATCCAAGATGATAGCGGCGCACGCATGGTGTTGAATGGCAATAAAACGGGGGCGGATAATCAGGTGGAAGTCAGTGTTGATGCGCAAGTGGGGAGTGCGCTTCATCAGTTAGGCTTCAAAGCGGGACAAGCTAATAACGGCATGGCACAAATGCAAGCTGCACAAGATGCCAAGATACTAATTGATGGTATCGCGTCAGTCTCCAGTGCCACGAACACCTTTGATAATGCCATCGAAGGCGTATCACTGGAAGTCGCGCAAACCAGTGATAAGCCGTTGGCACTCGCCGTTGAACATGACCGAGAGTCTGTACGTTCGACCATTACGTCGTTCGTCGATAATTACAATGCGTTTTTCCGTGTCTCGCAAGCGGTCAGTAAGTATGACCCTGAGACCCAGCAAGGTGGCCCTTTGGTGGGGGAAAGTGTCATTCGAACGGCAACCAGTCGATTGCGCAATCTTTTCTCGTCACCGATTGAGCAAGCCCCGGAGGGAATGAAAACCCTGAGCGAGCTTGGTGTCACTACCACTATGGACGGTCGTCTAGAAGTCGACAACAAGGTGCTTGATCGGCAACTGCGTCAAAACTTTAACGCATTGGAAGGTTTTTTTGGTGGTAATGATGGTTTTGCGCGTCAGCTTGAACAAGTCGTCGGCGGCTTTACCGGCGCGGGTGGTGCGATCAGTAATCGTGAAAGCACATTGTCAGAGCAAAAACTTCGCCTTCGTGATGATCAACGAGAGTTAGACCGCCGCATGGAAAACTTAGAGTCGCGCACCATGCAGCGCTTTTCTGCGATGGAAGAAGCCACCTCGCAAATGCGTTCACAGTTACAAGCTATGCAAAACATTATGCCGGGTTAATGATGACCCAGGTATCCGAATGGCTCGACGCACTCGAGCAGATTGATGAAGCAATTGCGCAGCAATTGAACATGAGTGACATTGATTCAGAAAAACTGGCTCAGCAATTGCATGACAGACAAGCGTTGCTTGAGCAGATTGCAGCGTCGCCACAAGCGCCGAATCAACAGCAATGGTCTCAGGCGTTAGCAAGAACAGAAACGCTCATTGATGCACTCGAGGGGCAGAAAGCCGATGCTGCCAAGCGCTTGTTACAGCAGCGCAAGGGGAAGCAGTCTGTGCAGCTGTATAAGAAATTTCAATAAGTGAGGAAGACTATGAGAGGCTCACTACAGGCCTACAAGAAGGTCTCGGTTGACAGTCAATTAAGCGCTGCGTCGCCTCATAAGGTTATCCAAATGCTGATGGCCGGCGCGATTGAGCGCTTAATTCAAGGCAAAGCTGCCATGGCACAAGGCGACTTATCCGTCAAAGGTGAGCGGTTAGGTAAAGCGTTAGATATCATTATTAATCTACGTGCATGTCTATCAATGGATGATGGCGGCGATATTGCTGATAACTTAGACGCCATCTATGACTTTATGATTCGTCAGGTGAGTACCGCGAATTTGGAAAACAAACCGGAACCCATCGACGATGTGATTGAGCTGTTAAGAGAGATAAAATCCGCTTGGGACCAGATCCCTTCCGAATACCATAATATGACTCAAGCGACCAGTTAAACTGCCTATCAAACCACTGACATGGCACTGGAGTCACAGGTTTACTGTGTCTCCGGTTGCCTTATGCGCGTTCTCTATTACAATGTCTTGATTAAAATTGAGATTGTTGTTGCTTAAAAGCGACACAATTATAAAAAGTTATCAGGGCAGACGTATCTCACACATGCAAGATTTAGCAAAGATCCTCGTTATCGATGACGATGACCAGTTTCGTCACGATCTCGGCGTGATACTCGACTTTATCGGCGAGCGTTACGCGCTTCACTCGACCACAGATGTCAGTGATGCACTTTGGGAGCAAAACTGGGGCGCATGTTTTCTTGGCCACGTCCGCTCGACACCGTTACTTGAAAAAGTACTTGAGCAGCTTGCTACCTATCATCACGTGCCTGTGATTGCGATTCGACGCCACGATCGTGAGCTTTCAGGGTTACCTAACTATGTGGGTGAACTTGGGCTACCTTTGAACTACCCGCAATTATTCGATGCACTCCATCATTGCCGCGAGTTTGCCGGTAAACAGGCTTTCAGTATTCCACAGTTGTCTGGCGATAATACCGCCTTTCATAATATGGTGGGCAAAAGCGATGCCATCGAACAGGTTCGTCATCTTATTGAACAGGTCGCTTTTACCGAAGCCAGTGTTTTGATCCTCGGTGAATCCGGTACCGGAAAAGAAGTGGTGGCGCGTCATATTCACCATGCCTCATCGCGCGCGTCTGGCCCCTTTGTGCCCGTCAATTGTGGGGCGATTCCAGGAGAGCTGTTAGAAAGCGAACTCTTCGGTCACGAGAAAGGTGCCTTTACGGGCGCGATTTCAGCGCGTAAAGGGCGCTTCGAACTGGCGGAAGGCGGAACGCTGTTTTTGGATGAAATCGGGGACATGCCGATGCCAATGCAAGTCAAATTGTTACGTGTGTTGCAAGAACGCACGTTTGAGCGAGTGGGAGGCAACAAAAGCATTCGCGCCAATGTTCGCGTCGTTGCCGCGACCCACCGTACGCTAGAAACCATGATCAAAGAAGGTGAGTTTCGAGAAGATTTGTATTATCGACTCAATGTCTTTCCTATCGAAATGCCAGCGCTGCGCGAGCGAATTGATGATATTCCGCTATTGATCCATGAGCTCATGTCTCGTCTTGATGTGGAAGGTAATGGTCGGATCCATATTTCACCTCGCGCGATTAATTCGCTGATGGAGCATGAGTGGCCAGGCAATGTGCGCGAGCTGGCTAATCTCATCGAACGTTTGGTTATCTTGTATCCTGGGCAAATGGTCGATGTGAACCATTTGCCAGCTAAATATCGCTACAGTGATATCCCTGAATTCCAGCCTGAGGCCTATTCGGTCGAAGATACTGAAATGGCGGAGCGTGATGCGCTAACGGCGATGTTTCATGAGCCGGACGAACCTGCTTTCGAAGAGGATATGCCAGGCTTTGCAGATAGCCCAGGGCTCACAAGCTTGCCGCCTGAGGGGGTTAACTTGAAAGAAACCCTCGCCGAGGTTGAGATTGATTTGATTAAGCAGGCGTTAGAGGCGCAGTCTGGTGTGGTTGCTAGGGCGGCTGACATGCTGAGTATGCGGCGAACGACACTGGTAGAAAAGATGCGAAAGTACGGATTGAATAAGGAAGAATTAATCTAGAACGACGAGGCGTCAAAAAGCGGAGTCAAAAAAATGACTTCGCTTTTTTGTCTTCAACTGGCTGATAATATTAGTTATTTTTATGGCATAATCTCTGCTTAAGTGAGTAAAACCTTGATCGAAATGTGTGTTGCCTAAATGGAAACCCAATCTTCGCCACTGGGATCAGTGGATCAACAAGTCACTCGGTATAAGCAAGTTCTCGATGTGATGCCAGCAGGCGTTATTTTGCTTGATGCGAATGGCCGTGTCGCTGAAGCCAATCCAGAGGCACATCGCCTTCTTGGGGAACCGCTTACTCAGCAGCGATGGTTTGATGTGATTCAACGCGCATTCTCGCCGCGAGATGATGATGGACACGAAGTCTCTCTCAAAGATGGTCGTCGGGTGAAGCTTGCCATTTCTGCGTCCGATTCAGGGCAACTTATCTTGATCACCGACATGACAGAAACCCGTTTATTGCAGTCGCGCGTCAGTGATCTGCAACGGCTATCGTCGTTGGGGAAAATGGTGGCGTCGCTGGCACACCAAGTGCGTACGCCGCTATCTAGCGCGATTTTATATGCGTCGAATCTTGGCGCGCCTAACCTCAACGATGCGACACGGCAGCGGTTTCAATTCAAACTGTTAGACCGGCTACATGACTTGGAAAAACAAGTGAATGATATGTTGTTGTTTGCGAAGGGTGGCGACAATAAAGTGGTTAAAGTGTTTACCGTTGAGCAGTTGTTTAACGAGTTCGAGCCGATGGTGGATGCGGTGATTCAAGGTCACGATGTTGACTTTGCCATCAACAGTGATGATGAGAGTCTTGCGTTGCTCGGTAACCCCAATGCATTGGCCAGCGCGCTGAGTAACTTGGTCGTCAATGCCGTTCAAGTGGCAGGCAAGGGCTGCCAAGTTGTGGTTGATTCGCGCCAACAAGGCGATAATTTATTGCTGTCTGTTGCGGACAATGGTCCTGGGATTGCGCCTGAACTGCAAGCGAAAGTTTTAGAGCCTTTTTTTACTACACGACAGCAAGGTACAGGTCTTGGCCTCGCCGTTGTGCAAATGGTGTGTCATGCCCATGATGGCAAGCTCACCTTACAATCGGAGCCTGAAAAAGGGGCCTGTTTTACATTGTGTTTGCCGCTCGCCAAGGGTGTAGCGGCAGAGCAGGGTAAGAGCGTAGGAGAAACACAATGAGCCAAACCACAGTGCTAATCGTTGAAGATGATGAAGGTTTGCGCGAGGCGCTGGTCGATACCCTAGCCTTGGCGGGATACCATTGGCGTGAGGCGGACAGTGCAGAGCAAGCCCTAGTGACACTCAAAGCCGAGCCGATTGATATTGTTGTTTCAGATGTACAGATGGCGGGTATGGATGGCTTGGCGCTTTTGCGCTCAATCAAAACACATATGCCGAATTTACCCGTTTTGCTCATGACGGCTTATGCCAACATTGAGGATGCGGTCGCTGCCATGAAAGAGGGGGCGATCGACTATATGGCCAAACCCTTTGCGCCTGAAGTGCTACTTAATATGGTCAGTCGCTACGCCCCGGTTAAAAGTGACGACTCGGATGCCATTGCAGAGGATCCTAAAAGCGTCGCCTTGTTAGCCTTGGCCGATAAGGTTGCCAACACTGATGCCAACGTGATGATCCTTGGACCCTCAGGGTCGGGTAAAGAAGTGATGGCGCGCTATATCCATGACCATTCTACCCGCGCGAGTGCCCCGTTTGTCGCGATTAACTGTGCCGCGATTCCAGAAAACATGCTGGAAGCAACCCTTTTTGGCTATGAAAAAGGGGCGTTTACCGGTGCTGTGCAAGCGTGTCCGGGAAAATTTGAGCAAGCCCAAGGTGGCACTATCTTATTGGATGAAATCAGTGAGATGGATTTGGGGCTACAAGCCAAACTGCTCCGTGTGTTACAAGAGCGAGAGGTGGAACGCCTCGGGGGTCGCAAAAGCATTCAGCTTGACTTGCGCGTGCTTGCTACTAGCAACCGCGATCTAAAAGACTATGTTGCCCAAGGACACTTTCGTGAAGACTTATATTACCGTCTGAATGTGTTTCCCATCACGTGGCCCGCGTTATATGAACGCCCAGGTGACATCATCCCGCTGGCAAACTATTTATTATCACGGCATTGTCAAAAACAAGGTCTCCCTTGCCCAAGCATACAGCCTGACGCTGAGCAAAAGTTGTTGAATTACACCTGGCCGGGCAATGTCAGGGAGCTTGATAACGTGATGCAGCGTGCCTTGATACTGGCAACCCAATCTCATATTCAAGCGACAGATATTTTACTTGAAGGGCAAGACTGGCAAGATGCCTCGAGTTTACAAAGTAAGGTGATGGATAGCCAATCAACCGTTTCGGCGACAACGTCATCCTCAGTACCGAGTCATGATGCGATGGAAGCGCAGTCTAATGGTGCAGGGTTAGGCAATGAATTACGCGATCAGGAGTTTTCCATCATACTGGAGACCATTCGAGCCTGTGAGGGGCGGCGTAAAGATGTGGCAGAGCGCTTAGGGATCAGCCCCAGGACACTGCGCTATAAGCTCGCCAAAATGCGCGACGCCGGGATTGATATTCCCCAGTAATCACCCAAAGTCGTCAGCCTTTGCGAAAGTGGTCTCAAAGTTGCACATGGTAAGATGACTGATGAAAATCTGACTGAATTGACAAAATATTGACACAGGAAGGATCGACGATGAAAGCGAATGCCTTGACGCAAGAGATGCAAGCCATGGCGGCAGCGGCGAAGAATGTCTCTCAGCCTGCAACTGGTCAACAAGTCAGCCAAGAATTTGGCGATATGCTTGCCAGTGCGATTAACCATGTAAATGGATTGCAAAAGACGTCGGGTGAGCTTGCCACACGGTTCGATGAAGGTGACCGCAATGTAAGCTTATCGGATGTCATGATTGCTCGAAACAAGTCGAGTGTGGCGTTTGATGCCACCGTGCAAACGCGCAACAAGTTAGTTGAGGCGTATAAAGAACTCATGAATATGCCTGTTTAATGTAGGAATTAATCAGTGGCTGAAGAGAACCAAAACACCGATCTGGCGGTTTCAGATGGCGCAGCAGCACTGCCATCAACCGATGCGGCATTAGACGCAGAGCAAAGCACGCAAGATCCGGACGCATCAGAGCAGTCAGCATCGTCAAACTCGATATTTGGCGATCTCGACATGGTGCGCCAGTTGATCTTGGTGTTAGCGGTTGCGATTTGTGTTGCGCTGATCATGATGCTGTTTTTTTGGGTGCAGGAACCCGAAATGCGGCCACTGGGTACGTACGAAACAGAAGAACTGATCCCTGTTTTGGATCACCTTGACCAAAACAAAGTAGAATACCAACTGGATGGTAATACCATCCGCGTCCCCTCAAGCGATTATTCCTCGATTCGTCTCGGTTTAACCCGGGTGGGGCTGAATACCAGCACGGCCGAGGGCGATGAAATTTTGCTCAATGACATGGGTTTTGGCGTCTCGCAAAAACTCGAGCAAGAACGTTTAAAACTCAGCCGTGAGCGACAGCTCGCCGCCGCGATTGAAGAAGTACGGCAAGTGCGAAAAGCACGTGTCTTGTTAGCGATGCCCAAACAGAGTGTCTTTGTGCGCCACAATCAAGAGGCATCGGCCACGGTATTCTTAACCTTGGGAGGGACGAACACCTTGGGTCAAGAGGAAGTGGACTCCATTGTTGATATGGTTGCCTCTGCCGTCCCCTCGCTAAAACCCACGCGCGTCACCGTTACCGACCAACATGGTCGCTTGCTAAATTCTGGCAGTGAAGATCCTGCGTCAGCGGCGCGGCGCAAAGAGTACGAATTGGAGCGTAAACAAGAACGTCAATTGCGCGAAAAAATCGACTCAATACTGATCCCCGTACTAGGGCTGGGCAACTATACCTCGCAAGTCGATGTGTCACTGGATTTCAGTTCGCTAGAAGAAACGCAGCGTCAGTTTAACCCCAACACACCGGCAACACGCAGCGAATATACGCGCGAAGATTATAATGGCTCGGATCGTGTAGCGGGTATTCCAGGGGCGTTAAGCAACCAACCGCCGGCCGATGCCTCCATCCCGGAAGACGTCAGGGATCTTAAAAATGGTGCAGGCGGTACCGGGTCAGTGAGCCGTGAAGCCACCCGCAACTTTGAACTCGACACCACCATTCGCCACCGCCGCGCACAGTCAGGCGTTATTGATCGGCAAACTGTTTCTGTGGCGGTGAACTTTAAACAAAGTGTCGATCCTGAAACCGGGGATACGGTCAAGCAGCCGTTGTCAGACGATGAATTGGCCAAAATCCGCCGTCTCCTAATGGGCGGGGTGGGCTTTAGCGAACAACGTGGGGATGTACTTGAAGTCATCGCCGTCCCGTTTGTTGAGCCAGAGCAAGCGGCAGAGCAAGATGTGCCGATTTGGGATCATCCCAACTTTAATGACTGGGTACGGTGGTTAGCGGCCGCCTTGGTGATCATTGTCATTATCGTGGTCTTGGTGCGTCCAGCGATGAAAAAGCTGCTTTATCCAAATACCGACGAAGATGGCAATACCGTGGGGCCCAATGGCGAAATCCTTGGCCCAGATGGCTTACCTATCACCCCAGATGGGGATGATGTTGGCTTGATAGGCTCTGAGCTTGACGGTTCTAGCAACTTTGCGATGTCAGCGTCGGATGTGGAGCTGCCAAACTTACATAAAGATGAAGACTTGTTAAAAGCGGTGCGGGCGCTGGTGGCCAATGAGCCAGACTTGGCCGCACAAGCGGTGAAAAATTGGGTAACCGAAGATGGCAAATGAAGTCGCAACCACAGGCGGTGATGAGCAAGCTGGCTCAAACTTCGATATCAGCTCGTTGAGTGGGATTGAAAAAGCCGCCATTTTGCTGCTCAGTTTAAGTGAACAAGACGCCGCGAGTATCATTCGCCACCTTGAGCCGAAACAGGTTCAACGGGTGGGCGCGGCCATGACCTCGATGACTGACCTTAATTCGGACAAAGTGGCTGCCGTCCATCGTGCTTTTTTGGAGGAAATCCAAAAATACACCTCGATTGGGATGGGGAGTGAAGACTTTGTGCGCAACGCCCTGGTGGCAGCCTTGGGTGAGGACAAAGCGAATAACTTGGTCGATCAGATCTTGTTGGGTAGCGGCTCGAAAGGCTTAGACTCACTGAAATGGATGGATCCGCGCCAAGTGGCCAGCATTATTATCAACGAGCACCCGCAAATCCAAACTATCGTCTTATCCTATTTGGATCCCGAGCACTCGGCAGAGATCCTCTCGCAATTTGTAGAGCGTGACCGTCTCGATTTAATGATGCGGATTGCCAACCTTGAAGAAGTGCAACCAGCCGCGCTCCATGAGCTGAATGAGATCATGGAGAAACAGTTTGCAGGTCAAGCAGGGGCACAAGCGGCCAAAATTGGTGGCTTGAAAGCGGCAGCGGAAATCATGAACTACATGGACAACAGCGTCGAAGGGGTGTTGATGGACTCGATTCGCGATCAAGACGAAGAGATGGCCTCACAAATCCAAGACTTGATGTTCGTGTTTGATAACTTGATTGATGTGGACGATCGCGGCGTACAAACCTTACTACGTGATGTACCACAAGAAGTGCTGCAAAAAGCGCTCAAAGGGGCGGAAGATAACTTGCGCGAGAAAATCTATCGCAACATGTCTAAACGTGCAGCAGAAATGTTGCAAGATGATATCGAAGCCATGGGGCCAATCCGGGTTTCAGACGTGGAAGGGGCGCAGAAAGAGATTCTATCTGTCGCACGCCGTCTCGCTGATGCAGGTGAAATCATGCTTACCGGAGGCGGCGGCGATGAATTCGTCTAAGTCGTTTTTGTAAGGGGCAACGATGAGTTTAGAAAAACGCCGTGGCTATATCCGCGTCGATGAGGCCGATGCCGAAAGCATTGATAGGTGGGCACTGCCCCCTTACAACGAAGGCGAAAACCTGCCCAAAGAGACCGCACTCAATTACGACCCCAGTTGGGAGCCGGACGTTGAGGTGGAGCCGGAGGAAAACGAGCCAGCCCCCGAACCTTTAACCGCCGATGCCCTCGATGCTATTCGCCAGCAGGGCTATGACGAAGGGTATGAAGAAGGCAAGCAGCTGGGGCATGCTGAGGGGCTCGAAGCCGGTTTAGAACAAGGGCATGAGAAAGGCCATGAAGAAGGAAAAAAGGCGGGGTTTGAGCAAGGCCTCGCCGATGGCCAAGCGCTGATTGAAGCGCGTTGCCAGCAGCTTGACAGTATTCTCAATCAGCTAAGTCATCCATTAGAAAAGCTGGATATCGATGTCGAGCAACAACTGTTGGTGATGGTCCAGACCTTGACGAAATCATTGACAGGCGTGGAGCTAGACACGAATCCTCAGGTGATTCTACACACTTTACGGGCCGCCATTGCCGCTTTGCCAGTGGCCGACCACCCGGTTACTGCTGCTTTGCATCCAGATGACTATGCCATTGTCACCGACGCGTATGACGACGATATGCTGGCTGCCCGCGACTGGACTTTGCAATCAGAGCCCGCACTTTCGCGCGGAGACGTCCATGTAAAAGCCAAAGATTCAGTCGTTGACTATCGCTATGCTGACCGCGTGGACGCGTTATTAAGAGAGTTTCAAGGGCAGAATCAACCCCGGCAATCTACGCCATCAGACGGCGCAACGGTAGAGCCTGTTGATACCGGCGCCTATGCCAACGAATCGGCGACCGCTGAGCGCGAGCCGTCGAGTGACGAACCCGTTGAGCAAGACACCACGGCCACGACGCAGGATGAACCCACATCGACTGAGGATCCAGGGCAATCATAATGAGCCAACTCGCTGAGCGGTTAAAACAATGTCAGCTTGATAATTTAGCCCCCAAGCCAGTGGCGTCGGGCAAATTGGTGCGTATGGTTGGGCTGACACTTGAAGCGATAGGCTGTCGCGCGCCCATTGGGTCTGTTTGTTCGGTTGAAACCCTTAATGGCACTATTGAAGCCGAAGTCGTGGGATTTGCCGACGAACTTTTATATCTGATGCCCAATGAGCAAGTATCAGGCGTATTGCCAGGTGCAAGAGTGACGCCTTTGTCTGAACGTAGTCAACTCTCGGTGGGTATGGAGCTGTTGGGACGTGTTATTGATGGCATGGGCAATCCACTGGACGGTAAAGGCGACATCTACACGGATAAACAGGCGAGCTTGGAGGGCATGCCCATTAACCCCTTATCACGTCAACCCATCCGTGAGCCGCTTGATGTTGGCATCAAAGCGATCAATGGCCTTTTGACGGTGGGGAAAGGGCAGCGTATCGGCTTGTTTGCTGGTTCTGGGGTGGGTAAATCTGTCACCTTGGGGATGATGACACGCGGTACCACTGCACAAGTGGTGGTCGTGGGGTTGATTGGTGAGCGTGGCCGAGAAGTGAAAGAGTTTATCGATGATATCCTCGGAGAAGAAGGCCGTGCCCGAGCGGTAGTGGTTGCCGCGCCTGCCGACGCCTCACCGCTGGTGCGGCTAAAAGGCTGCCAAACGGCGTTGACCATTGCTGAGTATTTTCGCGATCTGGGTCTTGATGTTCTCTTATTGATGGACTCGTTAACGCGGTTTGCGCAGGCTCAGCGCGAAATTGCTTTGTCGGTGGGCGAGCCACCCGCGACCAAAGGGTATCCGCCTTCGGTGTTTGCGCGCTTACCCTCACTGGTTGAGCGCGCGGGGAACGGTGCCGTTGGGCAAGGGTCGATCACGGCCTTTTTTACCGTGCTGACCGAGGGGGATGATTTACAAGACCCTATTGCCGATGCAGCACGAGCGATACTCGATGGTCATATTGTGCTATCGCGCGAGTTAGCAGATAGCGGTCATTATCCTGCCATTGATGTTGAGCGTTCAGTGAGTCGAGTGATGCCCAATATTACCAGCGATGAGCAAATTCTGATGTCGAAAGCGGTGCGGCAAGTGTTGTCCGTGTGCCGTAAAAATCAAGATCTGGTCTCGATAGGCGCCTACAAACCTGGCAGTGATGCGGCGGTTGATCAGGCGTTTAGCTTGAAGCCCAAGCTCGACAATTACCTGCAGCAAGGGATCAAAGAAGTGGTTCCTTTTGATATGTGTGTCAACATGTTGCGTTCAACCTTACAGGGGTAACCGATGGCCGATCACGCACTTCAGTTGCTGTTAGACAAGGCGCAAGAAGATGAAAAGCAGGCCCAGCTCAGTGTGAGCGCGGCTCAGCAATCACTTGATGATTACTATCGCCAGTTGGAGCAAATTGAACAGTACCGGCTTGAGTATTGCCGTCAGATGTCTGAGCGTGGTCAGTCAGGCCTATCGGCCAGCGCCTTTGGTCATTTAAATAAATTCATTGTTCAGCTTGATGAAACCTTGGCAAAACAAAGAGATGCAGAGCATCAATTTAAAGATCATTTAGAGCAGTGCCGTCAGACATGGCAACAAACCCGCCAGCACCGGCAATCACTAGAGTGGCTGATAGAAAAACGAGAACGTGAGGAAGCAGAGCGTGCTCGTTACCAAGAACAACGACAAATGGATGAAATGGCAGCGATTATTGCACGTCGACGCCCCTCGCCCTTCTCTTCACAATAAAATGGCGCGATAATTGCTTTCTCATTACCGACGCGCCAGCTGATGCCAAGCTGACGCATAGGTAACCATAGGTAATGATGAGAAACTTATGACGCAGTCAATGCTGACACTTTCCAATGTTTCGAGTAAAACCCTGTCTGCGCCGAGTGAGGGCGCGTCCAGCGAGGTGAAAGGAGAGCAAAGTGCCGGCTTTTTGTCCGCTTTGCATCAATCCCTCGATGGAAGTGAAGGACAAGGGGAGTCTATCAAGCTAACCCCTGATGGCAAAACCTTACTCGTCGATGGTCAGGCCATTGATGCGGAAGCCATGTTGGCTGACGGTGTTTTCAGCGAGGCGGAGATGGAAAAAATTGCCGATATGACGGCAATGGAAGAAAGCCAATCTTTATTAATGCGTTTGAATCAAGCGGCGGACATGCTTACTGGCAAAACCTTGCCTGCCGGTGGGGATACCACGGCATTATCTGCCGATGCATTACCGATGAGCGACGCTGACAGTAACGCGCGAGTAGACCTACAGGGTCAAGAGGGTGAAGTAGACAAACAAGCACTGCTTGCCGAACTCTCTAAAGCGCTGCCAGATGAGGTTTCCGCGGAGGAGGTATTGGCACAGTTATCGCCCGAACAACTCGCCGCGTTAGTCGCCCAGGTTAAAGCCACGCAAGATCGTGGCGCCGCATTGGAACAAGGTGCTGGGCGCCAAGTGGCGCTTGATAGCAGTGGTGAGATGCCTAAAGGGGGGCAATCTCTCCCAGTGGATGGGCCGGCGATCAAATGGGCGGCCATGAAGGCGCAGCAGGAGAGTCAACATGGGGCTGCCGCCGCTAAGATGGCGCCCGGTGAGTCTGCCTTAGGCGATGCTGCGTCAGCCAACAAAGAGTCTGCGCTCAAAGATTTGTTAGCCAAAGAAGGGGCGACGACGAAAACGAACGAGCTGGCTGATAAGCTGCGACAGGCGACTGGCCTACCACAAAATATGGCAAACCCTGACGTAAAAGGTGGCGCAACAGGCAACCCGAATGCCGCTTCTATGTTAGCCGGGCAAAATGAACGGTCAGACCATGTCAGTAAAGTGGCACTGAAAGCGATGGCAGAACAGGCGGTTCAAACTGACGCCGCATTAGCTGCAGGCAGCGCTGCAAGCGCGGCGGAAGGGGCCTCACGAGGCGAGAACTTGGCCCAGCAATTGGCAAGCAGTCTAGGCACACCAAGCGCGAACGCAGCGACAGCACGACAAGATATTCAGGTCGCTCAAACTGCGCAGGCCCCGCTACCTTTGGGGCAAACACCTAGCGACGCGGGCGCGGCACTGACTGAGCGAATCAATGTCATGTTGTCTAAAAACCTCAAGCAAGTGGATATTCGTCTCGACCCACCCGAGCTTGGACGCATGCAAATTAAGTTGGGGATAAACAACGACCAAGCCTCTGTGCATATCACGGTGGCGAACCAGCAAGCGCGTGATGCTGTCGAGCAAGCGATGCCAAGATTGCGCGATATGTTGCAGCAACAAGGGCTACAGTTAGCCCAGGGGTCGGTTCAACAGCAAGACAGTGGTGCACAACAGATGGCCTCTGGCCAGCATGGCGATGGTGCTGGCAATGCAGGTGGGGCACCACGTGGCACAACAGGGCCGGATGATGGCGATGATGCCATGCTAGCCGGGCAAACGCTGAACGTCTCACACAGTGATCGCGCCGTCGATTACTACGCTTAAATAACAAGGAGCAAGACCAGCCATGGCAGATGATAACGCAACCCCAGAGCAAGGTGGGAGCAAGAAAAAGCTGATTATTATCATTGTCGCCGCCGTTGTATTGCTCGCGGCGGTAGGCGGTGCGGCGTTCTTTTTCCTATCTGGTGATGACGGCAGCCAAGAAGACATTGTCCTCGAGGAACAAAGCAATGCTCTGCCTGCGATTTATGTCACCTTACCCAAGCCATTCGTCTTTAATGTCACCGGTGATGAGCAACAACGACTGGTGCAAGTCAATACCCAGTTGTTAGTGCGTGGCAGTGAAATGGAAACCCTAGCGAAGGAAAACTTACCGCTGATTGAGCACGCGCTTCTTAATACGTTTGGTGCGGCCACGGTGGAGCAACTGCGCACACCACAAGGCCAACTCGAAATTCGTCGCCAGTCGGCAGAAAATGTGCGCGCGGCCTTAATCAAAGTAACGGGCGAGCCGGTGGTAGAGCGTGTGCTCTTTACTGGATTTGTGATGCAATAGGTGATGACGTGACTGACTTACTCAGCCAAGACGAAATTGATGCGCTGCTTCACGGTGTTGATGACGTCGAAGAGGAAGACAACGAGCCCGAAGCGGATCAAGAGGGGGCCGTCTCCTTTGACTTCTCGTCACAAGACAGAATTGTGCGTGGGCGGATGCCGACGCTCGAGCTTATTAATGAGCGCTTTGCCCGTCATATGCGCATTAGCTTGTTTAACATGCTGCGTAAAACCGCCGAAGTATCGATCAACGGCGTGCAGATGATGAAGTTTGGCGAGTATCAAAACACCTTGTACGTGCCGACCAGTTTGAATATGGTGCGTTTTCGCCCACTAAAAGGCACCAGCTTGATCACCATGGAAGCCCGTCTGGTGTTCATATTGGTGGAAAACTTTTTTGGTGGCGATGGGCGCTTTCATGCTCGTATTGAAGGGCGGGAGTTTACCCCGACAGAGCGGCGTGTGATCCAGATGCTGCTGAAGTTGATGTTTGAGGATTACAAAGACGCGTGGGCGCCCGTGATGGAAGTGGCCTTTGAGTATTTAGACTCAGAGGTTAATCCGGCAATGGCCAACATTGTCAGCCCTTCAGAAGTGATTGTGGTGAGCTCATTCCATATCGAGCTTGATGGTGGTGGCGGTGACATTCATATGGTCATGCCCTACTCAATGCTGGAGCCGATTCGCGAGCTACTTGATGCAGGGGTACAAAGTGACAAGATGGATACCGATGTGCGCTGGAGTAAAGCGCTACGGGATGAAATCTTGGATGTGAATGTTGAATTGAGTGCCAAGCTTTTAGATGTCACTTTATCCTTGCGCGACCTGATGGAGCTGCAAAAAGGCGATGTGATTCCGGTTGATATGCCGGATGCGTGTACGGTGTTCGTGGAAGACTTGCCCACCTATCGCGCGAAGATGGGACAATCTAACGATAAGCTGGCACTGAAAATTGTGGAAAAACTTAAGCGTCCTGAAATGGCGAAATCGGATATTTCGTTGTTGCAGGATAAACCTGAGCTACTCGATGATCTCGAGGAAGATTTACCCATCGATGATAAACAAGGTAATGCTCAGTGATCAGAATCTGTAAACAAGGGTGAGACGTCATGGATCAAAATGATGTAGACGATGATTGGGCTGCAGCCCTGGCTGAGCAATCTGATGCCGAGGGCTCTGATGATGTACAAGCGGCACCACTTGAAGAGCTCACTGATGACAGCGAGCAAAAAATGGGGGCGGATGAACAGCGCAAACTGGACGCGATCCTCGATATTCCAGTGACCATTTCTATGGAAGTGGGGCATACGCAAATTAACATCCGTAACCTGCTTCAGCTCAACCAAGGCTCGGTGGTTGAGTTAGATAGGTTGGCCGGGGAGTCGCTCGATGTGCTGGTCAATGGCACGCTTATCGCACACGGTGAAGTGGTGGTCGTTAACGACAAGTTTGGTATCCGCCTCACGGATGTGATTAGCCAAACTGAACGGATTAAGAAACTACGATAGGGATGACGGTGAACCGACGCGTTTGGGGTGTACTCTTGGTGCCAATGCCCGTGTGGGCGGCGGCGCCCGAGGTCAGTATAGTGACAATGCTGTTGTCGCTGGGGTTGGTGCTTGGGCTTATCTTTGCTCTGGCCTGGTTGCTGCGACGATTAAAAGTGCCGGGGCTGGCACAGCAAAGTGACGGAATCACGATCGTCAGCCAATTGGCAGTGGGTCAAAAGGAGCGCATTCTGGTGGTCGATATCCACGGCGAGCAGCTGGTTGTCGGCGTAACGGCTACCAGCGTGAACGTGTTAAAAACACTGGATAACCCCATTCCAACGGCGACGCCAGCGTCTGACAAGCCTTCTCGCTTTGCCAATCAGCTTAGCCAACTGTTGAATCGAAAATGACGATACGAATGTTATTGGCCGCTTGGGTCTGGGTGGCAGCTACCTTATTTACACCGTTTGCTGCTGCCGAACAAGAAGCCGCGCCAGCACAAGAAAGCATCACCACCGAATCGACTAGCGAAAGCGGTGAGGCGGCACGTTTAGAAGTGGGTCGCAATACGGGAGGCGGGATCCCAGCGGTCACGATGCGTGTCAACCCGGATGGTAGTGAAGACTACTCCGTTACGTTGCAAATTCTGGCAATAATGACCGCGCTGGGCTTTTTGCCAGCGGTTGTCATTTTAATGACGTCGTTCACTCGGATCGTGGTGGTGATGGCCATTTTGCGTCAAGCCATGGGGTTACAGCAAACGCCATCGAACCAAGTGATCATTGGCATCGCGATGTTTTTGACCTTATTTATTATGTCACCTGTGATTGACCGAATGAACACAGAGGCGATTCAGCCTTATATCAATGAACAAGTCACAGCAAGGGAAGCCTTTGATCGGGTACAGGTGCCGCTGCGTGAGTTTATGCTCCGGCAAACGCGGGTTAAAGATTTGGAAACCTTCGTCAATATGTCTGGGTCGCAAGTCGATGAGCCTGAACAAGTCCCGATGACGGTGCTGATCCCCGCGTTTGTAACGTCTGAGCTCAAAACCGCGTTCCAAATTGGCTTTATGCTGTTCTTGCCGTTTTTGGTGATTGATTTGGTCGTGGCGTCGGTATTGATGGCAATGGGTATGATGATGCTATCGCCCATGATAGTGTCGTTACCCTTTAAGTTGATGCTATTTGTTCTGGTTGACGGGTGGAACTTGATCCTCTCCACCTTAGCCGCCAGTTTTGGCTAAAGGAGGCAGCGATGGCCCCAGAAGCGTTTGTCGAGCTTTTCCAAGATGCGCTCTATTTGGTGTTACTCCTCGTCTCAGCGATTGTGGTACCTGGTTTGTTGGTTGGCCTGATTGTCGCCATCTTTCAAGCGGCAACCTCGATTAACGAGCAAACGCTGAGCTTTTTACCGCGTTTGATCGCGACCTTTATTGCGCTGATGTTTTTTGGCCACTGGATGACGCGAATGCTGATGGAGTATTTCTATCGCTTGATTGATCACATCCCCAACATTCTCTACTGACGAGGCAAGCCATGGAATATCCAGCCTCGGTGATTTTATCTTGGATGGCTAACTACTTTTGGCCCTTTACCCGTATTTCGTCAATGATGATGGCGATGACCTTCTTTGGCGCGCGGTTTGTGCCAGTGAGGATCCGCCTCTACCTCTCTTTAGCGATTACCTTTGCCGTGATGCCCGCGTTACCGGCCGCCCCCGAGAATATCGAGCTGGTCTCTTTTGCGGGGTTTACCGTGCTTGCGCAGCAAGTGATCATTGGTGTGGCGATGGGGATGGTCACCCAATTTATCACCCAAACCTTTGTGGTGTTAGGGCAAATTTTGGGGATGCAGTCGAGCTTGGGTTTCGCATCCATGGTCGACCCGGCCAATGGTCAGAATACCCCTTTGCTAGGGCAGTTTTACTTGTTTTTGGCCGTGATGTTGTTTCTCGCCACGGATGGGCATCTAAAAATGCTTAACCTGGTAGTGATGAGTTTTGACACCTTACCGATTGGCGAAATGATTGGTGCCGCCGACTACCGTAGTTTGGCACAGTGGTTTGGCATCATGTTTAAAGTAGCACTCAGTATTTCCCTGGCCGGCGTCATTGCCTTGCTGGTGGTTAACTTGTCTTTTGGTGTGATGACGCGGGCTGCGCCGCAGCTAAACATTTTCTCTCTTGGCTTCGCTTTTGCATTGTTAATGGGGTTGCTGATCAGCTGGTATTTGCTGTTCGGTATGTTGACGCATTACAACAATCATTGGGAAACAGGGTTGAACCAAGTTTGTTCGCTGATTCGAATTAACTGTGGATAGAAGCTGATGGCAGAGAGCGACGGTCAGGAAAGAACAGAAGACGCCACGCCCCGAAGGCAGGAGCAGGCGCGGGAAAAGGGCCAAGTACCGCGCTCAAGAGAACTGGCTTCCGTGGCAGTGTTAGTGGTCGGGGCGATCAGTTTGATGTGGTTCGGGCAAGCGCTGGGTGAAGCCCTAATGGCATTGATGACGCGCCTATTCTCCTTGTCACGTGCAGAGATCTTTGATAGCTCAGAGCTGATGCTGGTGGTGGTCGGTGAGCTACTGCATTTGATTCTGCCACTTGGGCTGATCTTGATTGTGCTATTTATCTCCGGCCTCGTGGGGGCAGCCGGGCTCGGTGGTGTGAGTTTCTCTTGGGAAGCCGCACGGCCTAAGCTGTCGAAAATGAGTCCGCTTTCTGGGTTCAAGCGTATGTTTGGTACCCAAGGCTTGGTTGAGCTATTGAAGTCTGTCCTCAAAGTGCTGTTGGTCGCGGGCGTGGCAGCCTATCTGGTTTATGTGAACCTGGAAGACTTCTTTGAGCTGACCATTGATACCTTTCCCAGTAATCTCTATCACGCGCTCGACATTTTACTGAACTTCGTATTGCTCGTGTGTTGCTCACTGTTGGTTGTGGTGGTCATTGATGTGCCGTTTCAAATTTGGCAACACAATGAGCAGCTTAAAATGACCAAGCAAGAGGTAAAAGACGAGCACAAAGAAACTGAGGGTAGCCCAGAAGTGAAAGGGCGTATCCGAATGTTACAGCGTGAGATGGCGCAACGCCGGATGATGGCGGACGTTCCTCAAGCCGATGTGGTTGTGACTAACCCCGAACACTACTCCGTGGCGCTACGCTACAATAGTGATATCGATAGTGCGCCCGTCGTGATAGCCAAAGGCTCGGACTTTACTGCATTGAAAATACGAGAAATTGCGGCTGAATATGACATTGCCATTGTCCCCGCTCCCCCTCTGGCGAGGGCATTGTATTTTAGCACCGAGCTTGAGCAACAGATCCCTGACGGTTTGTTTACCGCCGTCGCGCAGGTCTTGGCGTATGTCTTCCAGCTTAAGCAATACAAAAAAGGACGGGGTCGACGACCCACTCGTCCTGATGACGCTTATTTACCTATCCCTTCCGACTTGCAACATGACTAAGCGTTGCCGAACGCGGCAATGTCAGCGCAGTGCCAAAATGCTGACACTTTATTGTCTTTTTTTGGCGTAAAACTTGCTTCCTCTGCATTCCCGTTTTGATTATACGCGGCACCAGGCCCGCGTTCACCAATCATGGATTTGAACGCTTAACATGTTAAAAGCCAACTGGCGATTGCCATTTTCTGACAAAGTGCCTTACCACAGGTTAGGAGCGATGCCGGCTATCGGCGCGCCAGCACTGGTATTAGCGACCTTAGCGATGGTGGTTCTGCCTGTCCCACCAATGCTGCTCGACTTAATGTTCTCATTTAACATTGCATTGTCGCTCGTGGTCTTGCTGGTCACCATTTATACACGGCGCCCACTTGAGTTTGCGGCTTTCCCAGCGGTGCTTTTGATTGCAACGTTAATGCGGCTGGCGCTTAACGTTGCTTCCACGCGTGTGGTTTTGCTTTATGGGCACGAGGGCCCGGATGCAGCAGGCCAAGTGATTGGTGCTTTTGGCTCGGTGGTCATTGGTGGTAACTATGCTGTGGGCTTGGTGGTCTTTCTTATCCTGATGATCATTAACTTCATGGTCGTCACCAAAGGTGCGGGCCGGATTTCAGAAGTGACCGCGCGTTTTACCTTGGATGCATTGCCGGGTAAACAAATGGCGATCGATGCCGACTTGAACGCAGGGCTTATCGACCAAGAACAAGCACGGTCACGACGCCAAGAAGTCACGCAAGAAGCGGACTTTTATGGCTCAATGGACGGTGCGTCTAAGTTCGTTAAAGGCGATGCCATCGCCGGTATTTTGATCCTTTTCATCAACATTGTGGGTGGCTTGTCTATCGGGATGGGCCAACATGGCTTGGGTTTTTCCGAGGCGTTGGAGGTATATACCTTACTGACCATTGGTGATGGTCTGGTTGCACAAATACCGTCGTTGCTGCTGTCGATAGGCGCCGCCATTATGGTGACGCGACAAAACACCGAAGAAGACATGGGACAACAGGTGGTATTCCAGCTGTTTGATAACCCGCGTGCGTTGATGATTGCCACCGGTATTTTGACGGTGATGGGGCTAGTACCGGGGATGCCTCATTTGCCTTTCTTGCTGCTGGCAGTGATTTGTGGTGGCCTGGCGTACTGGAAATACAAGCAATATCAAAAAGCACAGCAAGCGCCGGAGCAAACCGATCTTCCCGAAGCCGCGCCTGCTAAACCGAAAGAGTTATCGTGGGACGATGTGCAGCCGGTGGATGTTATCGGACTGGAGGTTGGATATCGTCTGATTGCCATGGTCGATCGTGATCAGGGCGGAGAGCTGCTCGACCGAGTCAAAGGCGTACGTAAAAAGCTCTCGCAAGATTTTGGTTTTTTGATCCCACCGGTACATATTCGCGACAACCTTGAACTGCCACCCCATAACTATCGCATCACCTTAATGGGGGTCGCTGTCGGAGAAGCCGAAGTCCACCCTCAACATGAACTCGCGATCAACCCAGGTCAAGTTTTTGGCCCTATCGACGGCGAGCCAACCCAGGATCCGGCTTTCGGCCTTGAGGCGGTTTGGATTGAGCCAAGCCAACGAGAGCATGCTCAAGCACTCGGTTACACCGTAGTTGACTCTGCCACTGTGTTGGCCACCCACCTTAGCCAGATGTTGACCAACAACGCCGAGCGTTTATTGGGTCACGAGGAAGCGCAAAATCTGGTCGATATGTTAGGTAAGCAAGTACCGCGCTTGGTTGAAGGACTGATCCCGGATCAAATTCCGCTCAGTGTGCTAGTCAAAGTACTGCAAAACTTACTGAGTGAAGCGATCCCTATTCGTGATATTCGCACTATCGTGCAAACCATGGCTGAGTATACCGGTAAGAGTCAAGATCCTGACATTTTAACCGCAGCGGTCAGGATTGCATTGCGTCGTCTGATCGTTCAAGAAATCAATGGCAGCGCCCCTGAACTGCCAGTCATTACGCTTGTTCCTGAACTGGAACAGATGTTGCATAAAACTATGCAGGCATCCGGTGGCGAGTCGACAGGGATTGAGCCGGGTCTGGCTGAGCGGTTGCAGTCTTCGTTGGCAGAAGCGACGCAACAACAAGAGTTGCAAGGAGAGCCGGCCGTATTGCTAACGTCTGGCGTGCTACGAGCGACATTGGCGAAATTTGTTAAAAACACAATACCGACGCTACGCGTCTTGTCTTATCAAGAAGTGCCTGATGAAAAACAAATTCGTATCGTCAATGCGGTTGGCAACAATTAACATCGTTTATGAGTAGGGCAGTGCTTTGAAAATAAAACGTTTTTTTGCAAAGGATATGAGAGCAGCGTTAAGCCAAGTGAAAGAAGAACTTGGCGCTGATGCGGTGATCATGTCTAACAAAAAAGTGACAGGCGGCGTAGAAATTGTCGCGGCGGTTGATGCGGATACAGAGCCAATGCCTGATAAGCCCGCACCAAAAGCGCAGCAACAATCTGCTCAGGCTTATTCTCAGGCTCACCGCCAACTTGCGGATGATCAAGTGCAACTGCGTCAACGGCAACAGGCAGGTGGTCGTCAAAACGGTCATACTAAGCGCCCACCTCGTTTTTCTGCCATGTTGGATGAGTACCGTGACCAATCTCAGCCCGCGGAACCAGAAACAGAAGCTGATTCGTTGAGCGCGTTGCTACAACGCCAACAAAAGCAGCCAGCACGGAGCCCATCGCCATCAGGTGCTGACGAGCGGCCCGCCGCGCTAGGACGCGGTTATGAGCCTCGTCGGCAACTTAAAAGTAGCAGTCGTTCTGGCTGGCAAACGGCTGCCAATAAGTCGAGCGGTCCGCATGCATCTCCGTCAACGTCCAAGCCTAAGCTAGATCCATCCCGGTTTGAGGCACGTCAATCTCAGGCTTCTCATCAAGAAATTGATGCAATGCGTCAGGAGATGGCATCAATTCGAAGCTTATTAGAACACCAATTGTCGGGGCTTATGTGGCAAGAGGTAGAGCGGCGAGAGCCGTTACGCGCCATGCTTATCAAACGCTTAGAGCGTATGGGACTGTCTTCTGAGCTGGCGGATCAACTGGCCTGTTATATCCCAGAAGAGACACCACCGAATGAGGCGTGGCAAGCGCTCCTTGACCTGGTTGCGGATCAGGTGATCACGGTTGACGAGAATATGCTAGAAACCGGCGGCGTGATTGCACTTCTTGGTCCGACAGGGGTCGGGAAAACCACCACGATTGCTAAGCTGGCGGCGCGAGCCGCGATGGAATTTGGCCCGGAAGATATTGCCTTGGTGACCACAGATACATTCCGTATCGGTGCCCATGAACAGTTAGCCACGTACGGCCGTATCCTTGGTTGCCCCGTTAAAGTGGCTAAAGATGCCGATGAGCTTGCCGACATCCTTTATCAGCTGCGTCATAGACGCTTGATATTGCTAGATACCGCCGGGATGGGGCAGCGTGATCTTCGCTTGTCGGAACAGCTCGATACCCTGATGCAAAATAGTGGCTCGCATATTCGTAGCCTACTGGTGTTACCGGCGACATCACAACGCCGCGTATTGCAAGAAACCATTGAACATTTTCGCCGCATCCCGTTATCGGGATGTGTTCTGACCAAACTCGATGAATCGCTCAGCCTCGGTGAACTGTTGTGTGTCACCATCGAAAATGCCCTGCCTGTGGCCTACTTAGCCGACGGGCAACGTGTGCCGGAAGATATCCGCCAAGCCACGGGACAGTTCCTGGTTGGCAAAGCCAGTGAAATGTTGGAGTCAGGTGCGGATCAGCACAATCACTTCTGGAACAGTGATGTCCCAGAGTCGAATGGGGCGGACTTTTATGATTGAGACAAGCATGCAAGATCAAGCAAGCGGCCTGCGCCGTTTAACCAATCCGTCACGCACCAAGGTTATTACCGTAACCGGGGGAAAAGGTGGCGTAGGAAAAACCAATGTCACGCTGGGAATGGCCGCGTCTATGGCTCGCCAAGGGAAAAAAGTCATGGTATTGGATGCCGACCTTGGCCTCGCCAATGTGGATGTGTTACTTGGCCTAAGAGCGGGCAAGAATTTGTCTCATGTACTTCAAGGCGTCTGTGATCTGAAAGATATTATTCTCGAAGGTCCGCACGGTATGAAAATCGTACCAGCATCGTCTGGTCTTCAAGGTATGACGGAGCTCACACCGGCGCAACATGCTGGTTTAATTCGCGCTTTTGGTACACTCGAAGAAGAGGTTGATGTACTCTTAGTGGATACTGCCGCGGGGATTTCAGACATGGTACTGAGTTTCTCGCGCGCCGCACAAGATGTCGTCATTGTGGTCTGTGATGAACCTACATCAATTACTGATGCGTATGCATTGATTAAAGTACTCAGCCGTGAACATGGTGTGACACGCTTTAAAGTTGTTGCAAATATGGTCAGAAGCTACCGTGAAGGACGAGACTTGTTCACAAAATTAACGCGAGTCACTGAAAGGTTTCTCAATGCTAATCTAGAATTAGTAGCATGTGTTCCCGTTGACGAAAGGGTGAGGCAAGCAGTGAGAAAACAAAAAGTTGTCATTGACGCATTTCCTCGCTCGCCCGCATCATTGGCAATGAATGCGCTGGCGAACAAAGCGCTGACTTGGCCGGTGCCACGAAATCCGGGAGGCCATCTGGAGTTTTTTGTTGAGCGGTTGCTTATCAAAAATGATGACGCAGGAGAGTTAGTTCGTGAATAGAGCGCTCACGTATAGCCGCACAGGGGCAGATCGCCAAGCGGTACTTGAGCGTTATTCGAGTTTGGTCAAGCGCATCGCGCATCACTTGATGGGGCGCTTGCCACCGAGTGTTCAAGTAGAAGATTTGATCCAAGCTGGTATGGTCGGCCTCCTTGAGGCACAGCAAAATTATGACCCCTCCAAAGGGGCGAGTTTTGAAACTTATGCCGGTATTCGAATTCGCGGTGCTATGCTGGATGATATGCGCCGCGGTGACTGGGTGCCACGGTCTGTCCACAAGGCGAGTCGTTCAATCAGTGATGCTATCGCATCGCTAGAAAAAGCGTTAGGTCGGGATCCAACCGACGTGGAGGTTGCAGAAAAGCTTGATATGAGCTTAGAGCAGTACCATCAGGCGCTTAACGATGTAAACTGTGGGCGTTTGATCGGGATGGATGATCTGGGCGTCTCTGAAGATGCATTCACAACAGAGAGTCGCCGTAATGACAACACTCCCTTTCAGGGTGTTGCGGAAGACAGTTTCAAAGCCGCATTAGCGGCGGCGATCAAAAGTCTTCCTGAAAGAGAGGCGCTGGTGCTATCTCTTTATTATGATGAGGAATTAAACCTCAAAGAGATAGGAGCAGTGATAGGGGTCAGTGAATCCCGGGTCTGTCAGATTCAAAGTCAGGCTACGCAACGTTTGAGAGCTAAGCTATCCGCTTGGCATAGTGAGTAAGTAACTGTTTCGACAATAAAACGAGACCTCACCGGAGGCAACCTTGGATAAAAACATGAAAATTCTCGTTGTTGATGATTTTTCAACAATGCGCCGTATCGTAAAGAATCTTCTTCGTGACTTAGGTTTCAACAATACCGTTGAAGCGGATGACGGCTTAACCGCGCTGCCAATCCTCAAAAAAGGCGGTATTGATTTTGTCGTGACCGATTGGAATATGCCTGGTATGCAGGGGATTGACTTGCTTAAAGAAATCCGTAAGGACGGCGATCTTAAGCACCTGCCTGTATTGATGATCACCGCTGAGGCGAAGCGCGAGCAAATTGTAGAAGCCGCGCAAGCAGGGGTGAACGGTTACATTGTTAAACCTTTTACTGCCGCTACGTTGAAAGAAAAGCTCGATAAGATTTTCGAGCGTATGTAATTCGCAAGCGCACAGTAAGAAGGAACCGCCATGATCAATCTGGACCAAGCGAAACAATTGGTCGCGTATCTTGAAAACGGAGAGCAAGATAACGCTAATACGCTTCTTACCGAAATAGCGAAAGAAGCGCGTGACCCACTGTTTAATGAAGTGGGGAAGCTCACCCGCCAATTACATGACTCAATTACTGACTTTCGTTTGGATCCTAGAGTGAGTGATTTGGCCAACGTGGACATCCCTGACGCTCGCGACAGGCTCACGTATGTCATGCAGAAAACCGAATTGGCCGCCAACAAAACCATGGATTCGGTTGAACGAACCATGCCGATAGCAAGCGAGCTGCAAGACAACTTGCAAGCTGTTCGTCCCAACTGGAACAGCCTGATGCGCGGTGAGATTGCCTTGGATGAGTTCAAGTCGTTGTGTCACAACATTGACGAACTCTTGACCCAAGTAGAAGGGGGCGCGACAGAATTGCACGCGCACCTGACTGAAATCCTCATGGCACAAGACTTTCAAGACTTAACCGGCCAAGTGATTCGGCGCGTGATTGAATTGGTGCAAGAAGTTGAGCAACAGCTGGTAGAAATACTTACCGCCTTTGGCATGGATAGCGCTGCGATTGACGCAGCACCGGCGAAAAAAGCAGATGATACCACCGATAAGTCAGCCCCTGAGGGTCCTGTGATTCACCCTGAAGAGCGCGATGACGTGGTTCACAGCCAAGATGATGTTGACGATTTATTATCGAGTTTGGGTTTTTAGAGGTGCGCTATGAGCTTTGAGATGGATGAAGAAATCCTTCAGGACTTTTTGATTGAAGCGGGAGAGATCCTCGAGCAGATGTCTGAGCAGCTGGTCGATTTGGAGCGTGCCCCTGATGATGCAGACTTACTAAACAGTATTTTCCGTGGCTTCCACACGGTAAAAGGTGGCGCGGGCTTTCTTGGCTTAAATGCGCTGGTCGATACGTGCCACGGTGCTGAAAACGTCTTTGACAACTTACGTAATCACGGACGTGAGCTGACATCAGATGTGATGGACACCATTTTGCAGGCGCTGGACACTGTCAATGATCAATTCGCCGCGGTACAAAACCGCGAAGAGCCAGTGCCAGCCGATAGTGCCTTGCTCGAAGCACTGCACCGCTATGCGAAACCCGCGAGTGAAGATGAGGCTGTGGCGGAAGAGCCTGCACCTGAACCAGACCCCGAGCCAGAACCCGAACCCGAACCTGAGGCGTCTGAAAGTGACGCATCAAGCCAGGACGACAGTGCGATCAGTGGCGACTCAGTGGATGAGATCACCCAAGATGAATTCGACAAGTTGCTCGATCAGCTCCATGGTGAGGGAAAAGCACCCACGGCGTCTGATTCAGCATCAGAAAAGCCTGAGGTGGTGGAAAGCACTGAGGCCGATAGCGGCGATATTACCGACGACGAGTTCGAAAAACTGCTTGATGATTTGCACGGTGCAGGTAAAGGCCCTGCTGGAGGGGCAAGCGACACCAGCAATGAAAGCCCATCAGCGCCATCGGATAAGCCCGCTTCGGCGTCGTCCCAATCTGGTGGTGATGAGCTGATTGATGACGACGAGTTTGAAAAGCTCTTGGATGATTTGCACGGTAAAGGCAAAGGCCCCGCCGCCGAAGCGGAGAAAGCGAAAGCGGATGCCGATAAGGTGGATGCACAAGCCAAACCTCAGCCAAAGTCGGAGCCTGCGCCCGCACAAAAAGCGAGCAAGCCTGAGCCCGCGAAAGAAAGCACACCGAAAAGTGCCGGCGCGGGTGCTAAAGCGCCTGCTGCGGCAGAAAAGGCACCTGAGAAGAAGCCACCGGCCGCCCCTCAACAAGAGCAAACGGTACGAGTTAATACCTCCACGCTTGACGGTATTATGAATATGGTCGGTGAGCTTGTGTTGGTGCGTAACCGCTTAGTGAGTCTGGGCCAAAGCAGCAACGATGAAAGCATGGCCAAGGCGGTTACCAACCTAGATGTGGTTACTGCCGACTTGCAAGGCGCGGTGATGAAAACGCGTATGCAGCCAATTAAAAAAGTATTTGGCCGCTTCCCCCGCGTTGTCCGTGACTTAGCACGTAGCTTGAAAAAAGAAATCGTCCTGGAAATGCAGGGCGAAGAAACCGATCTGGATAAAAACCTGGTCGAAGCGCTGGCTGACCCTATGGTCCACTTGGTACGTAACTCGGTGGATCACGGTATTGAAATGCCTGATGAGCGTGAAAAAGCGGGTAAACCTCGTGTCGGTACCATCACCCTCAAAGCGTCACAAGAAGGGGATCATATTCTCCTGACCATTGCTGATGACGGTGGCGGTATGGATGCTGAAAAGCTGAAGAGCATCGCGGTTGACCGTGGTGTCCTTGATGCAGAAGCGGCGGCTCGCTTAAGTAATAGTGAAGCGTACAACCTGATTTTTGCTCCTGGCTTTTCAACCAAAACCGAGATTTCCGATATTTCTGGTCGTGGTGTGGGGATGGATGTGGTGAAAACCGGCATCACCAAGCTTAATGGCTCGATTAATATCGACTCTGAGCTCGGCCGAGGGACGGTTCTGGAAATCAAGGTACCATTGACACTGGCGATATTGCCAACCCTCATGGTCGGCGTCGGTGATAACCCGTTTGCGTTCCCTCTGTCGAATGTCAGTGAAATTATCAGTTTGGATATGTCCAGAACCAATACGGTTGATGGCCAGCTAACCTTAATCGTACGCGATAAAGCGATCCCACTGTTCTTCTTGCAAGATTGGTTGTGTAAAGGATCAACTGATATCGATAAAACCAAGGGGCATGTGGTGATCGTGCAAATCGCGCATCAACGCATCGCGTTTGTGGTAGACACCTTGTTTGGTCAAGAGGAGGTGGTCATTAAGCCACTTGACGAACTACTTCAAGGGACGCCGGGAATGGCAGGGGCAACCATCACCAGTGATGGTCATATTGCTCTGATCTTGGATGTGCCCAACCTGTTGAAACATTACGCAGGTTAATTTGAGAAAAGGACGCCCATGGCAGTAAAAGTATTGGTGGTAGATGACTCCAGTTTCTTCCGTCGCCGTGTTAGTGAAATCATCAATGCCGATCCGAGAATGGAGGTCATTGATAGTGCAGTGAATGGCAAGGAAGCGGTGGAAAAAACCGCCCAACTCAAGCCTGACGTTGTCACTATGGATGTGGAGATGCCAGTACTTGATGGTATCTCGGCGGTGCGCCAGATCATGGCGCAAACGCCCACACCAATTTTGATGTTTTCATCGTTGACGCATGATGGGGCGAAAGCCACGTTAGATGCACTTGAAGCTGGGGCGCTCGACTTTCTTCCTAAAAAGTTTGAGGACATCGCTCGCAATCGCGAAGAAGCGACCAGTTTACTGCAACAGCGCGTACTCGAAATTGCGCGTAAACGGCCGGTACTTCGACGTGCGACGCGCCCATCCTCCCCAGGCAGTACTGGGCAAACGGCTTCGCCATCGGGCGGTGTGCGCACGCCTGCGCGCCCAGCGTCCCGCCCTGCGGTGGGGACGAGTGCGCCGTCTAAGGCGCCAGCGCGATTTACCGCCACAGGTAAACGTTACCAATTGATGGCGATTGGTACGTCGACCGGTGGCCCCGTTGCGCTGCAAAAAGTACTGACCAAGCTACCCGCAAATTTTCCGCTGCCGATTGTTTTGATTCAACATATGCCTGCCACATTCACATCGGCGTTTGCGCAGCGCCTGAATGGACTGAGCAAAATCACTGTCGTTGAAGCGAAAGATGGGGACACGCTCAAACCTGGGCACGCCTACCTGGCGCCGGGAGGGATGCAAATGATGATTGATGGCAGACCAGGCGCGGCACGTCTAAAAATTCTCGACGGCGGCGAGCGGATGAATTACAAGCCTTGTGTGGATGTGACCTTTGGCTCCGCCGCTAAAATATATGGCGATAAGGTTCTGTCGATGGTGCTCACCGGTATGGGCGCAGATGGTCGAGAGGGCGCACGTATGCTAAAAAGCGCGGGGTCAACTAYCTGGGCACAGGACGAGGAAAGCTGTGTCGTTTATGGCATGCCGCAAGCAGTGGCGAAAGCGGGTATCTCGTCGGAAGACTTACCGCTGGAGAGGATCGCCGAACGCATCATGGTTGAGCTGAATTTAAAATAAGGAGTGGGGCTTGATAGTCTGGAGTATCGCCAACCAAAAGGGCGGTGTTGGTAAGACAACCACCACGGTGACATTGGCAGGATTGATCAGTGAACGTAAGAAACGTGTCCTGCTAGTGGATACGGATCCACACGCTTCTCTCTCGACCTATTTGAATTTTGATTCAGAGCAGCTGCCAGCGAGCTTGTTTGATTTGTTTCAACTACAAACTGTCAATAAAGAGACGGTGAAGCCGCTCATTGTCAAAACACAGTTTGAGAATATGGACTTAATTCCTGCACACATGTCGCTGGCGACGTTAGACCGTGTGATGGGGAACCGGGGTGGCATGGGGTTGGTGCTAAAAAAAGCATTGGATGCATTGGCTGACGAATATGACTATGTGTTGATTGATTGTCCACCTATTTTGGGCGTGATGATGGTCAACGCGTTGGCGGCCAGTCATCGTGTATTGATCCCGGTTCAGACCGAGTTTTTGGCGATGAAAGGGTTGGAACGTATGATGCGCACGTTGCAGATCATGCAAAAGTCTCGTAGCTCTAACTTTAATCTCACTATCATTCCAACCATGTACGACAAGCGTACGCGGGCATCGCTGGAAACCCTACAGGAGCTTAAAATTCGCTATAGCGATCAGGTCTGGGCCTCAGCCGTGCCTATCGATACTAAGTTTCGAGATGCAAGCTTAAAGCATATGCCAGCGTCTTTCTATGCGAAAAATTGCCGTGGTGTATTTGCCTACAAAACTCTATTAACCTATTTGGAGCGACTGGAGCAGGATGAACAAGCATAATGCCCTATCCAGTGGTCAAGCGCTCGACGATTACTTTGAGGCCCTGCTGGATGACTTAGGTGAGGTAGCCCAACCAGGCAAACAGCCTGTAGAGCCCGCTCGTGCCACGCCGGAGGTGTCGTCTGCATCGTACCTCGGTGATGCTTCCCCACGGCTTCAGCCACAACCTGTCACGGAGGCAGTAACACCAGAACCGGTCGCGTATGCTGAACCAGAACGTGACTTGGCGGAAGTTGAGCGGTTACTTGCCCAGCTCAAAGTCGATGAAGAGGCGGAGCTGGAAGCGAAAACGGCGACCCAAACTGAGGAAGACGTTGCCCAAGAGACGGCCGAGCAGGTTGTCGATCCTGTTGTGGAAGAGGCACAAGAGCAAACCCTTGAAACCTATACCATGGCCGATTGGGGGCTTGATGTTGAGGAGCAGGTTCAGGTAGACGAGGCGGTCCCTGAGGTAGAAACTCTTACCGAGACCGAGACCGAGACCGAGACCGAGACCGAGACCGAGACCGAGACCGAGACCGAGACCGAGACCGAGACCGAGACCGAGACCGAGACCGAGACCGAGACCGAGACCGAGACCGAGGAAGAGGTCAGCGTAGAGGCCGACGCCGTTGCCCCTGAAGCCGATATCGGGGTGACTGAAGAGCTTGAGCAAGCAGCCCACACGCAGGAAACGGTGGAGGTTGACACCCAAGCGGGAGAAGATCTTCCTCCTACTCAATGGGAAAATGCTGAAACGGAAGCAGAGTTTCAGGTATTATTCTTTGAAAGCATGGGCGTGACCTACGCGGTCCCTTTAGCCGAACTTGGCGGTATTCATCAATTGGGCGAGTGCAATCGCCTTATCGGTCGGCCTGATTGGTATCTAGGATTACAGACAGAAAAGCAACAACAGCTTGATGTTGTCGATACCGCTCGCTGGGTGATGCCAGAAAAACTGGCAGATAATCAGCACAGGGACGACTATAATTATATTGTGATTCTGGGCGATAGTAAGTGGGGGCTGGCGTGTGATCAGTTACTCGGCACCCAGGCGCTCAGTGGCAAAGCGATTCGCTGGCGAAAACAAGCGGGAAAGCGGCCTTGGCTAGCGGGCATGGTAAAAGAAAAAATGTGTGCTCTGATCCATGTTCAAGCATTTATTGCTATGTTAAATCAGGGGATTGACGCCAAGGCGATGGCGTAATAACTAGTTACACAGCGCGTAAAGAGGAAAATCAATGTCTCAGGTAGCTGAAGTTCAAAAAGAAGGCGTCAATGACGAGGTGTTGCAGTGGGTTACTTTTCAGCTTGAAGAAGAGACCTACGGCATTAATGTGATGCAGGTGCGTGAAGTGCTGCGTTACACCGAAATTGCACCCGTACCGGGCGCCCCTGACTATGTATTAGGTATTATCAACTTGCGCGGCAACGTCGTCACCGTGATCGACACGCGTTCACGTTTTGGCTTAGCCTCTACCGAAGTGACGGATAATACCCGCGTGATCGTTATCGAAGCCGAGACCCAAGTGATTGGTATTATGGTTGATAGCGTCGCGGAAGTGGTGTATCTGAAAACATCAGAAATCGATACCACGCCAAGTGTTGGCACTGAAGAAAGCGCTAAGTTTATTCAAGGCGTGAGCAATCGCAATGGCGAGCTTCTTATCTTGGTTGATCTCAACAAGCTGTTGACCGACGAAGAATGGAATGAGATGGCAATGCTGTAATGATGGAGCTTGTGCTGACGTGGTCGCCTGTTGCTGTGACGGTGGTGTTTGCCATCGTTGCTTTATGGCGCCTTCGCGCAGAAAAGCGTGCCAGGCAGCGACTAGAGAATAAGCTGCAAGCTATGGAAACCGTGCTCAAGAGTGCGCGTCAACGCCATGACAGCTTAGCGAAGCAATTTAATGAATTGCGGGCAGGTAGCATGGGGATGGGGCAGAAGCTTGCCGATTTATCTGCCAATGTGGATGAGTTGTTAGAAAAGCATGTTGAGCTTGAAATGCAGGATTCGGAAAGCCGTCTCTATAGTCGAGCCAGTAAAATGGTTGATTTGGGCGCGGATGTTGACGAGTTAATGCAAGAGTGTGATCTCCCCAAAGCAGAGGCCGAATTGCTGCTTAATCTGCGTAAACGACAAGCTGCCAATCAGCAGCGCTAACCACCCAAGCTTTCCGATACCCTATACCAAGGTGTCTATCGGTGTATGTCCCTGCCAACCTGGCGGGGTCTTTCCTTCCAGTACCCAAGCGTACGCAATCAATTCGGCAATCACTCGATAGAGCTCAGGTGGAATCTCATCATCTTTATCTAATCGGTCTAGCCAGGTGAGTAAATGAGCATCTTGATGAATGAGTGCACCTTGTTCACTCAAGGCCTCAATCAGCTCCAGTGCGAGTTTATCCGTGGCTTTTGCTTTGACTTTTGGGGCATGGTAGCCGTCATACCCGAGAGCCACTGCTCGTTTTTTATCTTTCATCATTAAACCCTCATGGAAATGCCAGCGGCTGGCACATCACCCTCTGATTCTGGTCCGGTTTCATCGATCTCTTCACTGATCGCTATATCTAAGGCAATCGCTTGATGCGCAAACCGCTCACTGAGCCAGTCAAGCGTTTGATGAATGCGGTGTTTGAGTGTCGTTGTCGGTGCGGTCAGTGTGAGTGCTCTTTCGTGCTTGGACAAGGTTAAGTCGGCACGGACAAATTGGTGCCTAACGGGAAGATATAGGCGAACGTGCCACTGAACCGTTTCCTCAGTGGAGGGAGACGTTTGTTCACCTTGTTTTTTTGCCGTGACACGAACGGGCGGCCGCTGGAGATCGGAAAAAGGTAATACCCATTGCCACTCGCCAGGGCGTGATGACTCAGCCACTCTTTGCTCGGCCATCAGTCTTAATGCACCCGTAAGATGATCGCCCTCTGACTGGGGCGAGAGCCATTGCTTGAGTAGTGTGGCAAGCAACTTATCGGCAGGGCGTTGTGTGAGCCACTGGACAATGGTGTCTGAACTGGTTCCCTGTTGATGGCCGGGAGTGGGAAGCGTCCAAGCGGTAAGTAGTGATTGCATTAACGCTTGGGTTGATGCCGGTTGTTGTCTCATGGTGGTAGTCAGTGCAGGTAACAAATGTAACTGGGCTAACACATCGGCCAACCCTGTGCTGGCCGCGGTATGAATTAGGGTAAATTGTGCCTGCGACAGCGCGCGGCCATCGATTGATGGCAAGGACGGTGAGGCGATGGCTGCGGGTTTTACCATCAAATGCTGTAGATTGGTTGGTGCAATCTTCATGGTTTCTCACAATTATTTACGCGAGTCACACTTTGCAACCCTGTGGTAACTAACAGTCATTTTGACCATTGTGGTACTATGCGTCCACCTTTGTAACACAAGCAGGATGCAACATTTGTCATGTTGGAAGTGAAACAGCTTTGCTGTGTTCGTGATGACCGAGTGTTGTTTGATGCGCTGACATTCTCTCTGGCTCCTGGTGATCTCGTACAAGTAGAAGGCCCAAATGGAGCAGGCAAAACCACATTATTGCGTATCATCGCTGGCCTTGGGTTGGCGGACAGTGGCGAGGTCTGTTGGCAGCAGCAGGCGATCACCCAACAACGCGATGCCTTTTATCGCGATCTTCTTTTTTTAGGTCACACCACAGGGGTCAAGCGCGAACTCACCGCGTTTGAAAATCTGGCCTATTACATGCAGATGCATGGACGGTGTGATCATGATGCAATTTGGCAAGCACTTGCCAAGGTCGGTTTGGCGGGGCGTGAGGATATCCCCGCGGGACAGCTGTCTGCGGGACAAAACCGGCGCGTTGCCCTCGCACGGCTTTGGTTAAGTGACCGGCGATTATGGATTCTCGATGAGCCGCTGACGGCGATTGATAAACAAGGGGTGAAAGTGCTTGAAGCTGTGTTTGAGCGGCATGTGCAACAAGGCGGAATGGTGCTATTTACCACTCACCAGGACATGTTTGTGGGTCACCCGCTATTGCGTCGTATTCGTTTGGGGGCGCAATGATCAAAGCGATGTGGTTGATTATTCGCCGAGAGCTAAAAGTCGCTTTTCGTCAGCCGGCTGATAGTCTGAACCCTTTGTGGTTTTTTATTATTGTAATCACCTTATTCCCGCTCGGTGTTGGGCCAGGCCCTCAGTTACTGCAGACCATTGCCCCCGGCATTATCTGGGTCGCGGCATTACTGTCTGCACTGCTGTCACTTGAGCGCTTGTTCCGTGATGACTACCTTGATGGGTCGCTTGAGCAAATGATGCTGATGCCCGTCCCCTTGCCGCTGTTGGTGATCGCGAAAGTCATTGCCCACTGGTTATTGACCGGCTTGCCCTTGTTATTAGTCAGCCCTGTGTTGGCGTTATTGCTATCGCTAGATGGGGTCCAGTATCAAGCGGTGGTGATGACCCTATTGTTGGGCACGCCCACATTGAGTTTTGTTGGCGCGATCGGGGTTGCCTTAACAGTGGGTCTTCGCAAGGGAGGTGTTCTTCTGAGCTTGCTGATCCTCCCGCTTTATATTCCTGTACTGATTTTTGCCACCTCAGCAATTGATATGGCGGGATTCGGTGCAGACATCAATGGACAGCTGGCGATCCTTGGCGCCATGTTGGCCGGGTCCGTCACCCTGGCCCCCTTTGCTATCGCCGCCGCGTTGCGTGTGAGCGTGAACTAATTATTAATCAGGAAGTAGAGCAATTGTCATGTGGAAGTGGCTTCACCCTTACGCAAAGCCGGAAGTGAGCTACCGGCTGTGTGGAAAACTTCTCCCTTGGTTTGCTGTGTTGGCAGGCTTGAGCTTGGTTGTGGGCATGGTTTGGGGCTTAGCCTTCGCGCCAGCAGACTACCAACAAGGCGATAGTTTTCGCATTATCTATATTCATGTCCCTGCCGCTATTTGGTCGATGGGTGCCTATATGTCGATGGCCATCGCGGCGTTTATTGGTCGTGTTTGGCAGTTAAAAATGGCGGATTGGGCGGTGGGTGCTATTGCACCAGTGGGGGCCGTGTTCACCTTTATCGCCTTAGTCACTGGGGCCATTTGGGGCAAGCCCATGTGGGGCGCGTGGTGGGTGTGGGATGCACGCCTCACGTCTGAGTTAATTCTATTGTTCCTCTACATTGGTGTCATGGCTTTGTATAACGCGTTTGACGATGCACGCACGGCCTCGCAAGCGGCGGGGATCTTGGCGATGGTGGGGGTGATTAACCTGCCTATTATCCACTTTTCGGTTGAATGGTGGAACACGCTGCATCAAGGCGCCACGATCACTAAGTTTGCCCGCCCCTCGATCGACCCTGGGATGCTTTGGCCGTTACTTGTTTGTTTATTAGGCTTTGCCTGCTTTTTTGTCGCCTTGACCTTGATGGGACTGCGTAATCAAATTTTATTAAGAGAGTCTCACCGGCCTTGGGTACGTGCACTGGCGGAGGGGAAATAATGCATTTTGAGAGTTTTAGTGCGTTTTTAGCGATGGGAGGCTATGCCGCTTATGTCTGGAGCGCATTTGGTATCACGGCGGCTGCGATGCTGGCACTCATCCTCGGTTATCGACGGACACATAAAAAACGCCTGCAAGCGGTCAAACAGCAAATCGCCCGTGAGCAGCGAATAAAAGATGCACAAGCACTGGAGAACACATTATGACGCCCCGACGTAAAAAACGGTTGTGGATCACGTTAGCGTTGCTAATTGGTGTTTCGACCACTATCGGTTTGGTTTTGTATGCCTTGAACCAAAATATGGATCTGTTCTACACACCGACTGAAATCGTGCAAGGCAAGCCGGATGGAAGCAAGCCCGAGGTGGGCCAGCGCTTAAGAATTGGCGGCATGGTGGTGGAAGGTTCAGTGAAGCGCGATCAGGAGTCGTTGCAAATTCAGTTTGACGTCGCCGATGTGGGTCCCGCCGTCACCGTGACGTATGAAGGTATTTTGCCGGACCTTTTTCGCGAGGGGCAAGGTATTGTCGCCCAAGGCGTGCTGGTTAACTCACGCACTGTGAAAGCGAGTGAGGTGTTGGCTAAGCATGATGAAGAGTATATGCCGCCTGAGATAGCCGAGGCGATGGAAAAGAATCATCAGCCGCTTGAATACACAGAGGAGCAAAAACAAGGTAGTCAGTTATGATTGTTGAGCTCGGGCATTATGCGTTAATCCTGTCGTTGGGACTGGCGCTGTTATTGAGTTTCTATCCGCTGTATGGCGCCAATCAGGGCCATGAAGGGATGATGAAAATGGCGCGTCCTCTCTCTTTGGGGATGTTTGCCATGTTGCTGTTTTCTTTTATCGCGTTGAGTTGGGCATTTTATACCAACGACTTTACGGTGGCCTATGTCGCGAGCAACTCCAACAGTGCCTTGCCTTGGTACTATCGCTTAACTGCAGTTTGGGGGGCGCACGAGGGGTCACTGTTACTTTGGGTGCTGATTCAGGCGCTTTGGACCGTGGCGGTGGCGGTATTTAGCCGCGGCATGCCGTTGTCTTCGGTCGCACGGGTATTGGCCGTGATGGGAATGATTTCGGTCGGTTTCTTGTTGTTTATTATTCTTACCTCGAACCCGTTTGACCGCACCTTGCCTTATTTCCCCGTCGACGGGCGTGACCTCAACCCATTGTTGCAAGATCCGGGACTCATTGTGCATCCTCCTATTTTGTACATGGGATATGTAGGTTTTTCGGTCGCCTTTGCGTTTGCTATTGGTTCACTGCTCGCGGGACGTTTGGACACCGCGTGGGCGCGCTGGTCGCGTCCTTGGACCACCGCCGCATGGTTATTTTTAACCTTAGGCATCGCGCTCGGCTCTTGGTGGGCTTATTACGAGCTTGGCTGGGGCGGCTGGTGGTTTTGGGATCCAGTCGAAAATGCCTCATTCATGCCTTGGCTGGCGGGTACCGCTTTGATGCACTCATTGGCGGTGACTGAGAAACGGGGCACCTTTAAAGCGTGGACCGTATTACTCGCCATTTCTGCGTTCTCACTCAGCTTGTTAGGAACATTCTTGGTGCGCTCTGGGGTGTTGGTATCGGTGCATTCGTTCGCCTCCGATCCGGCGCGTGGCTTGTTTATTCTTGGCTTTCTTGTGGTGGTGATTGGCGGTTCATTGCTGCTTTATGCGATGCGCGCCTCTGAGATCAAAGGGCGCACAAAGGTGTCGTTCATTTCACGAGAAAATGCCTTGCTGGTTAACAATACCTTGTTAATGACAGCGCTTGTCATTGTTCTCATTGGCACCTTATTGCCGCTTGTGCACAAGCAGTTGGGCCTTGGCTCGGTGTCGATTGGCGAGCCCTTCTTTAACTTCCTATTTGCGTGGCTGATGCTACCGTTTGCCTTTTTCCTCGGCATTGGACCTTTGATTCGCTGGAAGCGTGACAAGCTGTCAACCTTAGCCAAACCGATGCTCGTGAGTGGTATTGCGGCTGTTGTTCTAGGTGTCTGTGCCATCGCAACCTTAGCGGACAGTTTCAAAGCGATGGCGGCAATGGGCGTAACCATGGCGCTGTGGATCACCTTTCTGCATGGCTATGAGCTTCACTTGCGTGCTACCCATCGTCATGCCTTTACGGTAGGGATTAAAAAACTGGGGCGCAGCCATTGGGCCATGGTGCTGGGTCATATCGGCCTTGCGATCACCATTATTGGGGTGGCAATGGTTGAGAATTATGACATTGAGCGTGATGTCAAAATGGCGCCGGGCAGCAGCGTCACTTTGCAAGGTTATACCTTTAAGTTTACCGACTTATCAGACAAGCAAGGGCCTAACTACCAGGGTTACGTGGCCTCGTTTGATGTATACCGTGGTGACACCTTTATCAACCATTTGGATGCCGAAAAACGGTTCTATTCCGTGCAGCGCTCGATGATGACTGAAGCGACCATCGATCGTGGCTTCACCCGTGATCTCTATATTGCCATGGGTGAAGAGCTGCCTGATGGCTCATGGGCAATGCGACTTTACTACAAACCCTTTGTGCGTTGGATTTGGTTTGGTGCCATTGTCATGGCGCTGGGTGGTGCGCTGGCGATCAGCGATAAGCGCTACCGGTTTCGTCGCAAGCGGGTACCCAAGCAGGAGGCCAGCGTATGAAGAAGGTACTGTGGTTTTTGCCATTATTGGCGTTTGCGGCACTGGCGGGCTTTTTTGTCGCTCAGCTCGACAACAACGCCAAAGGGGATGATCCGACTAAGCTGGAGTCAGTCTTGGTCGGTAAACCCGTGCCCGCTTTTCATCTCGAGGATCTACAAACGCCGAGCAAGGAGTATGACCAGGCCATTTTCACAGGCGAACCATTGCTGCTTAACGTGTGGGCAACCTGGTGTCCGACCTGTTATGCCGAACACCAGTTTTTGAATAAACTGGCGGCGCAAGGGGTAAAAATCATTGGGCTTAATTACAAAGATGATAGGCAAAAAGCGGTCAAATGGCTGAACAACCTGGGCAACCCCTATCAGATTAGTTTGTACGACGGTGATGGGATGTTAGGGCTTGATTTGGGTGTGTACGGTGCGCCTGAAACGTTTTTGATTGATGCTAACGGCGTGATTCAGTACCGGCACGTAGGTGATGTGAACGCTCGTAATTGGCAGGAGACCCTCAAGCCGAAGTTCGACGCATTGAAGGAGGTTGACGGATGAAGCGACTGATCCTACTCAGCGTGCTGTGGCTGAGCGCGACCTTGGCGTTAGCGAATGCGATTGACGTGTACCAATTCGACTCGGCCGAGCAAGAGGCTCGGTTTCGTGCCCTCACCAGTGAGTTACGCTGTCCCAAGTGTCAAAATAACAGCATTGCCGATTCTAACGCTGAGCTTGCGCAGGATTTACGCCAAAAAGTGCACCAAATGTTACAGCAAGGTCGGACGGATGAGGAAATTCGCAGCTTTATGGTCGCGCGTTACGGCAACTTTGTGACTTACAATCCGCCCGTCACCGCATCAACTGTAATTCTATGGCTGGCGCCTGCGCTGGTGCTGATGTCTGGCGTGGGGGTGATGATAGTGCGCAGCCGACGTGCCAAGCAGACCATCAATCACGCGTTGAGCGATGAGGAGCAGCAACGGCTCGATGCGCTGTTGTCATCGACAGAAGAAACCGATGCGTCGTCAAACGGCTCGTCAGCAACGAGCGTCGATGGACAAGCGGAACAACCGGCGTCATCTGAGCATGCGTCAACCCAGCAAAATAAGGAGCCAAAATGATTGAGTTTTGGGGCGCGACCTTGGTGTTTTTTGTCCTTGGCGCAGTGATGGTTTTGTGGCCCCTTTGGCAAAAAAGTGAGCACGATCATCAGGGGAGCCGTGATGCACTCAATAAAGCCTTTTACTTTGACCGTGTGGAAGAAATTGAAGCGGAAAGTGCTGAAGGCTTAATCGATAATGCACGCGATCTGAGGCAGGATCTGCAGCAGTCATTGCTGGACGATATCCCAGAAAAGGAGAAAGCCAAACAAGCGCGTCATTTGCGCCTGACGCCGATGCAGTGGGTGCCAGGTTTAGTCGTACTAGCGGTGGTCAGCTTCGGCTTGTATGGCATTGAGGGCAGTGCCAACCAAGTGGCACAGTGGCAACAAACTGCCCAACAGTTACCGTCATTGTCCAAGCGTCTACTGGACAATGAACAGCCGCTGACGCAACAAGAGATGCAAGACTTAACCTTGGCGCTGCGCACGCGCTTGCAGCATGAGCCGACCGATAGTACAGGGTGGCTGTTGCTGGGTCGTATTGGCCTTGCTAATCGAGACGGTGAAACGGCCAAGGGCGCAATGGAAAAAGCCTATGCCTTGGCGCCTTCACAACCTGATGTTCAAGTCGGGCTGGCGCAAGCCTTGTTGTTTGCCGGTGATGAGGCAGACAGTGTGCGGGCGCAGAATTTATTAAAATCCGTGGTGAAAGCGGATCCCTTTAATCTGCAGGCGATGTCGTTGCTAGCTTATCAAGCGTTCGAGCAAGGGCGATATCAAGATGCCATTGCCACGTGGAAGGCGATGAAAACCTTGATAGGCAGTGACGATCCGCGTAACCAGACGTTAGATCAGTCGATCGCACGTGCGAAGCTAGCGCTTAACAGCGCCGATGGTGCGAAAGTCGCGGTAACAGTGGCACTGGGTCAGCAAGTGCAGTTACCCCAGGACGGCGTGGTGATTATTTCCGCGCATGCATCGGCAAACTCACCGATGCCAATCGCGGCCAAGCGCCTGCCTTTATCGAAGTTTCCCTTGTCTGTAGATTTGGCAGACACTGACAGCTTAAATCCTAATCAGGCGTTATCTTCGTATGATAAGGTGGTGATTCGGGCGCGGATTGACCAAGACGGCAATGTGGCCACCAAGCAAGGTGATTGGATTGGGCAGAGTTCTGAGGTAAGCGTGGGCAGCCAGGCTGAACTGGTTATCGACAAACAGCAATAACCAAGACAGAATAGTCATCATTGTTAGCAAGGCTGGGCATTCCCAGCCTTTCATTATGTAGAGGAATGCCATTTAATGTGGAAACGTCTGTGTTTGATGGTGGCGGTACTTGGCCTGCTAACCGGTTGTGTATCACGTCCACCAGGGGCAGAGCCGCACCCTGAAGACCCGCTAGAAGGCTTTAACCGTGCGATGTGGACGGTCAATTACGATTACTTGGATCCCTATGTCGCGCGCCCCGTCTCGATTGCGTATGTCGATTATGTGCCGAGCCCCGTGCGTACCGGGATTTCTAACTTTTTGGGCAACCTCGAAGAGCCTGCCAGTTTTTTGAATAGTTTGATCATGCTGGAAGGTGAGAAAGCCGCGACCCATTTTAACCGCTTTTGGATAAATACTCTTTTTGGCTTGGGTGGCTTGATTGATATCGCGTCAGCGGCTGATATTCAAAAATATGATCAGCGCGAATTTGGTGATGCGATCGGACACTATGATGTGGGAACGGGCGCGTACATTATGCTGCCTGGCTATGGCCCCACCTCGGTGAGAGAAGGCGCGGGCGAAGTCGTTGATGGCCTGTATCCGCCGCTTGCGTTACTTACCCTGCCGCAGTCGGTTTTAAAATGGATGTTTGATGGGATGGAGTCGCGCGCCGCGTTAGTGTCTCAGGAGTCGCAATTGGATAACTCACCGGACCCTTACGCGTTTGCCCGTGAGGCTTACTTGCAAAACCGTCGCTATCGCGCCAAAGGGGATGAAGCGCTTGAGCAACAACCTGCTTTGGATGATGAGTTTCTCGACGATTTTATCGATGATATCGATGCCGCGCCGTAAATCAGCGTAAGCGAGTTAGGTAAAACGCGATAAAAAACACCACGGCCAAAGCCGTGGTGTTTTTGTTAGATAAGGCGTGATGCTTAGAAACGATAGCTGGCTTGCACGCCGACTAACCACACATTACCGGTGGTTTCGCCTTCAAAGTTACCACCAAACGCTGAGCCTGACTGGTCGGACTCAATACCATCACGCGGCTCTTTCACCGGGGCATCTTTGGCAAACACATAGGTAAACGCCGCATCTAGCGTGAGCTCGGGGGTCACGTTATAGCCGGCGCCCACACTCAACCACGTCCGGTCAGTTTCTGGGATAGTCAGGGTGCGGTTTTTATCGCTTACCGCCGACGTGTCATAGGCAACGCCTGAGCGCAACGTCAGTTTCTGATCCCACTGATAGGTGGTGCCGATGGCAAAGCGATAGTTATCTTCCCAGTTTTCTACTTTCACCATCTTTGGATCACTCGAAAGGGAGGGAATGCTCGCCTCGAGTTTGTCAAAGCTGCTCCACTCGGTCCAGTTAATACTGGTGTGTATCGCCCACTGCTCAGTCAGTTGATGCAACGAAGAGAGCTCGGCGGTCGCGGGGAGGGTGAGATCCATACTGCCTGAATAGTGACGGTTTGGATTACTTGAGTCATAGCTTAACCCTTCGGCATGCCCTTCAAGTGTTAGATCAACCTCTGAGCGATAGTTAACGCCGACCCGGTGCTTGTCATCGATGTCGTACACAGCACCCAATTGCCAACCCCATGCGCGGTCATCGCCTTCCATGTATTTAAGGGTAGTCCCTTTCGGATATGGGCCGTATTGCGCGCTACTTTTCGCTCCAATACTGCCTTCCCCCAACACATAGCGGATACCGGCGCCGAGGCATAATTGCTCGGTGGCTTTCCAAGCGATATTAGGGTTGATTTCAAAGGTAGTCACCGCCGCTTCGTTACCAAACTGAGTCCCAGTAAAGTCATTGCCTAAATCGGTTTCCATGCCAAAGTTGGTCGCCAGGGCTAAGCCTGCGGTAAAGCGATCGTCGATTTGATGGGCAAAATAGAAATTAGGGATCACGGCATCATGAGCAACATCATCGGTTGACGTTGCAGTCTTTTTACCATTCGAGATGTTTGTGTTTGTCCCATCAATATCAACGTTAGGGTTCACGTAGATGCCACCGGCTGATACTTGCGTGTCGGCAAGGTAGCTTAATAGCGCAGGGTTACGAAATTGCGCACTGGCGTTATCCGCCATTGCTGCTTCCCCTGCGAAAGCGCGGCCAAGGCCGGTTGCTGAGGTTTCTGCGAGCTGAAAACCGGCACTGTGTGCGGTCGTGGAAAGAGAGCCGAGCGCGGTGGCGACGGCAAGATAAACGATCTTATTATTTTTCATCTGCTTACTTGTTCGCTGTATAAAGGGAGGCCTAGAGTAAAAGCTCGCGTGCGTAAATCAATTTATCGCTACGATAAAGGGTAAAAACAAAATAATGAAACAACAAAAAACGAGTTTTTAGTGTTTTTATCTGCTGTGTTGGCGGGGATTTAAGCGACGAAGGATGAACTYAGCGCACACCTGTTACACATTAGGAGGCGAAAAGTCGTTGGCGCGGAAGGAAAAATCACAGCATGCGCCCTCTCTGCCTGCCGAGAGGGCGCACAATACGCGGTTAGATCGCTCTGGGGGTGAGTTGCTGTTGCAGTTGCTCAGCAATGGGGGCGGCAGCGCTTGTTGCCTCGCCGACCACGATCACGCTCGCCGATTGCACTGGACGGCTGATGGCTTGCATTTTGCCATCATTTTTCTGCGCGGGTGCCTGACTGGCAGACGGCACCACAAACACCGTATACGCTTGTCCATCCGTTTCCATCACCATGTGCAACGCATGGTGATCACCGAAACTACAATGGTTGATGTAAGTGACTTGGCCTGGTAGCGCATTAAAGGCCTTGCCAAACGGTTGTAACTTCGCATTGACTTGCTCAATGGTCGCCCCCTCGTTAATGCCTTCGATAAAAGCATGCTCGTGATAATAGTGCGCCAATGCCGTTTGATTAAGATCCAGCGTGGCACTGCCCCAGTTAAATTGACCGAGCGCGATGCCAAACACAAACGCAATAGAGGCCGCGATGGCAAGGTGCCAGCGAGGACGTTTTACCTGTTGCGCCACATCGGTGGTTTGTGAAAACAAAATTTTATCGGGCAAATCTTCAGGCACCTCAACGCGAAGCGCCTGGTCGATTTTACTGTCCAACTCCGCGATATCGTCCGCATAACGCTGGTGGTAGGTGGACTCAGTTTTGGCGGCTTGCAACTCAGGATCGGTATCATAAGGGTCTGCAAGTAGGCGGCGGCGAAATTCAAGATCGTCCATACTGTTGGCCTCCTGAGGTTGCGGCGGTATCCAGTGCTTCTTTAAGTTGGGCGCGAGCGCGAAAAAGACGAGTCATCACTGTGTTTTTGTTCAAATCCAAGATTTGGGCGATTTCGTCGCCGCTAAAACCGGCAATTACTTGTAAGACCAAGGGCTCGCGATATTCCGGTGATAAAGCGGCAATCTGCCGGTGTAGCCAGCGTTGTTCCATGGACGCTTCTTCGCTGGGTCGCGTTTTGTCTTCCAATTCGCCATCGTCAATGTCCACATGGTCAAACTGCTTCCGTTCGAAGCGCCTCGCATTCTCTCGGCGCAAAATGGTGATTAGCCAGGCTTTGGCTGCCTTGTCATCTTGCAAGCTGTCTAACGAGCGCCAAGCGCGTAAGCAGGTTTCTTGCACCAAGTCTTCCGCGATATGCGGGTCTTTTGCTAACCAGTAGGCATAGCGGTAGAGGTCACGATGCCATGCGCGCACCAATGCCTCGTATCGTGCTTGTCGGGTCATACCGGATGAGCCTTTATCCATGGATTAGTCAGCCTATAAAGACCGAGTGATTTGTCATTTTATTTCATCTTAGGTGAAAAATCGGTACAAGTTTGATCTGTTTCAATATTAGAACCCGACAAGTCGGTAAAGTGACTCCTGTCGTTATCGGCCATGTGTCGACACTCGTGAGGTTGAGTGAACGGCGTTTCCTTTTTGAATGATATGACTTTCTGTTCGGATCTGGGTGCGGGAAAAGCACTGCACACTTCCCAGATTATCGTTTTGCTTTCCAATATTTTTGGGGCCTGCGTTCGCGCAAGGCCCCTTTTTTTATTTTTCTTTTTGCTTTTTCGTTTGTTTACCATGAACCATTGTGGTGACACGGGTAGCGGATCTGTGCGCCTGTTGGCAATCTTACCAATCAATTAAAACGGATGTTTTAAGCTGGTAACAATTTGGTTACACTCGTGGTCAGACCTGTAGAACATCCTAAGGAGCAGTGATGACGTCTCAGCAACACCTCAAAACCAGCAATGGTGATCGCATTGCTATTGTGTCTGGGCTACGCACACCCTTTGCCCGCCAATCAACCGCTTATACTGACGTGCCAGCGGTCGATCTCGGCAAAATGGTGGTACAAGAGATGCTCAACCGAAGCAGTATTTCCCCGAAAGACATTGATCAAGTGGTGTTTGGTCAGGTGGTGCAAATGCCTGAAGCGCCAAACATTGCTCGCGAAATCGTGCTAGGTACTGGCATGGATATTCACACCGATGCCTACAGTGTTACGCGTGCCTGTGCCACCAGCTTTCAGGCGGTCGCCAATGTGGCAGAGAGTATGGTTGCAGGCACTATTCAAGTGGGTATTGCCGGCGGGGCGGATTCATCATCCGTACTGCCCATCGGCGTTAGCAAAAAACTGGCGCGGACATTACTAGACTTGAGCAAGGCGAAAACCATGAGCAAGCGATTAAAGTTGCTCAGTAAGCTTTCAGTGAAAGATCTGGCACCGGTTCCGCCCGCCGTGGCTGAATATTCGACGGGGCTGAGCATGGGGCAAACGGCCGAGCAAATGGCAAAGTCGCATCAGATCCCACGCAAAGAGCAAGATGCGCTAGCGCTGCGCTCCCATCAACTGGCGAGCAAAGCTTGGGATGAAGGCTTGCTCAGCGATGAAGTGATGACGGCCTATCCCGAACCTTACAAAACATGGATTGCACAAGATAATAACCTGCGCCCCGACTCCACGCTGGAGGACTACGCTAAGTTGCGTCCTGCATTCGACCGTAAGCATGGCTCGGTCACAGCGGCCAATAGCACGCCGCTGACTGATGGTGCGGCTGCGGTATTGATGATGCCAGAAAGTCGCGCGAAAGCATTGGGTCTTGAGGTGCTCGGTTACATTCGCTCGTATGCGTTCTCCGCCATCGGGGTGGAAAAAGACATGCTGATGGGCCCTTCTTACGCCACACCACTTGCGCTTGATCGTGCGGGGATTTCTCTTGCGGACTTAACCTTGATTGATATGCACGAGGCGTTCGCTGCGCAAACCTTATCCAATGTTAAAATGTTTGCCTCTGACGCCTTTGCTCGTGAGCATTTAAATCGTGACCGCGCGATTGGTGACATCGATATGGATAAATTCAACGTGTTAGGGGGGTCAATCGCCTACGGCCATCCATTTGCCGCGACAGGCGCGCGGATGATCACCCAAACCTTACGTGAATTAAAACGTCGTGGCGGCGGTTTAGCATTGAACACAGCCTGTGCAGCAGGTGGCCTAGGCGCAGCAATGATCTTGGAGGCAGAATAATGACCACAGAAACCCATCAAGCCTTTCATTTAACGGTTGCTGATAACCAAATAGCCTGGCTGACCATTGATGTGCCGGGCGAGAGCATGAATACGCTGCAGGCAAGCTTTGTTGAGGGCGTTTCCGCGGTATTAGACCAACTCGAAAACGATAAAAGCGTGAAAGGGCTAGTGATTCACTCTGGTAAGCCAGATAACTTTGTGGCCGGTGCAGACGTGCGCATGCTCGAAGCCTGTGACAGCGCCGAGCAAGCCCGCGATATTGCCGCGCAAGGTCAGGCTCTGTTTTCACGCATTGAAAAGCTTCCATTTCACGTGGTGGCAGCCATTCACGGCCCTTGCCTAGGTGGTGGGCTGGAGCTCGCGCTTGCCTGTCACAGCCGTGTGGCCACAGATTGGGATAAAACGCGCCTTGGCTTGCCAGAAGTACAACTAGGCTTGTTGCCAGGGTCGGGCGGTACACAGCGACTCCCTCGCCTTATCGGTGTGCCTGACGCACTCGATATGATGCTAACAGGCAAACAGTTACGCGCCAAAAAAGCGAAAAAGCTTGGTGTGGTGGATGACTGTGTGCCAGATACCGTTTTGCTCGACGTGGCCGAGCAGCTGGCGCAGAAATCGAAACCAAAACGCAACCGCAGCTGGCAAAGCTGGATGCTGAGTGGGAATGCGGTTGGGCGTAACATCGTCTTTGATCAAGCAGGCAAAAAAGCGCGAGCGAAAACCCGTGGTAATTACCCTGCCGCCGATGCCATTTTATCCGTGGTGAAAAAGGGCCTCGATAAAGGTTTGAAAGCCGGCTTTGAGGAAGAAGCGCGCCAGTTTGGTGAGCTGGTGATGACGTCGGAGTCTAAAGCACTTCGTAGCATTTTCTTCGCGACCACCGCGATGAAAAAAGAAAACGGTGCCGATGCAGAGCCCAGCGATATCAGTCGTATTGGTGTGCTTGGCGGTGGCTTGATGGGCGCGGGAATTGCGCATGTTTCGGTCGCAAAAGCGGGTTATCCCGTACGCGTGAAAGATGTGAGCGAAGATGGCATTTTGAATGCTCTGCGGTATAGCTACCAACTGCTGGACAAAAAACGCAAGCGTAAACAGCTTAGTAAGGCCGAGCTGCAAGCGACGATGATGCAGCTATCGGGCGATACACAGGCGACGACCCTCTCTAACTCGGATGTGGTGATCGAAGCGGTATTTGAAGATTTATCGCTTAAACACCGCATGGTGGAAGAGATGGAGTCCATCACCGAGAAGGACGCGATTTTTGCTACCAATACCTCGTCATTGCCTATCCACCAAATCGCTGAAGGCAGCCAGCGCCCGGAAAACATTGTGGGCTTGCACTACTTTAGCCCGGTAGAAAAAATGCCACTGGTGGAGGTGATCCCCCATAAAAACACCAGTGATAAGACGATTTCGACTGTAGTTAAGCTGGCGCGCCAGCAAGGTAAAACGCCGATTGTGGTCGGTGATAGCGCAGGCTTTTACGTCAACCGGATCCTTGCCCCTTATATGAATGAGGCCGCGCGCGTGTTGTTGGCTGGAGAAAGCATTGAGCATATCGACACCGCGCTATTGGACTTTGGCTTCCCTGTTGGGCCTATCACCTTACTTGATGAGGTGGGCATTGATATTGGCGCTAAGATAGCGCCTATCCTGACGCAAGAGCTTGGGGAGCGTTTTGAAGCGCCGGATGTTTTCGATGTGCTGCTGAATGACGACCGCAAAGGGCGTAAAACAGGTAAGGGCTTCTATCGCTACGATGCCAGCAAAAAAGGCAGCAAGGCTAAGCAGGCCGACAAGAAAGTCTACAGCTTGCTCAATATTACCCTTAACGCCCAGTTGTCCGGTCATGAGGTGGCGCAGCGCTGCGTATTGATGATGCTCAATGAAGCGGCACGATGCCTCGATGAGGGCGTGATTCGTTCTGCACGTGACGGTGACATCGGTGCGATCTTTGGTATCGGCTTCCCGCCGTTCTTGGGCGGACCTTTCCGCTATATGGACCATATCGGCATTGACCGTGTGGTCAACTTGCTCAACGAGCATCAAAATCGTTACGGTGAACGATTTGCTCCTTGTGAGCGCTTAACCGTGATGGCCAAAGAAGGGCAGGTGTTTTACCCCGAAAGCTAACCGTTAGCCAGCCAATGATAGAAAGGGCAGCCAGTGGCTGCCCTTTCTATTGATTGGGAGATTAGTCCTCACTACGCTGACATAAAGCGCGGAAGGCAGCGATATCCGCAATCGGATAGGCACCGTCTAGGTGTGCATCTTGTTGATGTTCAGTCCCGCAACTGTGCATGACTAATCTATCTGCGGTTCTCGGTTTGAGTGTATTGACCACAAACCGCACCATATCCGCGCGACTGAGTGTCGCCATCGCCTCTGCAACCTGCTCGCGACGTTGGTATTGATAGTCTTTGTTGCCAATACTGATCCAGTAACGTTGAGCGCGAGCTCGTAGGTTATTATCCGGCTCTCTCACTTGTGCCAATAAGCTTTGCTTGCTGCTTTGCCAGCTTGCCTCCGTCATTTCTAACAGCACCATGAAAAAAGCATTGAGAAAGTCGTCAATCGCTGCCATTAACTGGTTGGGGCCTGCCATGGGGGACTGCACATAAAAAATCAGTCCAGGGTGGCGGTTTAGCGGTAAGTTATTAGCACCAACCATATAACCTAATTGCTGTTTGGTGCGCAGTTCGTTGAAAAAAGTCGCCGACATCAGGTGGTTGGCCAAGGTGTAGGTCGCCACGGCTTGAGGGTCGGTCGATGGGCTTTGGTAATACACTAAAAGCGCTGACTCAGCATGCGCAAGAGGGCGCTCAAAACTGACGGTACCGACGCCCTCGAGTAAGGTCAACGGACGCACAGACTCCTGATACGCTTGTCCTTTCACGCGCAAACTGTCTTTGACAGTTTCTGCTAAGGCCTTGGCATGATGGCGGTGCCAATTACCATACATAAACATATCGACATGCAAGGTGGCGAGCATGGCATCGACAAAGTCAGGTAAGTCACTCAGGGTCACCGTTTCCAATGCCGCTAAAAGGGCGTGATACGGTGGGTTATTAGGCTGAAGCAGCCCGGTCATGCTGTTATATAATTGGCTCAGCGGCTTGTTCTTTTCTGCGTTTTCCCAGCTGCGTTGCAGCTGCGCTTTTATGGTCTCGAAGCGATCAGGGTTGAAACTGCGCTGAGAGAAGGTTTTCAAGATAAGTTCGAGCAATAGCGGCTGCTTGTCATTGAAGCCACTGAGTGTCAGCGTTACCCCACCTTGGTGCGCGTATAAATTGTAATTTATTCCCGCAATTTCAGCCTGATAGGCTTGCTCATTTAGGGCTTCGAGCAACATTTCAACACTTAAACGGGTCATGACAATGTTTTTCACCGTCGCCACGGCATGTGGGCTATCGATGGCGATATAGATGTGGCCTTTAGGCACGCGAAAGTGGGGTTCTTGGCCATGCCAAAGGCGGAAACCAGGTAGCGCTTCAATTAAGCTTGGTACCTCGCTGGCATCTTGCTCGATAGCCAGTGGATGCAGGGCATCGGCAATATAAGGGTTGGGGTCAGGCAGTGTCAGTGCCGGTGAAATGTAATCGGTTTTCCATTTGGCAATTTGTTGCGTAGAAAAGCGTTTCACCGCGTAGGGCGTGTGATACCAATCGGCGCACTGATCGTAACTTAGCCCTTTGGCAACCAGCATCACGCGAAGATTATCGACGCTCATATGTTGTAGCATGGCTTGAATCTGGTGGCGATCAAACCCTGTCATCATGTAGTCGCCATACAGAAGATCGGCTGGCGCATAATGCTGCATGTTCATCACCAAATGACTGACGGTATCAATGGGTCGGTGCGGGTCTTGGTAATGAAATGCCAGCTCTTGGACTTGTCGTTTTTCTTGATAACGCCAAGGTTGTAATCCATCGCGCCGAATGAGGGCAATGGCTTGAAAAACATAGGCAATAATGTCGTCGAGATGGCTAAGCCCTAATGGCGTCAACGAAAAACCGAGGGTAAATTCACGAAAATCTCGCCCGCTGATCCCACCACCCGCAGACAAGGTGTTGATATAGCCCTTATTTTTTAATAGTGACATTAAACTCCCTGGCCCCTCATACCCCAATAAATGGGCAATGTAAGACAAAGGCTTAGTGCGGTATTGCTCGGGACTTTCAGGGACAGAAAACGCCAAGGTGAGCTTACGAACGTCTTTTAAAGGTTCAATGCTCACCCATTGATGCTGCTCATTTTTGGTGACTAAGGGCGCATTGATGGCAAGTTCGGGGTAGTGATGGTTGGCAATGGCGGAAAAATATTGTTTCGCGAAGCGCTCAAGCTCATCCAATGACTGTGGCCCGGTCAATGCCAGTGTCATAAGATTGGCGCTGTAGTTAGCTTGGTAAAAGGCGATGAGATCATCACGCACATTGGAGTCATCGCGGTCCGCGAGCGTCTCGACACTGCCAACGGAGAACTTGGCAAATGGATGGTTGGGGTTGATGGTTTCTTTATGAACTTGATAGATACGTCGCACGTCGTCATTGAGCTTCATGCGATACTCGGCGTCGACCGATTGGCGCTCTTTATCCACGGCATCAGCATCAAAACGCGGTGAAATGAAAAATGCGCTGAAGCGATCTAAGCTCGCGGCGAACTGGCGGGGGCGAATATCGAAAAAGAAGGTAGTGTGTTCTGTGCCTGTCCACGCGTTATTGTGGCCACCATGCTGGCTAATAAAGCGCTGAAAGTCACCGATGACGGGGTACTGCTCAGTCCCCAAAAAAAGCATATGCTCAAGAAAGTGGGCCAGCCCTTGTCGCTCGTCTGGATCGTGGAAGTGACCGACATTCACTGACAATGCTGCGGCACTACGATGCGCATATGGGTCATTCACCAATAAGACACGTAATGCGTTAGGAAGCGTGATATAACGGTAGTGTTTATGGTCGTTAGGGCTAACGTGCACAAGCATCTCACTATCAGAGTAAATAAGTTAGTAGTAAGTATGACTACCAGTGACCAGAGTCGCAAACCACTTATTTGGTCTTTTGCGGTTCATCTTGATAGCATGCAGCCAATCTTGGCATATGATGTGGGTATTAAGGCGATGAAAGTAATCATAATGCGTCATGGCGAAGCGCAAGCATTTGCGGCCAGTGATAGCGACCGCGCGCTAACTGCCAATGGTGAACAACAAAGTAAACAGATGGCGACGTGGCTGAACCAGCAATTAGATGGAAAAGTGATTGATAAAGTGTTGGTGAGCCCTTACTTACGTGCGCAACAGACATGGCAGGTATGTGCGCCTTTGTTACCCGATGCAAAAGAGGTGATCACGGAAGAAGAGATCACCCCTTATGGGCAAAGTGATCGTGTCTATGATTATGTCAATGCAATGATAGAGGTTGAGATGCTCGACGTGGTCTTGGTCGTCTCTCATCTGCCCTTAGTCGGATACCTCACTAACGAGTGGGTGCAAGAGGGGCAACCGCCAATGTTTGCGACCTCAGCCATGGCCATGATAGAAGTGGACGTCACGACCCACCAGGCGTCGCTGAGTGCGCATATGTCACCACGACAGCTTTTGAATCCGAAATAGATAAAGCGGCTTGATGCTGACCTGTTTCTTTAGCGACAGGTTGCTTTAGCGTTCAGGCACTTCAATCAACACCAGCAAGGCGGCATCCCCACCAAACTCACGTGGGGCTTGGTGAAACGCCATCACATTGGGGTGTTGTGCTAGCCACAGTGGAATTTTTTCTTTGAGTACGCGTTTACCAATCCCGTGCATTACGCTGGCGCAACGAATACCGTCTTTCACACAGGCCGCGAGCATCGCCCCCAGCTCTCGTTTGGCTTCTGTTTGGGTCATCCCGTGTAAATCGAGATAGATATCGGGCACATACACACCACGGCGAAGCCGCTTGACCTCGTATTTAGAGACATCCTGGCGGGCGTACTGCATCGGACCCGATTCACTGAGCAGCGGCTCGAACTCATCGGAAAAGTAAAACGCATGATCGCTACTCTGTCGCTCAAACTGACGTTGTTTGCGCGTTTTGGTCGTCTGGCGTTGTGGCGGGTTTATGGTATCCTGCTTCAACTTTTTTGCGCCTTTGACGGCATCACGGAATAGCGCCAAGTCCTCTTCCGTCATCGATGGTTTTTTGCTCATAAAAACTGTCCCCGAGGTGATGACCTGAATTGTACATTCAGCCAGCTCAAAATGCTGCTTATTGTACTGACCTCGCGTCAAAGGGCGACCCCCAATTGCATGAAGCCGATGGAGGCCAATGTGGATACGATTTTTACTGAAGAAGTGGTCAGCGAGTTACATACGCTGCAAGACATGCTGCGCTGGACCGTCAGTCGTTTCAATGCGGCAGGCTTGTTTTATGGCCACGGCACCGATAACGCGTGGGATGAGGCGGTACAGCTGGTCTTACCGACACTCTACTTGCCGATCGATGTGCCCTCAGAAACGCGCTTTTCGCGTCTGACCACCAGTGAAAAGCATCGTATTGTTGAGCGTGTCATTGCACGTATCAATGATAAAACACCGGTTGCCTATCTGACCAACAAAGCGTATTTCTGTGGCTTAGAGTTTTTTGTCGACGAGCGCGTGCTCGTTCCACGTTCACCGATTGGTGAGCTTATCCAGCAAGAATTCGCTGGCATCTTGCCTCACCCGCCTCGCCGGATTATGGATTTGTGCACGGGCAGTGGTTGTATCGCTATCGCGTGTGCTTATGCGTTCCCAGAGGCAGAGATCGATGCGGTGGATATTTCCACCGACGCGCTGGATGTGGCTGAAATCAATATTCAGGATCATGGCTTGGAAGAGCAAGTGATCCCGATGCGATCGGATTTACTAAAAGATGTCCCGCACGATAAATACGACTTAATTGTGAGCAACCCACCGTATGTTGACGCGGAGGATATGGACGACTTACCGGATGAGTTTCGCCATGAACCTGAGCTGGGGCTTGCCGCCGGCACGGATGGCTTAAAGTTAGTACGGCGTATGCTTGCTAATGCCCCCGATTATCTCACAGAAGAGGGCGTATTGGTCTGTGAAGTCGGCAACTCGATCGTGCATATGCAAGAGCAGTATGGTCATTTGCCTTTGCACTGGATTGAGTTCGAAAACGGCGGTCATGGCGTGTTTATGATCAGCCGCCAAGACCTCGTTGCATGTGCCGATGAATTTGCCCTTTATCGCGACTAGAGGCAGTACCCACCGATCATGATATAAAGCCAGCCTCGTGCTGGCTTTTTAGTCTCTAACACTTGCAGTCGCTCCGTTGCTCACCTGGATTTTCTTTGCGTATTTGATTGCTTTATGGTTAATTGCTAACAAAGTACGCAAAAATACAACAATGCCGATCAGGCAAATAGAGGAAGGCATGGCAGGCAACACGATAGGACAGATATTTCGCGTCACGACCTTTGGAGAAAGCCACGGCGTTGCGTTGGGGGCGATTATTGACGGCTGCCCGCCGGGGTTAGCACTGAGCGAAGCGGATATGCAGCATGATCTCGATCGCCGTCGTCCCGGCACGTCGAAATATACCACACAGCGCCGTGAACCGGATGCGGTGAAAATCCTTTCTGGGGTGTTTGAGGGGAAAACCACGGGGACATCGATCGGGTTGATGATCGAAAACACCGACCAGCGCTCGAAAGACTACTCCAAAATCAAAGATGTGTTTCGTCCCGGTCATGCGGACTTTACCTACCATCACAAATACGGCATCCGCGACTACCGCGGCGGTGGTCGCTCGTCAGCGCGTGAAACGGCGATGCGCGTGGCTGCAGGCGCGGTGGCTAAAAAATACCTCGCGCAAGTACATGGCATTCAAGTGCGTGCTTACTTGGCGCAGATGGGAGAGGTGACCATAGACACGGTCGATTGGGCGCAAGTCGAGCAAAATCCCTTTTTCTGCCCGGACGCAAATAAGCTCGAGGAGTTAGATGCACTTATCCGTCAGCTCAAAAAAGACGGCGACTCAATTGGTGCCAAACTGACCGTGGTGGCGGAGAACCTGCCGGTAGGCCTAGGTGAGCCGGTATTTGATCGCTTAGATGCAGATATTGCCCATGCGCTAATGGGGATCAATGCGGTAAAAGGGGTCGAAATTGGTGATGGTTTTGATGTGGTGCAGCAGCGTGGCAGTGAACATCGCGATGAAATTCACCCTGAAGGGTTTGCCTCAAACCATGCTGGTGGCATTCTCGGTGGGATCTCTTCAGGCCAGCCATTGGTGGCACATTTAGCGCTCAAACCCACTTCGAGCATTACCGTGCCGGGCAAGAGTATTGATGTTCATGGTGAATCCGCGGATGTGGTGACGCGTGGTCGTCATGACCCGTGTGTGGGTATCCGTGCCGTGCCGATTGCCGAAGCGATGGTGGCGATTGTGTTGATGGACCACTTGCTGCGTCATCGTGGCCAAATGGGCGAAAGCCCCAGCACTTAACAGCGCGTTCTTCTCACGCGACAGACAAAAACCGCACTACGTTGTGCGGTTTTTTTATCAGTGTAGAGAGGAAGGGGCTTCAAAGCGGAAAACCGGTAACGACCAGCTAAAGCGAACAGCCGCCATTCGGAATCCAAAACCAATCACTAAACTGGCGACGGTCGCAATCAGTTCACCGACATCAAGTCGAATCAAACTAAAGTAGAGCGCACCGGTGACAAAGGCGACCAAGGCATACAGCTCTTTGTGCAATACCATAGGCGATTGACGACAGATCAAGTCGCGCAATAGCCCACCAAAAATACCGGTAATCAAGGATGAAACCATGCAAATTAACGGGTGTAACCCCATATCCATCGCCACACGGCAACCGATAATACTAAAAGCGGCAAGGCCCAGTGCATCTAGGGTAACAAAGAGTTTATAATTGCGAGCAACCCAACTGGCAATCCATGGCGTGATCAAGCCGGCGAGGCAGGTGATCACGAGAAAGTGTGGGTTAGCGACCCAGGTTAGAGGGTAGTGGCCAAAAAGAATATCGCGGACTGTCCCGCCTCCGATAGCGGTGGCACTAGCGACAAACATCACCCCAAACCAGTCCATGTGTTTTCGCCCGGCACTGAGCGCGCCTGTCATGGCTTCCGCGGTAATGCCTATGACATAAAGCGTCAATAACAACATACAACCCGACACCTTACATTGAGATTAGAAATTGACGCGCATTGTAGTGGCCTTATTTGCCTTTCACAATCAAATTTGTAGTAAAAAATACATTAAAAAGAATGTGTATATTGAAAGGTTTAGCCGAGGTATGTGCGGCTTTTTATCGCTAAGAGCGTGTTTTTGTTTTCTTATTGATATTTGATCTTATTAAAGAGCAGTATGACCCACGATTATCACGACTTGATCCAACTTTTTAACCAAACCTTTCTTGCCTCTTTCAATACTGAGCTGGTGCGTGGCGGGGATGAACCTATTTACTTACCTGCGGATGCGGCGCACCCGCATCACCGCGTGATCTTTGCCCGCGGATTTTTTGCCTCTGCCTTACACGAAATTGCACACTGGACCATTGCCGGTGAGCAGCGCCGTCAATGGGAAGACTATGGCTATTGGTATCATCCGGATGGCCGTGACGCTGACACGCAAGCGGCCTTCGAGGCGGTCGAAGTGAAGCCGCAAGCGATTGAATGGATCCTCTCTGCAAGCTGTGGGTTTCGCTTTCAAGTGAGCTGCGACAATTTAAGTGGTGTTGAGCCCGATCGCCACGCGTTTACTGATAAAGTTCGGCAACAAGTCGTACAATATGTCTCGGATGCATCGACAAGCGCCGCTTTGCCCGTGCGCGCCAAGCAGTTTTCTGATACCTTGCGAGACTTTTATGGTGTTGCACCGTTGACGCCAGATACCTTTACGTTGCCAAGCCAAGGTTAAAAAGATGAAAGTTCAAGACTACGAAGCACGCATTCTAGCGTTAATCGATGAGATGGTAGAAACCGCCTCAGACGATGAATTGTTTGCCAGTGGCTATTTACGTGGCCACGTTTCTTTAGCGGCAGCGGACTGTGAGTTGGAAGGCGTTGATGAGGTGCCAGCATTGAAAGCGCGCGTCGATGCCAGTCTCAATGACAATGCCAGTGAGCTGTCACCCGGCGACCAACGTCTCGTCGGAGCGCTGTGGGATCTATTGCAGCAGCAAGTGGAAAAAGACGCGTAACGTGCTGTTTTAAGTGGAACATTAAGCGGTATCACAAACGATACGTCTTGGAAAAAGAAAGCCATCGCCTCGACGATGGCTTTTTTGTTGACCTTATCCGAAGGGCTACAGTGCTTTACCTTTTAGCAGCTTACGAACCCACATTCGCCCTGGATGCAGAGTGTCTAGGACCGACTGAGGTAAAGGTAAAGGCTCGTCACACAGCTGTGCTGCTAGCACTTCTGCCGCCAATGGCGCTGAGGTGAGGCCGCGAGAGCCGAGCCCCAGTAAGCAAAATAATCCTGGGTAAACGGGAACGGCGTCCGCCTTTTCTTTGTCTTTTTGCAAGGTTTGGTAGGTGGAAACCAAGGCGTTGTAATCACAGACGTTGCCCACAAAGGGTAAATGGTCGCGACTGGCGCAGCGCACCCCAACGCGTCCTTCTTCCGCCAGTGGCACCGCGCGTGCCCACTCAGTGTCGATACAATCGGTTAAGCGTTGTTGATTTTCTAGCTGATCGGCAGCTTGGAACGCTAAGTCAGCATTATTGCGACGATAGCTGGCGCCTAGACAATGTTCCTCCCCCTGATTAGCCGGTGTTAAATAGCCCTCGAAACACAATACAGTGTTGAGCTTACTGAGTTCGGTATTGGTGGGCACATGGCTGACTTGACCGCGCACGGGGTAAACCGGAATAGGCTGTGTTTGGCTGAAGCTATCTGCTTGGTGGCCATTGGCGATCACCACATTTTGATGACAAACCTGACCCATGCTGGTATCGAGTGTCCAACCATTGTCCGATTGCGTCAGCGCATTCACATGACAACCAAAATAAGCATCAAGCTGCCCGCTGGCTATCGCTGCATCAATCACGCCCGCGGTAAACTGTTGCGGGCTCATCCAGCCGCCAAGCGGATAAAACACGCCGGCATGTCCGGTTTCTAAACCGACTTTCTCGCTCACGCCATCGACATTTAACGGTGTGACCAATGCTTCAGGAAAGGCACCATCGACCATCTTAGCGAGCTTAGCGGCACTTTTTTCGTCGTAGCCGAGTTGCGTGACGCCACACCAGTCGTGTTCAAATGGGATACCTCGCGTGCGTTGCTGATCGATAAATTGGCGAGAAAACAAAAAGGCGGGGGCAAAAAACTGGCTTAAATTATCGTTATTGCCATTTAAAAGCGGATAAATGGCGCCTTGATGGTTCCCAGATGCGCCAGCCGCAGGGCGCGGGTCTTGGCAATACAGCGTGACTTGCTTGCCCCGTTGTAGCAATGCGGTGATTAAGGCGGCACTGGCAATGCCACCGCCAATAATGGCGATGTCGTCCGCTGTTGAGGCGGGGGTGCGTGCATACCAAGGTGAGTAGCTTGCAGCGGCTTGGCGAGCAGGTAATGTGCCTGACAACATGTCGCGTTTGAAGCCGAAGCCTTTTACTTTTTTCATCTCAAAACCGGCCTCGATAAGGCCACGGCGCACAAATCCCGCCGCTGTGAAGGTGGCGCAGGTACATTGCTCGCGCGCAAGTCGTGCCATGCCATTAAACAAGGCTTGATTCCACATCTCTGGGTTTTTGCTTGGGGCAAAGCCGTCTAAATACCAAGCATCCACGATCCCTTCAGGGCCCGTTGGCACTTGTGGTAACCAATCTTTAATATCACCAAACCACAAATCGAGTGTAATCTGACCTTGAGCCAAGACGATACGTTGACAACCCGCGAGCGGGACGGGGTAATAGGCACGTAATTGCTCAGCATAGCTTGCCAGCTCTGGCCAAGCTTGATGTGCACGGGCTAGATCCTCTACTGTCAGGGGGTACTTCTCAAAACTGATAAAGTGAAGCTGGGTCACAGGTGCATTTGGATGGGTTTGACGGAACTGCTCGAAAGCTGCCCAAGTAGCCAGAAAGTTGAGCCCAGTGCCAAAGCCGGTTTCCGCAATCACAAACCGGGACGATGTGGCGGTTTGCCAACGTGCGGGAAGTTGGTTTTGTTCGATGAACACATAGCGGGTCTCGGCCAAACCGTCGTGATTGGAAAAGTAGACGTCATCAAATTGTTCCGCGACGGGGGTGCCCGTATCATTCCAGCTGATTTTTGCGTGGTCGATCGAGGGAGTGCTCACAAATGCCTCTTACACAGGAAAGGAAAAAGCAAATTGTACTGGCTCTAAGGAAAGCTGACCACTTATCAGCTTTAAAAACGCTATCATCCACTGCGAAATTAACGTCTAGGAAAGAATCATGAAACGAGCTGTCATTACAGGCATGGGGATTGTTTCCAGTATTGGTAACAACGTCAAAGAAGTGCTGGAGTCGCTCAAAGCGGGAAAATCTGGCATTAACTTTTCTCAGCAGTTTGCAGATATGAAGCTGCGCAGCAATGTTTGGGGTGATCTCAAACTCAACCCCGCCGACCATATTGATCGCAAAAGAATGCGCTTTATGGGTGACGCGGCGGGTTTTGCCTACCTAGCGATGGAACAGGCAATCGAAGACTCGGGCTTAGCCCGTGAGCAGGTTTCTAACCCACGAACTGGTTTAGTTGCCGGGTCGGGGGGCGCGTCATCCGTTAACCAAGTTACCGCCGTTGATACATTGCGCGAGAAAGGGGTTAAACGTGTTGGCCCTTACATGGTGCCGCGCACCATGTCATCAACTGTTTCAGCGTGTTTGGCGACTCCGTTCCAAATCAAAGGGGTGAACTACACCATGAGCTCTGCATGTGCGACTTCGGCACATTGTATTGGCCATGCCCTAGAGCTGATTCAACTGGGTAAACAAGATGTGGTGTTTGCCGGTGGCGGTGAAGAGTTGGATTGGTCGCTTACCATGATGTTTGACGCGATGGGAGCCCTTTCAACCAAATACAATGATGATCCGCAAAAGGCATCACGCACCTATGACGCGGACCGGGACGGTTTCGTCATTTCAGGTGGCGGCGGCATGCTGGTCGTGGAAGAGCTGGAGCATGCGTTGGCGCGTGGTGCGACCATCTACGGTGAAATTGTCGGTTACGGTGCAACGTCTGACGGGTATGACATGGTGGCACCGTCGGGTGAAGGCGCTGTGCGCTGTATGAATATGGCGATGCAAGATGTGGATGGCGAGGTTGATTACATCAATACGCATGGTACATCAACGCCTGTGGGTGATGTGAAAGAGCTAGGCGCAATTCAAGAAGTGTTTGGCGGTAAGAGCCCAGCCATTTCTGCGACTAAGTCAATGACAGGTCACGCGCTCGGTGCTGCTGGTGTGCACGAAGCCATCTATTCAACCTTGATGCTTGAACAAGGCTTTGTCGCGCCAAGTATCAATGTGGAGAACTTGGATCCCGCGGCTGAAGGGTTAGATATTGTGACCCAACCGCGAGAGCAAGCACTGACGCGCGTGATGTCGAACAGCTTTGGGTTCGGTGGTACCAACGCCACCTTGGTGATTGAAAAGTATCGCGGCTGATCCCGCGCCTGTTTCCAGGTTTGCAGAGAGACTCTGCCATCAGACACGGATCATTATCGTTGAGAGCCGTTAATGGTCTTTTCAGGTCCTGGATTTACCCGGCTTCGGCCGGGTTTTTTTATGCCTGAGGCCACCCGGTAAGCGGGGTAACCCGCTCAGCTGAAGGGTGTTTTCTTACCGTGAGACAGATACAATAACCTTCTCGCATTTAGCATCCGATAAGCGATGCACCGACTCACATAGGACGTTGAACGTGAAAATTGTCGTAGACGAAAACATGCCTTATGCCCAAACCTTGTTTAGTCAATTGGGTGAGGTGGTTGCATTACCCGGGCGCGCAATCCGTGCCGCGGATTTAATCGATGCTGATGCATTAATGGTGAGAAGCGTCACGCAAGTGAACCATGCGCTGATTGACGGTGCCACCCGTCTGCGTTTTGTCGGTTCAGCCACCGCTGGTGAAGATCATCTTGATTTTAACGCCTTGCACGCACAAGGCATCCATGGCACGGCAGCGCCAGGTTGTAATAAGGTTGGGGTCGCGGAGTATGTGATCAGTGCTTTATTGGTATTGGCACAACAGCAAGGGTTTAAATTGACCGACCGCACAGTCGGTATTATTGGCGTGGGTCATGTGGGGGACTACTTGGCTGCGCGGCTTGCGGCACTTGGGATTAAAACCTTACTTTGCGACCCACCTCGTCAGGCTCGAGAGAACCTTGCTGACATGGTGGACATTGACACTCTGATCGCAAAATCGGACGTGGTCACTTTCCATACGCCTTTGACCACGACTGGTGAGCACCCCACTTACCACCTCATGAATCAAGCTCGGCTAGAGGCGCTTGCGTCAGGCAGCATTTTGATAAATGCTGCGCGTGGCCCGATTGTTGACAACCACGCACTTAAAGCGCGGTTAGCACGAGGCGACATTGATGCGGTCTTGGATGTTTATGAACATGAGCCCGAGGTCGACCTTGCCCTTATGGACCAGCTCACGTTTGCCACTCCTCATATTGCAGGCTATGGTCTGGAAGGAAAAGCCCGTGGTACCACCATGGTCTTTAACGCACTGTGTGAACACCTTGACCTGCCTCATCGTGTGCATGCCAGTGAGCTGCTGCCCACGGCGCCGATTCCACAGGTTGCCTTGGCACAGCCGTGGCAACAAAGCGATCTGATGGCACTGACCCAATTGGTCTACGATATTCGCCGAGATGACAGTGATTTTCGTCGTGCCATGCATACCGCAGGTGATGACAAACAGGCTCAGCGTACAGCCTTTGACCAATTGCGAAAAAATTACTGGGATCGACGCGAGTACAGTGCGATCACGGTAGCCGGACAGGCTGATTTCGGGTTACAGTCGCTGGCTAAGCTGGGCTTTAGTATTGAGGAGCATGCATGACACAAGCATTTGACGTTGCCATTTTGGGCGCAACCGGTGCGGTAGGGCGCACCATGATCGAGATTTTAGAAGAGCGCGATTTTCCCATTGGCACGCTACACCTCCTCGCCAGTGAGCGAAGTGCAGGTGAAACCATTAGCTTCAAAGGTGAGAGCTTGCGTGTGCAAAATGTCGACAAGTTTGATTGGACACAGGTTCAGCTTGGCTTGTTCTCGGCGGGCGCACAGGCTTCTGCGCACTGGGCGCCGATTGCAGCAGATGCGGGGGTCGTCGTTATCGATAACACGTCGCAGTTCCGCTATGACTTCGATGTACCCTTGGTGGTGCCTGAGGTGAACGCCGCCGCGATTGGTGACTTTCGTAACCGTAATATTATTGCTAACCCAAATTGCTCGACGATTCAGATGCTGGTGGCATTAAAACCTATTTACGATGCCGTCGGTATCGAACGCTTAAATGTATCTACCTACCAATCGGTTTCTGGGTCAGGGAAAGCAGGCGTCGATGAGCTTGCCGGACAGACGGTTAAATTGCTTAACAGCCAAGATGCGGAGCCTGCGTTATACAGCAAGCAAATTGCTTTTAATTGTTTGCCCCAGATTGATCAGTTTATGGAAAATGGCTACACCAAAGAAGAAATGAAAATGGTGTGGGAAACCCAGAAAATTCTTGCCGATGAGATGATAGGGGTTAACCCTACTTGTGTGAGAGTGCCCGTGTTTTACGGTCATGCTGAAGCTGTGCACCTTGAGTGCCGTCAACCGATTGACGCGACGGAAGCGGTGGCGATCTTGAGTCAGCATGAACATATCGAGGTCTTTGAAGGGGAAGACTATCCCACCCAGGTGAAAGAAGGCACTGGCTCAGATAAAGTGCTCGTCGGGCGTATTCGCAATGATATCAGCCACCCCAATGGACTTAACCTCTGGGTGGTGGCAGACAATGTGCGTAAAGGCGCAGCGACGAACTCAGTGCAAATTGCTGAAGTACTGGTTCGCGATTACCTTTAATCAACAAGCCTATGATCCGTAAAAGAGCGTGATAGCCCGCCCATCACCATACTAGGTTGATTGATACCCCATCCGTTGATGGGGTATTTTTTTAGGCATTAAATTTGCAAAGATGGACGATACGCGACGTGTGACGATGCTATCATCGAGTCAAAACTGAGGCAGAGCGCCCACAGTTTGATCGCGCAACACACTTTTATATCACCAAACTACAGTTTTTAGCATGGCTTCCGATATAGTTAGATATTTAGTGAGGCCATTTTTGCCATAAGGGAGTGCGGGTGTGTCCAACGCACAGCAAAGTGAACAGTCTTCTTCTCAAACTCGATTGACCAAAACCCCGCATCGCGTTAAGCGGCATCTCATTGCCGTCGCAGGGGTATTGGCGGTTGCGCTTGTCAGTGTTTCAACGGTGCCGGTCGAAGCGGCAATACGCATTCTTGGTCCGCAAGATGAAATGGCGGCCGAAACCGCCTCGCCCCAACCGACGCCAGCGGTTGCATCGGCACAACAATATGGCCCAACTGGGGCCAACGAAACCTTGTGGTCGATTGCGACTCAAATGCGTCCTAATACGCAAGTAAGTGTGTATCAGACGCTCGGTGCGATTTTTCGTCTTAATACCGACGCATTCACCAACAACAATATTCATAGCTTGCAGCCGGGTAGCACCTTAGTGATGCCGACGCTGACGCAAATTGAGCGAGAAAGCACCCAGGACGTGATCAATCGGCTTGAAATTGATGAAGCGCGTAAGCAAGCCCAAAATACCACGCCCCTGAGCGAACAGGTTGAGCAACCGAGCCCACAACCACAGTCAGCACAAGCCGATAATAACCAAGCTGCGCAGACCCAACCAGCACCAAATAGCGAAGACGCGTCAGACGCCCAACCTAGTGGTGAAAGCTCGACAGCGAGCGCCCCAGAGCCACAAGTGGTACAAAACCTACAGTCTCAGCTGCAAGCCTCTGATCAAGAGATGACTCGCCTGGTTGAGAGCAATCATGTGCTCAAGGTCCGTCTGTCTGAAGTGCAGCACGAGTTGAGCGCGTTAAAAGAACAGGTAAGTGGTGATGCCGAGCTTAATAAAGAGATCCGAGCATTTTTAGAAACCCAGCGTCAGCAACAGGTGGCAAAGGATACTCAACCCCCATCCGCGGTTGAGTCTTTACTTGATAGCCCATTATTGCTTGCCATGTTGGCCATCATTCCTGGGGCCTTGATTGCAGGCGCGATATTCTTCTTCCTCGCACGTCGTAGAAAGCAAGAGGAAGACGCGGAAGAGCCTGCGGCGCTGGATCATGATGATATGGACGATATGCCTGTGGTCATGGTGCCCGATCCGGATGACGATGAAGGCGATGTTGACGATCCGCAAGATGACGATGAGCTAGAGATCACCGATGACGATAAGGGATACGAGGATGTCGCGTTTGGCGATGATACCGACCTGGACGATCTGGATCTTGATGACGAACTCGATGACATGGCTGGCAATGAATCGAGTGTCGCGCCCACCAGCGATGATGCTATCGGTCTTGAAGACATGGAGCGCGCGCTGGATGAACTGGCAGATGCGCCGCCGGCTGATACGGAAAGCGCCGCCGATGACACATCATCCGATGATGACAGCGAATTAGAAACGGGCGAGGCAGAGCAACCTGAAGAGGAAATGAGTGCTGATGAAGCACTTGCCGCAGAGTGGGCCAAAGCGCTCGAAGAAGGCAATGACAGTGATGTCGACGATATCGATGCCTTGTTGGCAGGCGAAACGGGTGAAGACACGACTGCCGATGAGGTCTCCGCTGCTGATGAGCCTGAGGACGAAAATACCGAGACCAAAGAACAGGCTTCACAAGAGAACGAAGACAATGACGAGCAAGCGCCTAATGACGCCTTGTTTGACTCGGTGCTGGACGATGAGCCTGAGCTGGATTTAAGCCAAGATATTGACTTATCAGATGATGATAACGATGACGATGCCGTTTCTCTTGATAACACGACAGAGTTGCTTGATGAACTTGTCGGTGATGAAGAAGACGAGGACAGCTGGCTAAATGAAGGGGATGATACCGAGGACGAATTCGATGAAAGTAGTGATGCATTACTGGATGAAGTCTTAGACAAAGATGATGATCCTCATCTAGAAGATTCTGACGCTTTACTAGAAGAAGTGTTGGGGGATGACGATGAACCAGACCCACTCGCTGACGAGGACGATCCGGCACTGTGGGGAGAAGAAGATGACAGTGATCCGAACGAAGCGGAGCTCGAGCAACTTCTTTACGCGTCGGATGAGCAAGCAGAAGAAACACCTACAAGTGATCAAGGCTCAGAGACGCGCGTCGAGCAAGACAACGATGCCGACGACGAGCCGCAAGCAGAGTTAAATGAAGAYGACGCWCYRGCGGACGAGCCAGCTGAGCCAGAGGCTACTSGCGAGGCAGATGAAACGGCTGACGAGGACRCTGAYGACGAGCCGCAARCAGAGYTAAACGAAGACGACGCAGTGGCGGACGAGCCAGCTGCACCAGAAGCGACTAGCGAGGCAGATGAAACGGCTGACGAGGACGCTGACGACGAACCGCAAGCCGAGTTAAACGAAGACGACGCACCGGCGGACGAATCGGGCACGCCAGAAGTTAGCGGCGAGGAAGATGAAACGACTGACGAGGACGCTGACGACGAACCGCAAGCCGAGTTAAACGAAGACGACGCACCGGCGGACGAATCGGCCGCGTCAGAAGCGTCTAGCGAGGCAGATGAAGCGGCTGACGAGGACACTGACGACGAGCTGCAAGCCGAGTTAAACGAAGACGACGCACCGGCGGACGAATCGGCCGTGCCAGAAGCGACTAGCGAGGAAGATGAAACGGCTGACGATGACGCTGACGACGAACCGCAAGCCGAGTTAAATGAGGACGATGCACCGGCGGACGAGCCAGCTGCGCCAGAAGCTACTCGCGAGGCAGATGAAACGGCTGACGACGACCCGCAAGCCGAGTTAAACGAAGACGACGCACCGGCGGACGAGCCAGCTGCGCCAGAAGCTACCGGCGAGGCAGATGAAGCGACTGACGAGGGCGCTGACGACGAGCTGCAAGCCGAGTTAAACGAAGACGACGCAACGGCGGACGAATCGGCCGCGCCAGAAGCTACCGGCGAGGYAGATGAAACGGCTGACGAKGACRCTGAYGACGARCCGCAARCAGAGTTAAACGAAGACGATGCTCTAGCGGACGAGCYAGCTGAGCCAGAGGCTACTSGCGAGGCAGATCAGAGCCAGAGCCAGAGCCAGAGCCAGAGCCAGAGCCAGAGCCAGAGCCAGAGCCAGAGCCAGAGCCAGAGCCAGAGCCAAGCAATGAGCGTGACTATGAGTTTGACTCCTTCTCACTTGATGAGTTGGGCGAGTTTGGCGAGGATGACGCACTAAGCGCTGCGCTTGAAGAGCAGCGCGAGCTAGAATCTTATTTAGATGAGCAGCAAGAGGGTGACGCCGCCAAGGAAACGGAAACGCCTGAGCGTGATGAGCGAGATATCAGTGATCTCGACGATGACGATCACCAAGTGGGTGGCTTAAACATGGAGGCACTGCTCTCCGAGTCAGACGATGACACGCCACTGGATCTTTCCTCACTGTCCGATGAAGAAGCGGCAGTGTGGCAGGCTGATAATGAACCTGAGCCTGAAGCAGAGAGTGAAGACTGGAGTCAGCAACCCGCAATAGATCCTGCCTCACTGGAAACCTTTGAACTCGAAGAAGCCTTAGACGAGGATCTACTGGGTGAGGGGGAAGCAGAAAGTGAGCTGATTGGTGAAGAGCAAGAAGAAGATGACTACATCAGCATTGAAGAGCTTATGCGAGATGATGGTTCTACGCCAGATATCGATCCTGATAAAGCGGAAATGAACCTGAATGTGGGTTTAGATGAGTTTCCTGATGTGTTAGAAGATATTAGTGCCATTGATGTGGACGGTGATACTGCAAGTACTGAAGCATCAACGAATCTTGACCTCGCCAAAGCGTATTTGGAAATGAACGATGTCGATGGGGCGATTTCTTTGCTTGAAAAAGTGATGCAATCGGGCAACAAGACCTTGCAGCAAGAAGCGCGTCAGTTGTTAGAACAGCTGAGGTAGTGAAAAAAACAGGTAGCGAGAGCTGCCTGTTTCTTTATGACGGCAGTGATGGCGAAGCACGCGCTTTTAACCTGCAACTCGAAGGCTTTATGGGTATAATGCGGCGCCTTATAGACGAGTAACGAGAAGGCAGGGCATGAGATTCGCGTTAGGCATTGAGTATGATGGTGCTCAGTTTTACGGTTGGCAGAGGCAACGAGAAGTCACCAGTGTGCAGGAACACCTCGAGCGTGCTTTATCGACGGTTGCCAATCACCCTGTCGCCGTACAGTGTGCGGGACGTACCGACTCTGGCGTGCATGGAACAGGACAGGTGGTGCACTTTGACACTGACAATCAACGTCCTTTAAAAGCTTGGACGATGGGTGTCAATGCGAATTTGCCGGATCCGATTGCAGTGCGATGGGCTAAGCCCGTGACAGACGAGTTTCATGCCCGTTTTAGTGCCACTGCGCGACGCTATCGTTATGTGATTTATAATCATCCCTTGCGCCCGGCGATCTTAGCCAAGGGAGTCAGTCACTATCACGCTGAACTTGATGAAACCTTAATGCACCGAGCCGGTCAGTATCTACTTGGGGAGAATGATTTTTCCTCATTCCGTGCCGCTCAGTGTCAATCGAAATCCCCTTGGCGGAATTTGATGCATTTATCGGTCAACCGTCAAGGGCGCTTTATCGTGATTGATATTAAAGCCAATGCGTTTGTGCATCATATGGTGCGCAACATCGTGGGGAGTTTAATGGCGGTCGGTCGTCAAGAGCAGCCTCCTGAGTGGGTGGCTTGGCTGCTGGCACAAAAAGATCGAACCCAGGCTGCTGCGACCGCGAAAGCTGAAGGCTTGTATTTGGTTGAGGTGGACTACCCCGAAACATTTGGGTTGCCTCGCTCACCCATTGGCCCCTTGTTTTTGCCGGATTAGGTGATTGTGTCGGCAAGTACGCTGTACGCATACAGCACGGAGACAGAATAGGTAGTACCAGTTTTTTATCCCAAGTCTGACGGACTTGTGATTTAATTCGGTCTAATTTGTTACGAATCCAAGATAGCTGTCCGTTCGCGAGAGCTATCACTAAGTAAAGGTTGTCCATGAGCTGGCTAGAAAAAATATTAACCAAAAGTAATATTGGTTCATCACGCAAGGCGTCGATTCCAGAAGGTGTGTGGACCAAGTGTACGTCGTGTGATCAAGTCCTCTATCACGCTGATGTCGAGCGTAACTTGGAAGTATGTCCAAAGTGTGAACACCATATGCGCATGCCAGCACGCCGCCGGCTCGACGTGTTTTTGGATAAAGACGGGCGTGAAGAGATTGCCAGTGAGCTTGAACCTAAAGATGTGTTGAAGTTTCGCGATTCGAAAAAGTACAAAGATCGCTTAGTGTCGGCGCAAAAAGCGAGTGGTGAAAAAGACGCCCTTGTGGTCATGAAAGGCAGCGTGTTTGATGTACCCGTGGTGGCCTGTGCCTTTGAATTTAAATTCATGGGCGGCTCGATGGGGGCCGTTGTGGGCGCTCGCTTTGTGAAAGCGGTGGATGCTGCGATCGAAAACAACTGCGGTTTGGTGTGTTTTTCTGCCAGTGGCGGTGCGCGTATGCAGGAAGCGCTAATGTCACTGATGCAAATGGCAAAAACAAGTGCCGCATTGGAACGCCTTTCTCGCCACAACCTGCCGTTTATCTCGGTATTAACTGATCCGACATACGGTGGTGTGACGGCAAGTTTTGCCATGTTAGGTGATATCAATGTGGCCGAGCCTAAAGCGATTATCGGTTTCGCGGGGCGCCGAGTCATTGAACAGACCGTGCGTGAGAACCTCCCTGAAGATTTCCAAACCAGTGAGTTCTTGCTTGAGCATGGCGCGATTGACATGATTGTCGACCGCCGAGAAATGCGTCAACGCTTGGCGGGGCTGCTTGCCAAATTGAATAATATTCACTCACCGCTTGTGGTCGATGTAGAGCAAGACAAGCCTGATCTTGAGCCCGAAGCGGCACCGCCTTCTCAAGACCAATAATTGACCGTGTCCCACGGCGCTATCCTTGGTATCATTTGCCCATCATGGAGTAACTGACCAAGTCAATGTCTGAACTACAACATCCAACAGCCACGTCCTCTTTAACGACGTGGCTGTCTTATCTCGAAAGTATCCATACCAGTGCCATCGATCTTGGCCTTGAACGCGTCGCCGCTGTGGCTGATCGCGCGCAACTGACTAAGCCTGCGCCGATAGTGATTACCGTCGCGGGAACCAATGGTAAGGGCACAACCTGTGCGCTGCTGGAATCAATTTTGCAGCATGCGGGTTATCGCACAGGTGTCTATAGCTCCCCGCATCTCATTCACTATAATGAGCGAGTACGCATTGATGGCAAATGGCTCGACGATGCTGCGCACAGTAAAGCGTTCGCGACGATTGAAAAAGTGCGTGGTGAGACTAGCCTGAGCTTTTTCGAGTTCGGCACCTTGGCTGCATTGCAGCTGTTCAAGCAGCACGCATTGGACGTCGTGATTTTAGAAGTTGGCCTTGGTGGACGCCTTGATGCTACCAATGTGGTTGAGCATGACGTATCGGTGATCACCAGCCTTGCGCTCGACCACTGTGATTGGTTAGGTGATGATATTAACCAAATCGGCTACGAAAAAGCAGGTATCTTCCGAGCGGATAAACCTGCTGTTTGCGGTCAGCCTTCTCCACCGGCGAGCGTGGCTGCACACGCTGACAGTATTGGCGCCGAGCTACACCAGCTGGGTTATCAATATCACTATACGCTCACTGATGATACCTGGTGTTGGGCGGCAGGGGCGTTTGAACTGACTGCGTTGCCTATCCCTGCAATACCATTACAAAATGCCGCCACTGCATTGATGGCTTTGGGCGTTGCCGATTTGGAGATTGCAGACACGCACATCTCTGACGGGTTAGCCTCGGTGTCGGTACCGGGGCGAATGCAGGTTGTCGCCAAGGCGCCTTACACTGTGTTTGACGTTGCTCATAATCCGCACGCGGCCGCTTATTTGGCAGAGAAGTTGGCTGAGTGCAAAGCGGAACGCGGCGGGCACGTGCATGCGGTGGTGGCCATGTTATCCGATAAAGACATGGCGGGTACCTTAGCCTGCCTGGACGGTATCGTGGATCACTGGTATCCCGCATCGTTATCTGTGCCCCGAGGCGCCCCCGCCGACAGCTTGCCTGTATCGGCATCACAACAGTTTACGTCACCCAGCGAGGCCTATCAGCAGGCGTTAAAACACGCTGAACCTGCGCGAGACTGTGTGGTCGTATTTGGGTCGTTTCATACCGTTGGACAGGTAATGAGCGAGCTTAACTAAAACGGAGTCATTGTGGCCAGTAAGTTACAAAAAAGAATCGTTGGTACCTTGGTGTTGGTGTCTATCGGTGTGATAGTGCTGCCAGATGTGCTTGATGGCAAAAAAGAGCATTATCAAGAGAGCTATGAGAGTATCCCGCTACGGGATGATTTTGACAGTGAGGTGAGCCAAACACCGATTCAAGCACCACAAGTGGTTGAGGTCGAGGCGCCAGACACCAAGGTTAAAGAGCATCAAACAAACGCAACGGACAGCGAGCCTGCGTCTAAACCGGTGTCTAGTGAAACAGCCTCTTCGTCAGTCAGTGACCAAAAAGGGGCGTGGATGATCCGGCTCGGTACCTTTCGCAACCAAGACAACGCACGACGTTTGGTCAAACAATTACGCGAAAAAGGTTACCAAGCACATATCTTACCCAAAGACATTCAGCCAGATGACTTAGCCAAGGTGGTCGTAGGGCCTCACGTCTCCAAATCGGCGCTAGAATCGCAACTGACTGATTTGCAATCTTTGACAGGATTGAAGGGTCAATTGCGTAAATTTGACCCACTCACCCAATAAGAAAACGTTTGCGTGAGCATTTTTTCTGTTAGAATGCGCACGTCTCGAGCAAGTGAATACGATGAATTGGATTGATTACCTCATTATTGGCGTCATTGGTTTTTCGGCGCTAGTTAGTGTGATTCGAGGCTTTGTTAAAGAAGCATTGTCATTGGTGATATGGTTTGGTGCGTTTTTTATCGCCAGTCAGTTTTATACGCAACTGGCGGTTTACCTGACCAATATCGAAGATGCCGTTATTCGTAATGGTAGCGCAATAGCCTTGTTGTTCATTGCCACCTTAATTGTGGGGGCGGTGGTCAATTATGTGATTGCTCAGTTGGTAGAGAAAACCGGGTTGTCTGGTACCGATAGGGTGCTGGGTATGGTGTTTGGGAGTGTGCGTGGTGTACTCATTATTGCCGCGATGCTCTTCTTTTTGGATGCCTTTACGTCGGTGGCTCACACCCAAGCATGGGGGCGGTCGCAACTTATTCCTAACTTTGCGGTAGTGATTGAATGGTTTTTCCACTATCTCGAGAACAGTTCCAGTTTCTTACCTGAGATCGCCGGATCTTAGGATGATATTCGCGTAACAAGGAATCGCTGACATGTGTGGTATTGTTGGAATCGTTGGTAACACCCCGGTCAATCAGTCCATTTATGATGCACTGACGGTGCTACAACACCGGGGACAGGATGCAGCCGGGATTGTCACTATTGACGACAATCGTTTCCGGCTTAGAAAAGCCAATGGCCTCGTAAAGGATGTGTTTCAACTTAAGCATATGCAGCGCTTACAAGGCCAAGTTGGCATTGGGCATGTGCGTTATCCAACCGCGGGGAGTTCGAGTGCGTCAGAAGCGCAGCCTTTTTATGTGAATTCTCCTTACGGTATTACCCTGGCGCACAATGGCAACCTCACCAACGCGCAAGACTTGCGTCAGTCGCTATTCGAGAAAGATCGTCGCCACCTTAATACCACCTCTGATTCTGAAATCCTTCTTAACGTCCTTGCCCACCAGTTATCAACCGCGACATCGCATCCATTAACGGTTGACGATATGTTTGCCGCGGTGGCGTCAGTGCATCGACAAGTGTCGGGGGCTTATGCGGTCGTGGCCATGGTCATTGGTCACGGTGTGATAGCGTTTCGTGATCCTAAGGGCATTCGGCCACTCTGTTTAGGTAAACGTGATACGGAGGCCGGCACTGAATACATGGTGGCGTCGGAGACAGTGGCGTTGGATGCGGTCGGGTTTGATTTTGTCCGTGATGTGGCACCCGGTGAAGCTATCTATATCACGCTTGATGGACAACTGCATACCAGTCAATGTGCGGATGCGCCGAGTTTAAACCCCTGCATCTTTGAATTTGTCTACTTCTCTCGCCCGGACTCCTTTATAGATAAGGTTTCCGTATACGGTGCACGCATCCGTATGGGACAAAAACTGGGGGCTAAAATCCAACGAGAGTGGGATGATGTTGATATTGATGTAGTGATCCCCATTCCGGAGACCTCCTGTGACATCGCCTTGGAGATTGCCCAAGTGCTCGGTAAGCCTTACCGCCAAGGCTTTGTCAAAAACCGTTATGTCGGTCGGACCTTTATTATGCCCGGGCAACAAATGCGTCGGAAATCGGTGCGCCGTAAACTCAATGCTATTCGTTCTGAATTTAAAGACAAACGCGTTCTGTTAGTCGATGATTCGATAGTCCGCGGCACCACCTCGGAGCAAATTATTGAAATGGCGCGCGAGGCCGGGGCAAAAGAAGTGTATATGGCATCAGCCGCCCCCGAAGTGCGTTTTCCTAACGTCTATGGCATCGACATGCCCAGCGTTAACGAGCTGATCGCCCATGGTCGTGAAGTCGATGAAATTGGTCAATTGATTGGTGCGGACGGCTTGGTCTACCAAGATCTTTCTGACTTGGTGGCAGCGGTTGGCGAAGCGAACCCGGCTATTGAGCGCTTTGAGACGTCCGTATTCAGCGGTGAATACGTCACTCAGGATGTCGATCAAGCTTACCTCGAGTATATACAAAGCTTGCGGAACGACGATGCGAAAACGGTACGCGAGCAGCAGCAAGAGCTGGCTAACTTAGAGATACATAACGAGGATTAATTGAAAACGCCGCGATATCTATCGCGGCGTTTTTCAGTGTTAGCCCGTTGAGTGTATGTCGATTAATGGGTAAAGACTGGGCCCATGCCGACATTCCAAAGGATGACAGAGGCAGCAAGGATCGCGACCAGCAGTACTAACCCGCAAGTGACGACAGAGCTCGCATAGATAAAGCCTCTCTCTTCAGGGATCTCCATCAATATCGGTACCCCCGTGTAGAGGAGGTAGACAGAGTAGGCAATGCCAATCAAGCCGACGATCATCACAAACCACACCACCGGGTAGAGCGTGGCCAGTCCTACCATAAAAATGGGCGTCGCGGTATAGGCCGCCAGTTCAAGACACTGAGTGTAAGTTGGGGCAGAGCCAAACGTGCGACTCATCCACAATGTGAGATAGGCCAACGCGGCCACACCACCCAATAACGCAAGATACATGGCACTGGCGATGAACAGTGCGCTTTGTGGGGTCATAAAGATGGGATCCCCTGCGCCGATCTGCCAGCCAATGTGGACGCTCGCGTAATAGGCACAAACAGGCGGGATTAACGCAAGTAACAACGCGTGACCAATGCTGTTTGAGGCGGCCTCGTGGCGCTCGCCAATCGCTTTCCATTCCTTTTTGGGATGGGTATATAACCCCAATAAATGACTTAATATCATAGTAACCCCGCTCGTTATTCCCTCAGTGAAGTCAGGTGCAACGGTCGGCGCACGACGCCTCAAGTAAAACGTCTTCTCTGCTGGCGTGCGGAGACAGATGCCGTATACACTCTCCTTTAATAAGGAATAGTTGTTGGTGTCTCAATTGGCAAGTTTTCCTCCCGACAAAAAATCGCCTTGCTGCGCTTTTCTGACTGGCTCGATATTTAGACAATACCGATATACATTCTTGTGATAGACATCATGTATTAATTGTTATAAGTCTTACTTTTAATACAGAGTAGCGTACTCTTATAGTGTCATTGATTTTCAAGCCTTTTTTATGCTGCCGATAAATGGCTTTGACGATTCACCTGCTTGAATGCTAAGAAAATTATTATTTTAAACAGCTGTTTATAGAGCGCTACTGAATTAAATCTCATTAGCGGTCACAGGTGTGTCTGAATTCAACTACGATTAGTGCAGTGAGAATGAAAACAGCCGCTGCTTTGCAGTCCTGGAGGAGAGCGTCGTGTTGCATAATAAAGAGATCTTAATCGTTGAAGATGATCCCGTCTTCAGTCGGATGATTGCGTCTTTTCTCGAAAGAGAAGGAGCGGCAGTACGTGAGGTTGAAAATGGTTTAGAAGGGTTGCAAGCGCTAAGACAGTCGATTCCTGACCTATTGATCAGTGACCTGTCGATGCCAGTGATGACAGGCTTAGAATTCGTTGAGGAGGTGAGCCTTGAATATCCAATGCTACCTATGATCGTGATCTCTGGCACTGGGGGGATGGCTGACGTCGCCCAAGCGCTTCGCTTTGGGGTGAAAGACTTTCTGATCAAACCGATTGAAGATATTAATGTGGTTAAAAAAGCCATCGAGGCGGTGGTTGATGATGCGAACGACGATGTTCACGCCAGCGATGATTTTAGTCAGCAATGGTTTAAAGTGAGCGAGGATACGGATCGCGGGGCATCAGAGACAGAGCTCAAGTGGCACCTTGATGCCTTACGCCATAACCCAGGCAGCGCACGTGAGTTATTAATGGGGCTGATGCCAGAGCCCGATTCGCAACAAGGTGCTTGGCGTCTTTCTTACCACTCACTGCAATCGGCAGATGCCAACCCCATTGTATTGGATTATGCGTGGTTGATGGGCGGAAAAATGGCCTTTTATGTGGTCGACTCTGCCTCCGCAGAGGAAGACGGCACCGCGACCACCTTGATGATCCGTGCGTTTTTTAATGATTTTGTCCGCTCAGGTGATGTCAATGAAAGGGGATTTCTCACCTTGGTAAAACGGATCGAGGATGCGATTCGAGCCTCAGCCTACACATCGCCGGTTCGTGCGATGTTCGGTGTATTAAACACCACCGATAATCAGCTTGATATTTTACCGGCGGGGATAAAAGCCACGGTCGATAGCTGTGGAGCGACAAGCCTTGTTCACAGTGATCATTGGTTGGGGCGCGATGCGTTCTCGAGCCAATTTCAAAGCGTCGATCTTCAATCCGGTGATGCGCGTGTGTCGCTGAATGAAGTTGGCTTGAACAGTTTTAGCGTCGATATTCAAAAAATCGCCTAACGATTCAGCGGTACCATGTCGAATCGTTAACCCTAAGCAAAGGTGAGTGGCTTTGATTAGCGCTCGCCTTTGTTGCTGTGTGGGCCTAACATCCGTATACTCTCGTCGCTCTGGACAGGCTGCCACTGTCGATAGACATCAGGGACAGAACGACATGAAACATTGGTATTTACTTTATTGTAAGCGCGCGGAACAGCAACGCGCAGAGCAAAATTTGAAGCGCCAAGGCGTTGATTGTTACTACCCGACCGTGACGGTGGAAAAGTTGCGTCGAGGCAAGTGTCAGCAAGTTGAAGAGCCACTCTTCCCCAACTATGTGTTTGCCCGCTTTGATCCCGACCTTGTGCAGTATACAAGTGTTCGCTCCACGCGTGGTGTGGTTGATTTCGTTCGCCAAGGTGCGTACCCGGTCAAGGTCGACTTGGCGTTGATCCAACAGCTGATGACGATGGAAGATTGTGACGAACAACGTGACGCACTCTACCAAGGCTTCAAGCCTGGACAGTCGGTGATGATTGAGCAGGGGCAGTTTGCTGGAACGGAAGCGATCTTCAAAGAAAAAGACGGCGAGAAACGCTGCATTTTGCTGATAAATATACTTAGCAAGCAAACTGAACTTTGTATCAATAACTCCGATATCAGCGCCTCCAGTTAACACGCTCTCCCGGTTTGGCTGCTACACTCATCAAGGTATAGCTTTGAATGAGGGAGGCAGTCGTTGGAGTCGGTGCTTATCGTTGAAGACAGCCGGTCGTTTCGCATGCTGGCTGAACAACAGGTGAGAAAAGCGGGTTTTGCCACTGTGACCTGTACCTGCCTAGCAGAAACGAGGGATGTGCTAGATCACCACACAACCTTTCTCTGTGCGATCCTCGACTATAATTTGCCGGATGCTCACCACGGCGAAGTCATCGATATCTGTTTAGCCGTCGGGCTTAAAGTGGTTGTCCTCACCGCCTCGCAAACAGAGAAAACGCGTGATGAGATACTATCAAAGCCCGTTATCGATTATATCCCCAAAGACAGCAGTCATTGTATTGATGCGGTTTGCCGACTCGTTAAGCGATTGGCTGACAATCAAGGACACCGTGTGCTGGTGGTTGATGACTCTGCCTCGATACGTAAACGCATCTCTGCGTTGTTAGCGCGTCAGTATCTAACCGTATTGGAAGCTGAAAATGGTGAGCAGGCACTTGACGTGCTGGAAAAAACGCCAGATATATCACTGATTATCACTGATTACGAAATGCCGAAAATGGATGGCCTTCAGCTTGTGTATGCGCTTCGTAAGAAAGATGCCGAGTGCTCACAGGCGATCATAGGCTTGTCTGGACATAATGATAGTGCGCTAACGGCACGTTTTCTCAAAGCAGGGGCGAACGATTATCTGCCCAAGCCGTTTAATCAGGAAGAGTTCTTCTGCCGCGTGCATAGCTGTTTGAATGCGATTGATACCGAATGGCGGTTATTTCTCTTGGCGAATACAGATTTTCTCACGCAGCTTTGGAATCGACGCTATTTTTTTGAGCGGGGTGACCAGCTTGCAAATGAAGCGCGTAAGCATTTGGCGATTATTGATATTGATTGCTTTAAACGTATCAATGATGACTTTGGTCATCATATCGGTGACGATGTGTTGGTTGAGGTCGCGCAAATGCTGGCAGACGCCTTTCCGGAAGACACGGTCGCCCGATTGGGAGGAGAAGAGTTTTGTGTATTATCGCTTCGTGATTTGACGGTATTTCAGCAATCGCTAGACTCTTATCGCCAATCAGTCGCCGAACGCCCCGTACGGGTGTCAGATCAGACGCTGAAAGTAACGGTGAGCATTGGCGTGGACTCTCAAGCGGCCTCGCTCTCACGCCTTTTACATATGGCAGATCAAGCCTTGTATCAGGCAAAAGCATCTGGCCGGAATCAAATGGTGGTGCATCAAGGGTAAATGTCTATTTTGTCTAAAAAGTGACACGAAATAACGCATAAAGTGTGCGTTCGGTTGTTGGTGTTGCGTCAAATATCTGCGAGATGTGTGTCATTGTTGAGAAATTTGCGCAATTTCTGTCTACACGCACTCAATTGCCCTTACCCTGTACCGCTTCTTGCCCCGTTGCGTGCATTGTCGCGCAAAATTAACGTGAAGACGTGGTGCGTTGCAGATGGAATATAAAGTGTTGGTTGTGGAAGATAGTCGACCTTTCAGGCGGTTACTTGAAGCCGAGATACGAAAGGCCGGATACATCCCATGCATAGCAAACTCAATCGAACAAGCAGAGACGATCCTCAACCAAGAGACCGACTTTCTTTGTGCTATCCTCGACTACTGCCTGCCTGATGGGCAGGACGGTGAAATCATTGACGTATGTTTGTCGTTGGACATAAAAGTGATTGTACTCACTGCGATGATGGATGCTCGGACTCGGGAACGTGTGCTAGCCAAAACCGTGATTGATTACATCCCCAAAGATAGTCCCTCGTGCGTGTCATCGATAGCGCCATTACTCAACCGCCTGGAAAAGAACCATCAGCACCATGTGCTAGTTGTGGATGATTCGCTGACGGCACGTCGCTACGTGCGCAGCTTATTAGAGCGGCAATACCTCAATGTCCTTGAGGCCCAAAATGGTCAAGAGGCATTGGCTATGGTGCGGCGCGATAAGCGAATTTCTTTGGTGATTACCGATTACACCATGCCAGAAATGGATGGAGTGAGTGTGGTTAAGGCATTACGCAAACTGAAAACAGACGGCCAATTGGCGATTATAGGCTTATCGGGTGAGGAAGATCCCAGCTTAACGGCGCGGTTTTTAAAAGCGGGTGCGAATGACTTTTTGGCCAAACCGTTTAACCAAGAGGAATTTTATTGTCGCTTGCACAGCACACTGAATGCGCTCGATACCGAGCGTCGCCTATTCAATATGGCCAATACGGATTATTTAACCCAAGTGTGGAATCGACGTTACTTTTTCGAGCACCCTCACACACGCTCACACAAGGGACCGAGGAGTTTGGCGCTGGTCGACGTCGATCATTTTAAAAAGATCAATGATCAATTTGGGCATCATATCGGCGATATTACGCTGATTGAGCTGGCAAAGATGATGAAACGCTATTTTCCGGAGGACATGGTCGCTCGCTTCGGTGGGGAGGAATTCTGTATCCTCTACGGCAATGACGAGCAGAGCTTTGTGCGCCGGCTTGAGGCGATGCGAGAAGAATTGGAAAAGACCGTTTGGTCACCCTATGATAAGGCGTTTTCAATCACCATCAGTATAGGGATGGTCCATGCCGATGCCCGTATTGATGAACTTGTTCAGCGCGCAGATAGGTGTTTGTACCAAGCCAAGGCAGGGGGACGAAATCAGCTCATCCAAGATGGACAAACGGATTTAGTATCCTGAAAAAAAAGAGGGCCAGTTTGACCCTCTCTCATGCTAGTGACCATCGTGGTATTGCTCACAGGCCATGAGCGTATTTTCAATCAAGGTCGCGACAGTCATAGGGCCCACGCCACCTGGGACTGGGGTAATATGGCTAGCCTTTTCATAGGCGAGCTCATATTCGATGTCGCCGATAAGCTTGCCGTTTTCCATGCGGTTAATGCCCACATCAATCACAATGGCGCCGGGCTTGATCCAATCGCCAGGAATAAACTTAGGCTTACCGACCGCCACAACCAGCACATCGGCTTGTCGAACATGGGCTTCTAAATCCTGGGTAAACCGGTGGCACGTTGTGGTTGTACAGCCCGCCAATAGCAGTTCTAACGTCATCGGGCGGCCAACAATATTGGAGGCACCCACGATCACCGCATGTTTACCACGAAGAGGGACATTGTAGCGGTCTAGGAGGGTAATAATCCCTTTTGGTGTGCAAGAACGCAGGGTTGGCATGCGTTGACACAAGCGACCGACATTGTAGGGATGAAACCCATCGACATCTTTGTCTGGGCGGATGCGCTCCAATACGGACGTGGCATCAATTCCTGCGGGTAAGGGCAGTTGGACGAGAATGCCATCAATACTGTCATCCGCATTTAAGGTGTCAATGAGTGAGAGTAACTCTTGTTGAGAGCACGAAGCCGGGAGGTCGTAAGACCTTGACACAAAACCGACTTCATCGCAGACACGACGTTTACTGCCAACATAAACCTGGGAGGCAGGATCGTCTCCGACCAGAATTACCGCCAATCCGGGGGCTCTACGTCCCGCTTGAGTGCGAGCGGAAACGCGGGCGGCAACCTCTCGACGCACGGTTTGCGCGATCAGCTTTCCATCAATGAGTTGTGCGGCCATAACTATCCTTCGGCTAAAGCAATGTTGGCAATAGTGTGACAAAAAACGCACCTAAAAGCTATTACGCAAACGTTTGCTAATGCAGTTTAATGAGGGGGAAGGCAAAAAAAGCACTCAGCCGATCATGCTCGCACGATGCTTGACGAAACTGAAACACGAAAAGCATCAATTTCGCGTTCTCGCCTCACCGCGTCGCATGAATACATAGCCAGTAAATGATGTGGTTTTGAGCAACCACGTCAAGATTTTAGGGAAAAGCGTTGACGACGCCTAACGTCGCTTTATAATCCACGCTGCGTAAAGACAGTGCGCCCTTAGCTCAGTTGGATAGAGCAACGGCCTTCTAAGCCGTGGGTCACAGGTTCGAATCCTGTAGGGCGCGCCATTCTGCTTTTTTCCCTGTTTGTCTCACCGAACTGCTCTGAAAATAACCAAACACACATAAAACCGTAAAAAGTGTGATCCCACGCGGTTGAATTGTGAGATATCACCCCAATTTTGATATTGAAACGCCATCGGTCGCCCCTTGTCTCGACTCAGTTGACGGGTGCCGCTATAATAGCGCGTCTTAATTTTCAGTCTCGGATGAGATAGCTCGATACGCCATTTGCGTGTATCCGGATTCGCAGGGGCTATGACGGATTCATAGCTCAGATGATGCCACCAGTAAAACTGGTAAACATCACTCAGTACCCCTGAGTAAATTTGAGGTTAAATTTATAATGCAAGTTACCGTTGAAACCACCGAAGGCCTTAAGCGCCAAATGACCATCACAGTGCCTGCTGCCAACATCGATGACGCAGTCACTAAAGAGCTACGCAATATCGCTAAGAATCGTCGTTTTGATGGTTTCCGTAAAGGTAAAGTTCCATTGAAGATGGTGTCACGCATGTACGGTGACACAGTACGCCAAGACGTGCTGGGCGAAGTGATGCAGCGTCACTTCATCGAAGCCATGATTCAAGAAAAAGTGAACCCAGCAGGGGCGCCAAGCTTTACACCCGTTGAAAACGAAGCGGGTAAAGATTTGGTCTTTAAAGCTGACTTTGAAGTGTACCCAGAGGTTGAGCTTCAAGGCCTAGATGCTATCAGCGTTGAGAAGCCAAAAGCAGACGTTCAAGAAAGTGATGTGGACGAGATGCTTGATACCCTGCGCAAGCAACAAGCGAGCTGGGTTGAAGCAGAGGGTGAAGCGAAAGAAAACAGCCGTGTCACCTTGGATTTTGTTGGTACCATCGACGGTGAAGAGTTTGAAGGCGGTAAAGCTGAAGGCTTCCAACTAGAAATGGGCCAAGGTCGTATGATCCCAGGCTTTGAAGACGGCCTAGTGGGTAAAAAAGCGGGTGAAGAATTCACTATCGATGTGAACTTCCCAGACGACTACCACGCTGAGAACCTAAAAGGTAAAGCGGCGCAGTTTGCGATTAAACTGCACAAGGTGGAAGAGCAAGAGCTGCCTGAGCTGACAGAAGAGTTCGTACAGCGCTTTGGTATTGCCGATGGCAGCGTAGAAGGCCTGAAAGCGGAAGTGCGTAAAAACATGGATCGCGAGCTCAAGCAAGCGATCAAGAACAAGGTGAAAGAGCAGGTACTTGACGGCTTGGTTGAGCAAAACCAAATCGACGTACCGTCTGCGCTGATTGAGCAAGAAATTGGCACCTTGCGTCAGCAAGCGGCACAACGCTTTGGCGGCAACATGGATAGCGCTTCTCAGCTACCACGTGAGCTGTTCGAAGAGCAAGCTAAACGCCGTGTAAGCGTCGGTCTTCTGCTTGGGGAAGTGATCAAGTCAGAAGAGCTTGAAGCTGATGATGAGCGTGTTAAAGCACTGATCGAAGAAATGGCATCTGCGTATGAAGATCCATCAGAAGTTGTCGCTTACTACGAGAAAGACGAGAAGCTGATGGAAAACATGCGCAACGTCGCGCTAGAAGAGCAAGCGATTGATGCGCTACTGGCAAAAGCCACTGTCACCGAAGCTGAAGTCGGCTTTAGTGACTTGATGAACGCTTCTCAGCAAGCTTAATCAAGGTTAAAAAACGTTTGTGTCGCATTGACACTGCGTAAATGGATTTGCTTACAATGGCCCTAATGACTTGTCATTTGGGCCATTTTTTCCATCTACTGAGTCGCTATATTGGCCGCTTAACCGTCAAGAGTGCGAGACGTTTTAGCCATAAAAAACCTCGCTGGATCATTAAGCTGCGTGCATCGATTTAAGATTTTAGTGACCTGTTACAGCGTTTTGTGCTAAACCTTGGTTAAGGCAAGAGTTATAACGAATTCGATTAGGGATATTACGCTATGAGCCAACAACACAATAATGCCATGCCGCCAATTATGGACGCCCTTGTTCCTATGGTGGTGGAACAAACCTCGCGCGGCGAGCGCTCTTACGATATATACTCTCGCCTGCTAAAAGAACGCATCATCTTCCTCACTGGGCAAGTGGAAGATCAAATGGCAAATTTGATTGTGGCGCAGATGCTGTTCTTAGAGTCAGAAAACCCAGAAAAAGACATTTATTTGTACATCAACTCGCCAGGTGGCGTGGTCACGGCAGGCATGGCGATCTATGACACCATGCAGTTTATCAAGCCTGATGTCAGCACCCTGTGTACTGGCCAAGCGTGCTCAATGGGATCGTTCCTGTTGGCGGGTGGAGCCAAAGGCAAACGTTATTGCCTACCGAATTCACGGGTCATGATTCACCAGCCGCTGGGGGGCTTCCAAGGCCAAGCGTCTGATATTGAAATTCATGCCCAAGAAATGATCAAAACCAAGCACCGCCTCAACACCCTGTTGGCTGAGCACACAGGCCAGCCGATGGAAGTGATTGAACGTGACACCGACCGTGATAACTTCATGGCGGCACAGGAAGCGGTGGACTATGGCTTGGTTGACGCCGTATTAAGTCAACGAGACTAAACCCAACATGCCTTAGGGCGTTGAAATCAAGCAAGCTGCGTGAACAAGCGCAAAGCTTGTCAGTGGTTGGGTCGGAAAAAGTGGCCGATTTGTTGTAAACTCAACATAAGGCAACGACGGGCAAATGCCCCAAAGAGGTTAGCGAATGACAGACAAGCGAAAAGACGGTGGAAGCGGAAAGCTGCTTTACTGCTCATTCTGTGGTAAGAGCCAACACGAAGTTCGTAAGTTAATTGCCGGGCCATCGGTCTACATTTGTGATGAGTGTGTTGACCTGTGTAATGACATTATCCGTGAAGAAATTAAAGAAGTGATGCCAAAGCGCGAGGGAGATAGCTTACCCGCGCCGAGTGAGATTCGTGCACACCTTGACGATTATGTCATTGGCCAAGAGCAAGCGAAAAAAGTGCTCTCGGTTGCAGTCTACAACCACTACAAACGCTTGCGAAACGGTGACAAAAGCGCAGATGGTGTGGAGCTGGGCAAGAGTAACATCTTGCTGATCGGCCCTACCGGTAGTGGTAAAACATTACTGGCCGAAACGCTTGCGCGCTTTTTGGATGTGCCATTTACCATGGCAGACGCCACCACATTGACCGAGGCCGGTTATGTCGGTGAAGACGTGGAAAACATTATCCAGAAGCTGTTGCAAAAGTGCGATTATGATGTCGCCAAAGCGGAGCGTGGTATCGTCTATATCGATGAGATTGACAAGGTCTCTCGTAAATCCGACAACCCATCTATTACCCGAGACGTTTCTGGGGAAGGGGTGCAACAAGCACTGCTTAAATTGGTAGAAGGGACAGTCGCGTCGATTCCTCCTCAGGGAGGACGTAAGCATCCACAGCAGGAATTTTTGCAAGTGGACACGTCGAAAATCCTGTTTATCTGTGGCGGTGCGTTTGCGGGACTCGATAAAGTGGTTGAGCAGCGTGTCGATACAGGCTCTGGCATTGGCTTTGGTGCGCAGGTTAAAGGCGCCACGGACCGTTCAGCCGATGAGTTCTTTGGCAAAGTTGAGCCCGAGGACATGGTGAAGTATGGCCTGATCCCTGAATTTATCGGCCGTCTACCCGTAACCGCGGTGTTGAGAGAGCTTGACGAAGATGCCTTGGTGCAAATTCTGCGCGAGCCGAAAAACGCGTTGACCAAGCAGTATGGCGCGTTGCTTGAACTCGACGGGGTGGAGCTGGAGTTTCGAGACGACGCACTGCGTGCTATCGCCAAAAAAGCGATGGAGCGTAAAACGGGTGCACGTGGCCTACGCTCGATTGTCGAAGCTGTCTTGTTGGATACCATGTACGACTTACCGTCAATGAAAGACGTGAGCAAAGTGGTGATTGACGATTCAGTGATCCGAGGCGAATCTGCACCTCTACTGATGTATGAACACACGGATAACCAAGCGGCGGGTGGCGAGTAATATCGTTACACAAGGTTATCAGTGATATAGAAAAAGGGAGTGACAACTCCCTTTTTTATTTTCTGACGGTTGAGCCGTTGAAACCTGTCCAACAGACCCCATATACTCATAATCAGATTGAACGGAAGAGAGAAGCATATGAACTTGGAGCGTTCCGAGCGCATTGACATTCCGGTGCTGCCACTTCGGGATGTGGTGGTTTATCCTCACATGGTGATCCCGCTTTTTGTGGGAAGGGAAAAGTCGATACGCTGCCTTGAAGCGGCGATGGACAACGACAAACAGATTCTACTGGTTGCGCAAAAAGATGCCGCCACTGATGATCCAAGTATCTCAGATTTATACACCGTTGGGACGGTGGCAACCATTCTCCAGCTTCTTAAACTTCCAGATGGCACGGTGAAAGTGCTGGTTGAAGGGATGCAGCGTGCGCGCATCGATCAGTTTAGTGAAGATGATTTCTTCACTGCGCAGGCCGAGTATTTGACCACGCCAAGCTTGGATGAGCGTGAGCAGGAAGTGTTGGTTCGCACGGCGATCAGCCAGTTTGAAGGCTTTATCAAGCTCAACAAAAAGATCCCGCCAGAAGTACTGACATCCTTAAATGGTATTGAAGAGGCGGCGCGTCTTGCTGATACCATTGCTGCCCACATGCCGCTTAAGCTTGAAGACAAGCAAAATGTGTTGGAAATCGTTGATATTTCCGAGCGTCTCGAATACCTGATGACTATGATGGAGTCTGAGATTGACTTGCTTCAGGTTGAGAAGCGCATTCGTGGTCGCGTTAAAAAGCAAATGGAAAAGAGCCAGCGCGAGTACTACCTCAATGAGCAAATGAAAGCCATTCAGAAGGAGCTGGGTGAGCTGGATGATGCGCCGGACGAGTTTGAAGCGCTGAAGCAGAAAATCGAAGAATCAAAAATGCCGCAGGAGGCGCGGGAAAAAACCGAGCAAGAACTGCAAAAGCTGAAAATGATGTCTCCGATGTCGGCGGAAGCCACCGTGGTACGCAGCTATATCGATTGGATGATTAGTGTGCCATGGGCAAAACGCTCAAAAGTGAAAAAGAATTTAGCCCGCGCGGAAGAAGTGCTCAATGCCGACCACTATGGCCTTGAGCGCGTCAAAGACCGTATTTTGGAATACCTCGCGGTACAAAATCGGATGAAGAAGCTGAAAGGCCCGATTCTTTGCTTAGTGGGACCGCCAGGGGTGGGGAAAACCTCGCTAGGGCAGTCTATTGCTCGCGCCACTGGGCGTAAATATACCCGTATGGCGTTGGGTGGCGTACGTGATGAAGCGGAAATCCGTGGCCATCGTCGCACCTATATCGGCTCATTGCCCGGCAAGCTTATCCAGAAGATGTCGAAAGTGGGCGTCCGTAACCCGCTGTTCCTGCTCGATGAAATCGATAAGGTGTCGTCTGACATGCGTGGCGATCCCTCATCGGCGCTGCTTGAGGTGCTTGATCCTGAGCAAAACAATGCGTTTAACGATCATTATCTAGAGGTTGACTACGATCTCTCGGATGTGATGTTCGTGGCCACATCTAACTCGATGAATATCCCCGGCCCACTGCTGGATCGGATGGAAGTGATCCGCCTGTCTGGTTACACCGAGGACGAGAAGCTCAACATTGCTAAGCAGCATTTGATTGACAAGCAAGTGGCTCGTAATGGCTTGAAACCGCATGAGATCACGATTGAAGACTCGGCCATTGTCGGCATTATTCGTTACTACACACGCGAAGCGGGCGTGCGTAACCTTGAGCGCGAGATTTCTAAACTTTGTCGCAAGACGGTCAAAGAAATTCTGCTTAATAGCGAGCTCAAGCAAGTGACGGTGACGGATGAGAACTTGCAAGATTACTTAGGCGTCCGCCGCTTTGATTATGGTAAAGCGGATGAGCAAAACCGGGTGGGCCAAGTGACTGGGCTTGCTTGGACCGAAGTGGGTGGTGACTTGCTCACTATCGAGACGGAAGCGATGCCAGGTAAAGGCAAACTGACGCACACAGGCTCGCTGGGCGATGTGATGCAAGAATCAGTGCAAGCGGCGATGACCGTGGTGCGCAGCCGTGCTGAGAAGCTGGGAATCAACAGCGACTTTTACGAGAAGCGTGATATTCATGTCCACGTCCCAGAAGGCGCAACGCCCAAAGATGGCCCAAGTGCGGGCATCGCGATGTGTACTGCCTTGGTTTCAAGCTTAACCGGTAACTCAGTGCGGTCCGATGTCGCGATGACGGGAGAAATCACCTTACGCGGTGAAGTGCTCCCGATTGGTGGCTTGAAAGAAAAGCTACTCGCGGCACGTCGCGGCGGCATAAAAACGGTGGTTATCCCAAAAGAAAACGAGCGTGATTTAGAGGATATTCCTGCCAACGTCAAAGAGGACTTATCTATTCACCCTGTGCGTTGGATTGATGATGTTTTGACCATTGCGCTAGAGAATAATCCGCTCGGAATTGAGCTGGTTAACGCCGAAAAGAGTGACATGCAGCAAAATTAAGCAACGTAAAACGCTGACAGGCAGTAAAAGGCTTGTCAGCGTTTTTTTTGCTCGCTAACGTTGCTTTGACGCATTGCCTGCATGGGGCGGGCAAGCGCGCTTTCAACGTCTTTCGTCGACAAAGCGTCTGTTATTGAATACCGCAACATTGATAGGTTTGCGGAGATGTAATCTAAGGGGATGAAAAAGTGAATAAGTCGGAACTGATTGATCATATTGCAGAAGGTGCGGATATTTCTAAGGCCTCAGCAAACCGTGCATTGGATGCCTTCGTCGAGGCGGTGTCTGACACATTGAAGTCAGGCGACCAGGTCGCGCTAGTGGGCTTTGGCACCTTCTCTGTACGCGAACGCGCTGCACGCAAGGGCCGTAACCCACAAACGGGCGCTGAAATTGATATCGCGGCGGCCAAAGTACCAGGCTTTAAAGCGGGTAAAGCGTTAAAAGACGCCGTTAACGAGTAATCCTCGTGACTCGCTGCCGAATTATTCGCGTTTGACGGGGCGCTAGAGCTGCAAAGCCACTAACAACCGCGTATAATTCGGCGCACAAGAGCGTAAAGGCGCATCACATGATGCGCCTTTTTAGTTGAAAGACAACCAGCCCAAACCAGTTGGAGTACCGGCCAGTTATGATGGAACGTATACGCGAAGGCACCAATAGTCTTGCGGTGAAGATCATTTTAAGCCTTATCATCTTTTCCTTTGCTTTTGCCGGTGTCGGCAGCTATCTGGCAGGCGGTTCCAACCCGCCTGCTGCAACCGTCGGTGATAAAGAAATCAGCCGTGCAGAGCTCGATCGAGCTTATCAAAACGAACGTGCTCGTATGCAGCAACAAGCCGGAGAGCAGTTTAACCAACTGCTGGGCAACCCAGAGTATGTGAAGCGTTTTCGTCAAAACATCTTAGATCGAATGATCAATGACTTGCTGTTAGAGCAGGCGGCTAGCGAACTCGGTTTGCGTGTGAGTGATGCGCAAGTCAAAGCAGCGATTAGAGCGATGCCACAGTTCCGTCAAGGCGGGCAGTTTAATAACGATCGTTATCAAGCCGCTCTGCGCCAAACGGGCATGAGTGCCGATGAATTTGCCAACTATATGCGCACAGACTTAATGCGTCAGCAGCTGGTTAATGGCCTACAAGGCTCAGGCTTTGTCTTGCCCAGTGAGTTAGAGAATCTGTATCGCTTAGAGGCGCAAAGCCGCCAAGTGCGCACCATCACGCTCCCAGTGGCTGATTTTGCAGAGCAGGTATCACTAACGGACGACGAGCTGGAAGCATACTATCAAGCTAACCGAGACGATTATATCCAGCCTCGCATGGTCAAAGTCGCTTATGTAGAGCTCACGGGAGAGGGGCTGGCTAATGAGGTTCAGGTCTCGGATGAAGCCATCGCGACTTATTACCAAGAGAATCAGTCTCAGTATGGCTCACAAGAACGTCGTAAAGTGAGCCACATCCTGATTGAAGGGACAGGTGATGAGGCTAAAGCCAAAGCCCAGCAAGCGCTAGAGCGCCTGAATCAAGGCGCCGCATTTGCTGCTTTAGCGAAGGAAATGTCTGATGACACCTTCAGTGCTGAGCAGGGTGGGTCGCTGGACTGGATTGAACCTGATGTGATGGATCCGGCGTTCGAGAAAGCGGCGTATGCGCTGTCAGAGAAAGGCGATGTCTCTGGGCTCGTTCAATCTGACTTTGGCTATCATATTATCCGTTTAGACGATATTGATCCGGCGGATGTGACACCGCTTGCAGAGGTAAAAGACGATATCCGTACCGAATTGCAACAAGCGCGCGCGGCGGATCGTTTCTACGCGCAGTCTACCACACTGGCTGAAGTCGCTTTTGAAGAGGCGAATGGTTTGGAGCCTGCGGCTGATGCGGTGAACAGCAAGGTGCAGTATACCGATTATTTTGCGTTAGACGCGGCGACTGGCTTGATGGCTCGTCCTCAGATCCAGCAAGCACTTGACAGCTATGACGTACGTGAAAACGGGCTTAACTCAGAGTTGATTGAGTTGTCTGGTGAGCATGCGATTGTTGTGCGCCTTGATGATGTGAAGCCGGAAAAACAGCTTAGTTTTGCGGAAGTGAAAGACCAAGTTCGCGAAACGCTCGCCGCCGAGAAAGGCCAAGAGCAAGCAAAAGAAACCGCCGGTGACTTGATTGCCCAACTCGAAGAAAGCGGTGAGGTAACGGGGAGCGATTACACCTTCAGTGCCCCCATCACACTCAACCGTGTTTCTCAGCAACAAGCTATCGCTGAGCTGGCGTTTTCTCTGCCACAGCCAGCATCTGACAACGCCAGCTATGGCGTGACGCAAAACCGTCAAGGTGATGTGGTGGTTGTCGCACTGGATAAGGTGATGGTGCCTGAGGTGCCAGATATCAGCCCGCAAAGCCAAATGGCGGCGCGTGTTCAACGCGCGATGAGTAACATGTCACTGTCTGCGACCTTACAAGCGTTGCGCGAAGAGGTGGATGTGACTTACGCGGAGTCAGATACCCAGTAAGCGAGTGGGCAGCAGGAGTTCGATCTCTCTCGCACCCTCTTTGCTTGAGTAAGAAAAACGGCGCTAGGACTTTGTCCTGCGTCGTTTTTCTTTTATCGCTCACATGCAAATAGGCGAGCGCGGACTTAGGGTAAGGCTGACATTTCTACAAGGAGTGAAATCATGAAACACCTTTTATCCTGTCTGTTCTTTGCCCTTGCGTTGGTGACGGCGCCGGTGAGTTGGAGTGCTGATGAAAACGCCGTTCAAGCGACTGAGCAAGTTGAACGTCTTTCCGTTAACATCAATACCGCGAGTGAGCAGCAGTTATCAGAGCAACTCAAGGGGATTGGTCCGGCGAAGGCCAAGGCCATTATTGAGTATCGCCAAGCCCACGGTGAATTTAGCTCGCCAGACGCACTGATGGAGGTCAAAGGCATTGGTCCCTCAACATTGGATAAAAACCGAGACCTCATAAAGGTGTAACCACGCTCGCGCAAAGTGGTGTTTGGCGCTTTGCGCGAATAATACTTGTGTCTGCTGGCTTGAATGCACACAATGACAGCGATGTGTAGCATGGTAGCAGGATGCGATGACTCAAAAACAAAGCCACTTTTTTGCCCACCTTGCGCGAATGAAGCTGATTTATCGTTGGCCACTGATGCGCAATGTTTCCGCCGAAAATATCTCTGAACATAGTTTACAGGTTGCCTTTGTGGCGCATGCGTTAGCGTTAATCAATAACAAACGCTTCAATGGTCACTATCAACCCGAGCGTATCGCAGTATTAGCGATGTTCCATGATTGCAGCGAAGTGATCACGGGTGACTTGCCTACCCCAGTAAAGTACTTCAATCCATCCATTGCGGGGGAGTATAAAAAAATAGAGAAAATGGCCGAGAAAAAGCTTATCGCGATGCTGCCGCCTGAGTTACAAGAGGAATATAGCGGGCTAATAGACTCAGACCACATCGCGCCGGATGATTACCAACTGGTGAAACAGGCCGACACCTTATGTGCTTATTTAAAATGCCTGGAAGAGATTGCAGCAGGGAACCATGAGTTTGAGCAAGCGAAGAAGCGGCTGGAAGCCTCGTTAGAGAAAAGGCGCTCTCCGGCGAGCGATTACTTTATGGCCACTTTTGTGGATAGTTTTACACTGTCGTTGGATGAGATCAGTGATGATGGATTTTGACCTATCTGACGCCTGGCAAATTCGCCAGATGACAAATGAGCAGAAAAAGCGTCGTCATGATAAACGCACGGCGTACCAACGCGATCGTGCGCGGATTCTGCACTCAGCTGCCTTTCGACGCTTGCAAGCAAAAACCCAGGTGCTCGGTGCCGAGCACAGCGACTTTTATCGGACTCGGTTAACCCATTCACTAGAGGTCTCGCAAATTGGTACCGGCATCGTCGCTCAGCTCAAAGAGAAACAACCAGCATTTCGCCCACTGCTTCCGTCGACCGGTTTGATGGAAAGCCTCTGTTTGGCTCACGATATCGGTCATCCACCTTACGGTCATGGGGGCGAAATCGCATTGAATTACATGATGCGCAATGACGGAGGGTTTGAGGGCAATGCGCAAACCTTTCGCATTGTCACGCTGCTTGAGCCTTATACACAAGATCATGGGATGAACTTGGCACGTCGCACCTTGCTTGGTGTGATGAAGTACCCCGCATTGATCAGTGCCGCTCACAATGGCAATCAGCCTGCGCCCGTTAACGACTTTCGCCATCTCAAAGCGCGGGAGTGGCAACCCGCCAAGGGCATTTATGATGATGATAAAGCGCGGCGAGATTGGGTGCTCGCGCCATTAAATGAGGCGGATCGCGCGTTATTTTTAGCGTTTCGCGATCACACGGCCACGGATCAACACCGCAAAACACGCTATAAATCACTCGATTGCTCCATCATGGAGCTGGCCGATGATATCGCTTATGGCGTCCATGACTTGGAAGATGCCATCGTGATGGGCCTAGTGACGAGGGAGCAATGGCAAGAGTCAGTAGCAAGCCATTTGGCAGAGTGTGGTGACCCATGGCTCGAGGCCAACATTGGTGAGCTAAGTGAGCAAATGTTTGGCCCTCCGTACGAGCGTAAGGACGCGATTGGCGCTCTGGTCAATACGTTATTGACCTCAGTGGAGATCGCGCCGACCAATCAAAATGGCACCCACAGTTTTACCTCTCCGCTATTGGCGTGGAATGCCTATTTGACTGAGGTCATGGCCGGTGTTTTGGAGGTGCTAAAGCGCTTTGTCAGTGAATTTGTGGTTAAACAGCCAGAGCTTCAGGTGGTGGAGTACAAGGGCCAACAGTTGGTCATGGAGTTGTTTGATGCCTTTGCCTCTGATCCCGAGCGTTTGTTGCCAACCGACTATCGACGCGATTGGCTGGCCGCTCGAGCGAACGGCCAATCAGGGATGCGAGTGATTGCCGATTACCTGTCGTCGATGACTGACAGCTTTGCGCAAAAGCTCCACAGCACCATGTTTACCGCCGCCAGTAATGGTCCGCTGTACGCGATTCGCTAGCGATCGGGGACGAGCGTGGGTGATGACGCCCTCAGTGTGCGGGACAATAAGCCAGTCGCTCGTTCAGTCGTGGCGCTTGCTCGCATTGGGTATAAAGGCGAGCTGGCGCTGAACGAGAAGGTCAAAACTGTCGAGCAACGGCTGATAGGGTGTGGGGTCTCCACTGAGTTGACTCAGTGCCATATAGCCGGCCTCGAGGGTGGACAGGGCACCCGGCTTCCGACTTTTACGAATCTGATACTGGCTTGGCGCACAGGCGTCAATACGGATACTCGGAAGTGCCTGTAAATTGGTCGACAACTGATACATTTTGTAGGCTTTTTTCCAGGTCCCATCCAGCAAAATAACCCCTTGTTTGGCACTCGCACCTTGGGCCGTCATCTCACTGAGTACCATCGCGTTTTCACCGGGGTAGAGCACGGCATAAGTAATGTCCGGGTCCGCCAATAACGCATTCAGCGGGGAATGCTGGCTAAAATCTTCTCCGACGAAGGTCACGCTATGTTGTAGCGAAAGGCTCAGCAGGCAGGCACTGTTCTTTGGGTGCGAGACTTCATCAGGGTGCTGAAGCAGGATCACGGGATTGGGATTATCAATCTTGATGATGGCATCGCAAATGCAAATGGCGTGGGCTTTATGGCAGCGAGAGCAGTATCGAGACATACGAATAAGGGCGTTATAAACGGAATACGGTGATCAATAACATAACGCAAGCCGTGTCGCACGTGCTTGCGTTATCGACAGGTAACCCACTAGCACTTTTGGCTGTACCCGCTGAGAAAGCGTTCAAAGCGACTGATAGCCATCTCCAAGTCATCGACGCGAGGCAAGGTGACAAGCCGGAAATGGTCGGGTTGATGCCAATTAAAGCCCGTTCCATGCACCATGAGCACTTTCTCTTGCAATAAAAAGTCGAGCATTAACTTTTCATCGTTATGAATGTTATACCGCTTGGTGTCGATTTTCGGGAAGAGATAGAGCGCGCCTTTCGGCTTTTTACAGCTCACCCCTGGAATTTGGTTGATAAGCTCATAGGCTTTGTCGCGCTGCTCCAGCAACCGACCGCCGGGTAAGATAAGCTCGTTGATGCTCTGGTATCCCCCCAACGCCGTTTGAATCGCATGCTGCATCGGGACATTGGCACAAAGCCGCATCGATGCCAGCATCTCAAGGCCTTCTATGTAACCGCGTGCATGTTGTTTCGGCCCTGTGACCAGCATCCAGCCGGCGCGAAAGCCACAGACTCGGTAGGCCTTGGATAAGCCATTAAAGGTCAAGCACAGTACATCCGGTGCTAAGGTGGCGATAGAGTAGTGCTGCGCCCCGTCGTAGAGAATTTTATCGTAGATTTCGTCCGCAAAAATGATCAGATTATGCTGGCGCGCGATCTCCACCACTTGCAACAAAAAGTCGCGACTATAGACAGCCCCCGTTGGGTTATTGGGGTTAATCAGGACAATCCCGCGGGTGCTGGGCGTGATTTTACGTTTGATATCGTCTAAATCTGGATACCAGTCCGACTCTTCATCGCAAAGGTAATGGACAGGCTTGCCCCCTGATAAAGATGCCGCCGCCGTCCAAAGTGGATAGTCGGGTGAGGGCACCAGTAACTCGTCACCATTATTAAGCAGGGCTTGCATGGCCATCACGATAAGCTCGGAGGCACCGTTGCCCAAATAGACGTCTTCAACGTCTAAGTCCATCAAGCCGCGCTTTTGGTAGTGTTGCACCACGGCTTTACGGGCGGAGTAGAGCCCTTTTGAATCGCAATATCCTTGCGAGGTGGGGAGGTTGCGGATCACATCCACCAAGATTTCATCGGGGGCATCAAAGCCGAACGGGGCGGGGTTACCGATATTCAGCTTAAGAATGCGGTGGCCCTCTTCTTCGAGGCGTTTCGCTTCTTTCATCACTGGACCGCGAATGTCGTAGCAGACATCATCCAGCTTGGCGGACATTCCAATAGGTTGCATTAACGTTCCTGTAAATAAAAAGGTGAAAATTGTTATTAGGCTTTTTTGGTAACTTACACTATTTGTTTGCCAATTCGAAAGACTTGGGCAGATAAAGTTTCACTGCCAGGAATGGCGCAAAAAAATCGACCAAGTTTGACAGATAACTGATCTAGCGCATATTTGTAAAAGACGCTCACAGGTAGACTGATAAGCAAGAATAACGTGCTACATAAAAGAGTACGGATTGACTTGCAAAGAGCACTGCCGCCTAGGCGGTTGGAGGATGTCGTGACTACCTTGATTCAAGCGGCTAATCATTTACAAAGCCAAGTAGCGATCAGTCAAGCGCCTGCACAATTGACCATGGCGTTTACTTGGCCAGGTGATTTGTCGCCCGTTGCTTGGTTGGATGCACAGCCTATTTACCCGAAAACCTACTGGCAATCACGCGATGGTCGTGAAGAGGTATTGGCACTGGGCGCTAGCCATCAGTTTTCTCAGCTACAAGCGGCCCAAGCCAGTCTGTTGCCTGACCAGCGCATTTGGGGCTGTGTGGCCTTTGATGATGCGCCCGGCTGTGGTGATTTTTTCTTGCCAGTGGTTGAGCTCGTCAGGCGTGACCAGCAATGGCAGCTGAGTATTAATCTCACCACGGCGTGTGACAGCCAAGCGGTACTTAATCAGGTGATTTGGCAAGGCCGTCCTTTGGCGGCAGGGCAAGCGGTTGTCCGTGAGGAGACACATACCCCCAACCACGCTCAGTGGTGTCAATCTGTCCGTTGTGCGTTGACACACATGGAGCAGACCGCACTACAAAAAGTGGTGCTGGCACGTCAAACGCGTCTGTCGCTCAATGCGCCGATCAGTGCCGGCCAGCTGTTACAGCATAGCCAACAGCACAATGTCGAGAGTTTTCACTTCCTTTTTGCAACCGGCCCTGATGACGCTTTTGTTGGCTCAACCCCAGAGCGGCTATACCGCCGTCGCGATTGTCGTGTGACCACAGAAGCGGTGGCAGGGACAGTTCGTCGTGGCGCAAGCTTTAGTGAAGATCACCATCTTGGCGAGTGGCTATTAAGTGACACGAAAAACGTGCACGAGAATCAGCTGGTGGTGGACGATATTTTCGCCGGACTTCGCCGTCATGCGTTAACCATTACGGTTGACCCTGAACCGCGTCTGATTGTGCTTCGCCATCTTCAGCATTTACGTCGTCGAATCAGCGCCATCATCGGGCCTGGTGTTGATGATACTGTGCTGCTCAGTGCCTTACAGCCCACCGCCGCGGTGGCCGGATTGCCCCGTGAAAATGCGCGTACCTTTTTAGCCGAGCAAGGCATTGCTCGTGGCCGTTATAGCGGTGCGGTCGGTTATCTTTCTCAGCGTGAAAGCCAGTTTTGTGTGGCAATACGCAGTGCACAAGTGACAGAGAATACCGTGGACTTATATGCCGGCGCCGGTATTGTCCCTGGCTCGGATCCGGATGCTGAGTGGCAAGAGCTGGACAATAAGCTCACGACTCTCCGTCAGTGTTTGCCTGCTTGCACGGTGCCTGAAAAAGACGCCATCAGACTCGGAGCCTGCTAATGTCGCTTTCTCTCACACACACCTGGGCAGAGGTTGTGATAGAAGAGCTATCGCGCCTAGGCATCAGGCATATTTGTGTCGCGCCCGGTTCACGCTCCACACCCTTGACGCTGGCCGCGGTGAAACAAAGTCAGCATCCCCAACGTCCGGTGACAATCCACCGTCACTTTGATGAGCGCGGGCTGGGTTACCTTGCCCTTGGTTTGGCCAAGAGTATCTGTGAGCCTGTCGCGGTGATTGTGACCTCAGGCACTGCGGTGGCAAATTTGCTGCCTGCCGTGGTAGAGAGTGGCTTAACCGGTGAACCGTTAGTGATTCTTTCTGCTGACCGCCCGTTTGAATTAATGGATTGTGGCGCGAACCAAGCGATTACCCAATCAGGCCTGTTTTCTTCTCATGTGACCGCTGAATTGGCGCTTCCGGCGCCGACCGCTGAGATCCCTTTGCCGGCGTTACTCACCAAAGTGGATCAGCTACTTGCACGTCAGGCTGAGCAAGGGGGGAGCGTCCATATTAACTGTCCGTTTCGTGAGCCTTTTTATGGCAATCGCGATGAGACAGAGGAGGAAAAGCTTCGCGAGTCTGTTGCCCACTGGTGGCAAAGCGGCCAGCGTTATACCCGCCACCATCAAGCTCGCTGTTCTGCGATGCCTGAATGGCCGCCTTGGTGGACGCCGACTGATGGAGGACCACGAACGGTAATTGTACTTGGTGCCGTGCCAGAGGGGCTGTCCGAGGCCGTGGAGCGGTTAGCGAATTCGCTTCATGCCATTATCTTGGCCGATCCACAGGCAGGGGTGGCGAGCAGTGCACCTGGCTACGATCTGTGGCTTAACCATCCCGATCTTTTCCAGCAATTGAATCAAGCCCAATGGGTGATTCAGCTCGGTGGGCGGTTGGTGTCTAAACGCCTTGGCCAATGGCTGGCGCAAACGCAAGCTCACTACTGGCTGATCAGCGAACACACACAGTCACTTGCCCCTCATCATTTGTCTGTCGAACAGTTTGTCGTGCCGCCGTCCCAGTGGCGGTTGTGGTTAAATGCACTGACTGATGCCGTCGACAGTGCACATTCTGACGCGATAGCTGATTCGACGCATGTGAGCGCGTGGCAATGCGCCCTAGTCAACGGTGCCAAGTATCAAATGCAACTGGCGGCCGCCGCCATACCGACTTCCCCTTTGTCGGAACACAATGTCTTTCAAACTCTGCCGGCGATGTTGCCTCACCACGCGGATGTTTTTATCGGTAACAGCTTGGCGATCCGCTTAGCGGATATTTGGTCTCACCTTGCTCACCATCGGGTATTTGCCAACCGTGGCGCCTCGGGCATTGATGGTTTACTCGCCTGTGCCGCTGGGGTGCAGCGATACCGCGCTCAGCCAATGTTAGTGGTGTTGGGTGATACCAGTGCACTTTACGATCTTAATAGCCTCGCATTATGGCGGGAGACGTCTGCGCCGGCCGCCATCCTTATCCTGAATAACAATGGCGGTGGCATTTTTGATGCGCTGCCGGTTGATCAAACCCTTTGTGATACCTACTACCGGATGCCGCATGATCTAGGTTTTGAACACATCGCGGCGCAATTCTCTTTGGGTTTCCATCAACCCGTGACCCCAGATGATCTCGTGCGAAGCGTGAGTCAGGCACTCACCACCCCTGGGGCTGATGTGATTGAAGTGGTGACACCGGCCGGAGAAGCGGGACAGGTACTCAGCGAGTGCTTAGCTGCCATGGCAGCCAGGGGGACACATGCTTAGTTACCAACAAGGCGGCGATCGGCATGGAAAGAAAGTGGTGTTTCTCCATGGTTTTTTAGGTAGCGGAGAAGATTGGCGTACGGTGACCGATAAAATGCACCATTGTCATTGGCTGTGCATTGATTTGCCTGGTCATGGTAGCAGTGTGAGCTATCAAGCCGTTGACTTTGCCACGACAGTCGCAGCAATACGACAAACGTGTTACCAGGTGTGGGGGCATCAAAAGGCATGTTTAGTCGGATACTCGCTCGGCGCGCGCCTTGCCATGCATCTTGTCTGCACTCAACCCAGTCTTTGGCGCGCGGTCTTTTTGGAAGCGGGTCACCCAGGTTTGGCGGATAGCCATCAACGACGCAAGCGGCTGGCACAAGATAGCCAGTGGGCGGCGCGCTTTGCGCATCAAACCCTGTCAGAGGTGTTAAACGATTGGTACCAGCAAACCGTCTTCCAGTCACTCACGTCTGACCAGCGTACCGCTTTAGTGCTTGAGCGGGGAAATAATCACGGCCCCGCCGTAGCGAAAATGCTATTGGCGACCTCTTTGGGCCGCCAGGCGAATTTACGCGCGGGGCTGGGTGAAGCCTTTCGACAAGGCGTCACGATTGACTACCTTTGTGGAGAGCACGACAACAAATTTACCTCACTTGCACATTCACTATGGCAACACACCGGGATCCCCGCCACGCCGATAGAAGGGGCAGGGCACAACAGCCATGTTGAAAATCCAGATAGGTTTGTGCAGGTACTCACGCAAAGTCACGCACTCGCTTGACTTTTTATCTTTATGACGGGCTTTGTCCCAAGCAACCGAGGAAGGGGAGACACTATGGCTGTCACGCCGGGAATGACAGAAAAAGAGCTTTACGCGCCGATTGAGTGGGAACCGACTGAGCATGCGTTTAGCGATATCCTATACCATAAATCCGCCGACGGTATCGCTCGGATCACCATTAACCGCCCTCAGGTACGCAATGCATTCCGGCCACAAACGGTAAAAGAAATGATGCAAGCGTTGGCTGATGCGCGCTATGACAGCCGAGTGGGCGTGATTATCCTCACTGGGCTGGGAGAGAAGGCGTTTTGTTCCGGCGGCGATCAGTCCGTGCGGGGCGACTACGGCGGGTATCAAGATGATGAAGGCACGCACCATTTGAACGTGCTGGACTTTCAGCGTCAGATCCGCACCTGCCCCAAACCCGTCATTGCCGCTGTTGCAGGCTATGCCGTCGGTGGTGGCCACGTATTGCATATGATGTGTGATTTAACCATCGCCGCTGACAACGCCCAGTTTGGGCAAACGGGTCCCAAGGTCGGCAGCTTTGACGGTGGCTGGGGGGCGTCTTATATGGCACGGATTGTGGGGCAGAAAAAAGCCCGTGAAATCTGGTTCTTGTGCCGTTTCTACAATGCGCAAGAAGCCGTAGACATGGGATTGGTGAACACCGTTGTGCCACTGGATGAGCTTGAGCGAGAGACAGTGCGTTGGTGCCGGGAAGTGCTCCAACACAGCCCCATGGCGTTGCGCTGCTTAAAAGCGGCGTTGAATGCAGACTGCGATGGGCAGGCAGGTCTACAAGAACTGGCCGGTAACGCCACCATGATGTTTTACATGACCGATGAGGGGCAAGAAGGGCGCAATGCCTTTAATGAAAAACGCCGCCCTGAATTTGATCGTTTCCCACGAAATCCATAGAGGTCACTATGAGACAGGCACGGATTTATCACTACACCTTGCCAGTCAATGCCGGTTTATTTGTCCGTGATCAGCCGTTAACGGAGAGAGAGGGCTTGGTGGTTGAATTAAGCGAGGGAGCACAACGTGGTTGGGGCGAAGTGGCGCCGCTCCCCGGTTTTAGCCAAGAAACCTTTGCTGAGGCACGTCATGCGTTAATTGCTGCCACCGCGGTTTGGTGTGATCATCGTAATATTGCCATGCCACAACTGCCTCCTTCTGTGGCATGGGGGCTAAGTATCGCGCAAGCCGAGTTAGACAAGCGTTTGCCCACTCAGTCAGGCTTTCGTCATGTGCCCGTGTGTACGGGGGATCCTGATGCCTTGTTGGTGACGCTGGGACAACAACCGGCGGGCCAGCCTTATGAGGCAAAAATTAAAGTGGGGGAGTATGAGGTCGCCCGCGATCGGTTAATGATCGCGACCATGTTAGAGGCGTTGCCGGATTTGAGGCTGCGCCTTGACGCGAACCGTCGTTGGCAACCTGAGCAACTTGCCGGCTTTTGGGATGGGCTCAGTGAAGCCCACCAAGCGCGAATTCACTGGATTGAAGAGCCTTGTCGCGATCCTAACCAATCGCTCGTACAGGCACAGGCATTAGGCTACCCCCTGGCGTGGGACGAGAGCTTAATCGATAGCCAAGATATGGCATTGCTTGAAAACGATCGGGTCTCGACCTGGGTGATTAAGCCCAGTTTACTCGGCGATCTGGCCACCATTGAGCAATGGGTGAGTCGGGCGCATGCGTTGGGCAAAACGGCGGTGATTAGCTCGGCATTAGAAACCAGTTTGGGCTTAACGCAATTATCACGATTGGCCGATTGGTTGACCCCAGGTGTCGTGCCAGGACTTGATACATTGGGGATTTATCAGCATCAACTCGATCGCACCTGGCCAGGGGCGTCGCAGCCCTTGATCCCGCTCCACGATCAACCACTCGTGTGGATAAACACCTTGTGAGTCAACGCATGTTTGGGTTTGATACGTGGCCATGGCGCCATTGGGCGGCTGTAGCACCGAACGCGAAAGCGATTGATAGCGAGGCGCCGCTCACATGGGATGCACTCAGTACGCTCGTGGATGGCCAGCAAGCTCGACTGGGTGAGGCGCCCATTGTGGTGCTCGACAGCGCATTGTCACAAAGGGAGCTGATTGTGGGGATGCTCGCGGCTTGGCAGGCGGGGAAAAAAACGCTGGTATTGAATCAAGCTTTAAGTGACGAGGTGCAAGCCTCCGTGCTGAGTCAACTTGGCGTCTATCAATTTTTGCCTGACCGCTCGCGCCAACCGCGTGTCAATGTGCTGCCCATTGCCACCCATTGGCAACCCGATAAGCCTCTGACGTTAACCTTAACTTCCGGGTCAACCGGTACGCCTAAGGTGATTGCTCACGCGGCTCATCAGCATCTCGCCAGTGCTGCCGGTTTAACCCAAATGCTGCCTTTTTTGGGCTTGGCGGATAAGACGACCTCTCTAGAAAACCGCGTCGATCGTTGGCTCTTATCGTTGCCACTGTTTCATATATCCGGCTTAGCCATTGTATGGCGTTGGTTGTATAAAGGCGCACAGCTGGCTATCTATCCATGTCGTGGGGAAAGCATGGCATCGGCGCTCACACATGTTAGCCACGCCTCGTTAGTGCCCACGCAGCTCTATCGCGTGTTGCCTGCACTGAGAAAGTGCCCAGATACTTCCACCTTATCTCACGTGTTGCTCGGTGGCGCTGCGATTTCAAGTGCACTGACGGAGCAGGCAGAACAACAAGGGATAAGCTGTTGGTGTGGGTATGGGATGACGGAAACGGCATCGACGGTCACCTTAAAGCGAGCCGATGGACAGGATGATGTGGGTACCATCTTGCCCTATCGCGATGTGATGGTGGCGGATGACGGTGAGGTAATCCACCGCGGGGAGACGTTAGCCTTAGGGGTTTGGCAAGCGGGCGCATTGCAACCGCTTGATGCGTCCAAAGGGCTGGCCTCGCGCGATTTAGCGAGTTGGTGTACAGACGTTCACCCGCCGACGCTACGTATCATCGGGCGTAAGGATAATCAATTTATCTGCGGTGGGGAGAACGTTCAGCCCGAGGTGATTGAGGCACACTTGCAACAGTATGCCGAGATCCGTCAAGCCATGGTCGTTCCGGTTGACGATCGCGAATTCGGGGCGCGTCCGTTGGCGATTATTCAGAGTCGGTGCCTTCTCAACGCCCAGCAGCTGGCTGACTATTGTCGGCGCTTGCCCGCTTATCAACGCCCGGTCGCGTTTTTACCTTGGCCATCGTTATCGCCCGAGGCGGGGATTAAACCGTCTCGAGCGCAATTAACCCAATGGGCTCAACGCCAAGCGATTGACTAAGGCCGGTCGGCGCGCAGGCGAATGACTTCATTGCGCATATGCTCTGAGGTCGCTTGCTCAGGCTCAACGGCTGGACCGGCGACGACGGTGACTTTAGACCAAAACCGCTTGGGCAGTTTTAACATGGCTTTCCCGCCATGACGGCTAAAGTAGCTGCCCCAAAGGCCCTGTAACGCCATCGGTATCACAGGCACCGGAGAGCGTTGCAAAATCATATCCATCCCGCGGCGGAATTGGTCGATTTCGCCGTCATAACTAAGATGCCCTTCTGGGAAAATCAGTACCACTTCGCCATTATCAAGCGCCTTTTGAATCTCGTTCATGGCGGCCCGGATCGTGCGGCCCCGATGGCTAATGGGGATCACTTTTGAGGTACGGAAGAACCAATGTAGCACGGGTAATTGATATAAATCTTCAAACATTACAAAGCGGATAGGGCGATGACACGCGCCAGCTAACAAGAGCGCGTCCATATAGCTGACATGGTTACAAATCAGCAAGGCACCGCCTTTTTCAGGAATATGGTGTAAGTCTTGGTGTTTTACTCGATACAGGGTATGGGTGACCATCCAGGTAAAAAAGCGCAAGGCGAAAATCGGTACCAGCTTGCTGACATAGATAGCCACCAAGAAGTTGAGCACCGCCAATACTAAGAAGAATTCCGCGATAGATAACTTAACCACGACCAAGAGAGTGATACCGAGTATCGCACTGACCACCATAAACAAGGCATTGAAAATATTGTTGGCGGCAATCACACGCGCACGCGCGGCTTTATCGGCGCGTTGTTGCATCAGACTGTACAGTGGCACAATAAAAATCCCGCCACACACGCCAATCATCAATAGGTCGATAAATACCCAGGTCAGGGCTGGATCAGTGATAAAAGCAAGCAGGTTGCTATGAAGGGTCGGGGCCGCCGGCGTGGCAAAAAACAAATGTAAGCCAAAGCCGGTTAATCCTAAACTGCCCAAGGGGACAATGCCGGGCTCGATACGATGACCAGAAAGCTTATCACACAGCAATGCCCCCACAGCGATGCCAACAGAAAACAAGGTGAGCAGAAATGATACGCCAATTTCACCGCCACCGATCGAGGCGGTGAATTTGGGAAACTGGGTTAAATAGCTGGCACCTAGAAACCAAAACCAGCTGATCCCGAGAATCGCTTGTAAGGTGACCTTGTCTTTACGCGCGAAACGCAGCGTTTGTCGCATTAAAGCAACGGGTCGGTAACGTAAATTGAGTCCAGGGTTACCCGCGGGGGCGGGAGGGATGGCATGGGCAGACATGACGCCGAGCAACGCAAAACTTAATACGGCTATCCCAGAGATCAGGTTAGAGTCAGGGTGATGGGCAATAAAGCCCGCCAGCAAGGTACCGAGCAGAATCGATAAGAAGGTGCCGGTTTCCACCAAGGCATTGCCTGAAACAAGCTCTTTGTCATTGAGCGTTTGTGGTAGTAATGCGTATTTCACCGGGCCAAAAAAAGCCGATTGGGTGCCCATCAAAAAAAGTAAGCCGAGTAACACATTCCAAGCGTGAAAATACAGCGCGACAGCGGCACTCGACATGATCACCACTTCTAACCATTTCACCCGTCGCATAATAAGGGCTTTGTCGTATTTGTCCGCAAGCTCGCCAGCAAAGGCAGAAAACAAGAAAAAAGGCAGAATAAACAGCCCAGCAGCGGCGTTGATAAACAGCGTGGCATCCATCGGCAGTTGATCGGCCGAGGCGAACGCGACCATGATCACCAACACATTCTTATAGACGTTATCGTTAAACGCGCCCAATGCCTGGGTAATGAAATAAGGCAAAAAACGTCGCTCGCGTAAAAGCTGAAACTGTTGGCTCATTTAGGCAGATCCATTTCGCGTTGCAATAAGCGACTTATACTAGCAGCGAGCGAGGTATGCGCAACCTTGAATACGTTGCGCATCATTCTGTTAGTTGTCAAACAAGGAGGACTAAGAGAATTTTTGCATGTTTTTAATCGACACTTGCTCATTGAGTGTCCAAAAATCATACAGCACACCAATTAAGAAAAAGCCACCGGTAAATAGGTAAATAAAGCCGGTGATCCATTTACCCATGTACATACGGTGAATGCCAAACACACCCAGAAAGGTCAGTAATAGCCAGGCAATGGTAAAATCCGTGGGGCCACTGCGAAAACGGAGATCGGCTTCTTTATCCATGGAAGGAATCAAGAACAAATCCACAATCCAGCCAACGAAGAACAGGCCTAGGGTGAAAAACCAGAGGGTGCCAGTTACCGGTTTTCCATAGTAAAACCGGTGGGATCCGAGAAAACCAAAGATCCAGAGTAAGTAACCAACAAATTTACTGTGGGTATCATTCATGGCTTGGTCCTATTGCAGTGAAAAGAATACTAATGGCTTGGAGTGCCTGCGTGGCAAATGGTTCCTACTGACGCCAAAACAGTGGTGTTTGGATGACGTTTGGTAACAATTATTCCCGCTCTGCCAATTGACTTCACCACCAGAGACTCTAGCATGATAACGGTCTTAAACCACAGATGATGCGATGATGAAAAAATTACTCTCTGTTGCAGCCTTGATGGTTGTCTTTGTTGTGACAGCGCCTTACGCAGAAGCGAAACGCTTCGGCGGCGGCAAGTCTTTTGGTAAAAGCTTTAAAACCGCGCCTGCGCCAAAAAATACCACCACTAATACCAACACCCTCAAACAGAATACCTCGAAAACAAGTAAAAAAGGGCTCGCCGGTGGTTTACTCGGCGGTTTGCTCGCCGGTGGTTTGTTGGCCGCATTCTTCGGCGGGGCGTTTGAGGGTATCCAATTTATGGATATCTTGATTCTAGGCCTGATCGCCTACTTTGCCATGAAGTTTCTCCGCGGGCTCACCCAAGCCAAAGCAGGGGCTCAGGCGCAAGGGCCGGCCTACGCGGGGCAACACAAAGGTTATTATCATGAAAAGCCTCATGCATTTCGACAAAACGCGGCAGGCACAGGCGCGACGTCAGGTGGGTTTGGGGGCATGCAAAACGATGTGCCATTTAACTTTCCGCCTCAGTTCGACATGCAAAGTTTCTTGAGCGGTGCCCGTGAGCATTATCGGATTTTGCAAGGTGCATGGAACCATAACGAGCTTGAGAAAATTCAAGAGTATGTGACGCCTGAGCTTTATAACGATCTCGCCGCCGAGCGTGCACGATTGGGCAGTGAACAACACACTGAAGTCATGTATGTGGATGCCGAGATTGTTCGCGCCGATTATGACAGCCGCAGGGCACAATTGAGCTTAAAATTCACCGGTCGTTATTGTGACCGCGTGGAGGGGGTCGAAGAAGACATTACGGATATTTGGCACTTAGAACGTGACTTAAGCCAGCCCAATGCACCTTGGCTAATCGTAGGCATTCAAAGCTAACAAGCTCGCGGTGAAAACACGCTGATAGATAAAGCGCTGGCTAAGATAAGCCAGCGTTTTTTTATGTCGCCGCTTCCAGATAAATAAGGTTATCGAGCGCTTGCTGGTACGTATCACCACATACCTCGGGATCCGCATCGAATGCGGCACACACCTCGGGGCGGGCGTCGGATCCAAACAGCTGACAGAGGTTGCGTTCATCCAGCTGTACACAACGGGTGTTAGCAGGTTTACCGTTTGGCATACCGGGGATCGGTGACGAAATGCTAGGCGCGATACAGCAAGCGCCGCAGCCAAGACGGCACGAAAATGGCGATGAAGTTGGCATCATCATAGCCTCCGTCAACGTGCAAAGTCGGGCACTCTACCACTCACTTTTGGACTATCCAACCCACGCAAAGGCTTGCTTGCACTTTACGGCTATGATGGTTATAACAAGCGCGCAATGTCGTTGCCGTGAAAAGGCGGCAATAAAAAAAGAGATTAAACACCATGAGCACGCCTTTTTGGCAACAAAAGACCCTGGCACAAATGAGTGATGAGGAGTGGGAATCACTCTGTGACGGCTGTGGCCGCTGCTGCCTACACAAATTGATTGATGAAGAGACAGACGAGCTTTACTACACCAATGTCGCCTGTAGTTTGCTCGATGATAAAACCTGCTCGTGCAAAGATTATCCCAACCGCTTTTCGTATGAAGAGTCATGTTTGAAGCTTACCCGCGATAAGATTGATGAGTTTTATTGGTTGCCGGAAACCTGTGCCTATCGCTTGCTGGCTGAACATAAACCCTTACCCGAGTGGCATCCGCTGATCACAGGATCAAAGGCGGCGATGCATAAAGCGGGGATCTCGGTAAAAGGCAGCGTGGTGTACGAAATCGATGTGATTGATTGGGAAGATCATATCCAGCTGACTCAGCAACTGCGATAACCCCAGCACGATAACCCCAGCACATTGTCACCCTATGGCGCAGACTCCCCCATTGTTTAATTTCTGTTGTTGGGCATAATGATGGCCAACTCGACAGGAGGTGACATGCAAAGGTACACGCGTCGTTCAAAAGCTGGCTGGGCCCTCGCCATTGCGCTTTGGGTACTGGCGGTGTGTGCTTTGCAAAACCAACTGAGTTGGCAATCAGGGGTACAAGCGACTTGCCAAGCAGTCAATATTAGTGACGTAGAGGGAGCAAAAAGCGCACTGGATAAAAAATGTGCGCTTTCCGAGCAATTAATGCATCCTTCTGCGTTGGCGTTAGACTGGCTACCATCACCGCTTTGGTGGCTGATTGTGTTACTTGCGGTGATGGCAACGTTCCGCCTCTTGGTGGTGTTACCCACCCATGACCCGCCTACCTATCGACGACGGCACCTTTGCTTATGTGTGTTCCGAGAATAAAGCGCCTTTTTCTCAATGGCGTCTTTATTTTTAACAAGGAACAGACTTATGAATCGACTCAATGACTATTGGCACGCTTTTAAACACGGTCATGTTTTGCAAGGCGTTGCTTTACTGCCGCTTTTGTTTTTGTGCTTACTGCTACTCAGCCCGGCGGTACGGGCCACTGCGCCTGATACAGGTTGGCTCAGTAACCCCGACCATCCACCCGTTAAGGCGCGCCTCGCCTTAACCGGACAAGGTCATCCACAGACTCAGCATCTCGATGGGTTGCTCTCTATCCGTTTACAAGGCGACTGGAAAACCTATTGGCGCTCGCCAGGTGAGGGCGGAGTCGCACCGGAACTTATCATCAACGACAGCCAAAACCTGGGTGATATTACCTGGCACTGGCCGGCTCCTAGTCGCCATGAGCTACTTGGCCTGACCATGCTGGGCTACAAAGGGCAGGTGACTTTCCCGCTGACCTTTGAGGTTGAAACCTGGCAACAGCCGGTTTCGCTCGATGCCACCTTGCGCTTGTCCTCGTGCACCAGTGTGTGTGTGATCACTGATTATCCCATCTCTCTCGATTTTACCCCGAGCACGCTTGAGGTGGATGGCGAGCGGATGTATCAGTTCAACCAAGCGATGAGTCAGGTGCCTAAGCCACTTCCCAGTGTGCAGATTGAATCCGCGGTGTGGGATGCCAACCAGCAACAGCTCGCGGTCACTGTGACTGGGAGCCAAGCTTGGCAGCAACCCGATATGCTGGTGGATGGTGATGCCGTTATCGATGATACCTTTGGCGTGCCCAGTATCCACCGTGATGGCGATACCCTGACCGCGACCTTTGATGTCACCAATTGGATTGAGCCCCCCAACCTTACCGATAAACCCATTCAAGTGACTGTCATGGATAAGCAGCTGCTGGCTGAGCACAGCACTACCGTGCGGGCGGGGAGTGTGGTTTCGCAAACCGGATTCTCGATCTGGATGATTGGCGGTATCGCGCTGTTAGGGGGATTGATCCTTAACGTGATGCCCTGTGTGCTCCCGGTGCTGGGTCTTAAGCTCAACAGTATCGTTGCCAACCCAGATGCGACACGTGGCACCATTCGTGGTCAGTTTTTGGCGTCAGCCGCTGGGATTCTGGTGTCCTTTTGGGCGATTGCTGGGTTGTTAATGATCTTAAAACTGACGGGGCAAGCCGTGGGTTGGGGGATCCAGTTCCAAAGCCCGATATTTATTGGGGTGATGACGCTGGTGATTTGGCTGTTCGCCCTGAGCTTATTTGATGTGCTGCGTATTGATTTACCGCCCAGTTGGCAGACGTGGCTAGCGACACGTGGTGGTCACACCCGTAGCGGGCATTTTGTTCAAGGCGTGTTTGCCACATTACTGGCCACACCGTGTTCGGCCCCTTTCCTCGGCACGGCCGTGGCGTACGCGCTGGGTGGGTCGTTGACGGCGCTTTGGCTGATCTTTACCGCGCTCGCGGTTGGTATGGCGCTACCGTGGCTGCTGGTCGCCGCTTTTCCAGGGCTGACGCGCGCATTACCCAAGCCTGGCCCGTGGATGAATCATGTCAAACGGGTCTTTGCGCTGTTGCTGGCCGGCACCACGGTGTGGCTATTCTGGCTGTGGATACCGTACCTCGGTGTGTTAGGCGCAATCGTAATGGGGACGCTGTTGCTGGCTGCCAGTATCTGGCTGACGTATCGTGCCCTCGGCAAGATGGCTGCGATTAAAGGCGCGGCAGGACTGCTGCTGGTCATCGTGCTGGGGCTTATCGGCGCATCATTGACAGCACAGCGGTGGGCAACGCCGCTCAATCCTGACCCGGATTGGGTGAGTCTGGATGAAGCCGCGATCGATCAAGCGGTGGATCAGGGTAAGTTGGTGTTTGTTGATGTCACTGCGGATTGGTGCATTACCTGTCATGCCAATAAGGTGGGGGTAATTTTACAGTCGCCCGTGTATGACACCATTACCGGAACGAATGTGGTGACAATGCAAGGAGATTGGACCCGTCCGAGTGATAGCGTGACTCAGTATTTGCAAAAGCACCAGCGTTATGGCGTACCGTTTAACATTGTGTACGGTCCCGGTGCACCAGAGGGGATCCCCTTACCCGTCATTTTGACTGACAAGGCGGTGATGGCGGCCATTGAGCAGGCGAAAACGCCATGACGGCCAAGCAAACAAAACGGTCTTGGCGTATGCGGGTCAAACGCGGTGCGCGTGACCTGTGCTGGCTCACCGTGTTTGTACTGATATCTAGCACCACGGTGGATTGGTGGCGAAGCCGCGATATCGATACCAGTGAGGTCCCCGTCGCGTCAATGCGTCTGCTGGATGGCCGCCAACAGGATTTGGTGGCGATGTCGCAACACGAACCCGCGCTTGTCTATGTATGGGCAACCTGGTGCGGGGTATGCCGTTTTGTGACCCCCTCGGTAGATTGGTTAAGTGGTCATGCGCAGGTGGTCTCGATCGCGTTACGCTCAGGCTCAAACAAACACATTGCCGGATACCTTGCGCATCATGGTTATGATTTTCCTGTAGTGAACGATCAAAGCGGGGCGCTTTCTAACGCATTTGCGGTGAAAGTGACGCCGACCGTGATGGTGGTCGAGCAAGGAGAAATCACATCAATAACAACAGGCTTCACAACACCGTTTGGCCTATGGTTAAGGCTGGTGTTATGAATTTACACTTATCAAAAGGAAACCCAATGTCCTTATCTCGCTATATCGCCCCACTGTGGGCTCTACTGCTTTTAGCGCTGCCGGTCAGTGCCCACGCGTTGTCGGATACGGAGCAAGCACAACTGGATGAGATTGTCAGCTTGTTAGAAGAGAACCCCAAACTGATCGCCAACCTCAACCAGAGTTTGCAAAAGTTTGTTGAACAGCAAAAAACGTTAAAGGAAAACCTTGCCGCACGTCGTGACTGGTTTGAATCGGACACCCACAGCTGGATTGGCGCTGAAAACCCTGAGGTCACCGTGGTGAACTTTATGGATTACAACTGCCCATACTGTAAAAAACTGGAAGAAGAATTGCAGAAACTGGTGGCCGCGCATGACGATGTCAAGGTGATTAATATTGCTGTACCACTCAAACAGCAGAGTATCGAATCGCTCGGCACTAATTCCGCGGTGTATGCGATGAATGTGTGGCTAGAACAGCCACAGACATTTGCGCAGGTCCATGAATTATTGATGAAAAAGCGCGGTATGCATGATGCGCGCTCGTTAGAGAAAATCGCGCAGAAAACCGGTACCGAAGCATTGCTTGCCGGCAAAGAAATGACCGGAAAAGCGGTCGCAGAGAACTATCGCGCGTTTGTTGAGCTAGGGCTAAGAGGTACGCCCGCGATGATCATTGGCGATCAGGTCGCGCCCGGCTATTTGCCGTACCCACAGCTCGAAGCCATGGTTGAAGCGGCGAGAGCTGAAGGCTAAGCCCTTATCGGCGTCGCTAACGCGTTGAAAGCCAGTCCTATTGCGACTGGCTTTTTTTGTTAGCTGCGCTTTGGTGGAAAAGCTGGCAAAATAGCGCGCCTTAACGGTAAAGGTACGGCATGAGTCACACGAATTATCAATCCCCACGCATTGTATTAGGCCCGATGGAAGGTGTCCTGGACCCCTTAATGCGCAAGCTGCTCACGGAGATTAATCACTACAGCCTCTGTGTCACTGAGTTTGTGCGCGTGGTTGACCAACGCTTGCCGGAAAAAGTCTTTCATCGCTTTTGTCCTGAGTTAGCGCATGGGGGCACCACGACGGCGGGGACCCCGGTTCGTGTACAGCTATTGGGCCAAGATCCAACGGCGATGGCGAGCAATGCCGTCCGCGCGATCCAACTGGGATCGCAAGGCATTGATATCAATTTTGGTTGTCCGTCGAAAACGGTGAATGGCAACCGTGGGGGCGCGGCGTTGCTCAAAACTCCGGAGCACATGTTTGATGTGGTTAAAGCGGTGCGCGATACGGTGGATCCTGCCTATACGGTGAGCGCCAAAATACGTCTTGGCTTTAATGATCTTGATGATTACTTGTTCATTGCCGAGGCCGTGGCAAAGGCAGGCGCTGATGAGTTAGTGGTTCACGGACGTACCAAGCGCGATGGCTACAAAGCGGGTACCATTCGTTGGGATTTAATTGCTGACATTAATCAACACGTGCCCATCCCAGTAACGGCTAATGGCGATATTTGGCACCGTGAGGATGCACTGCGCTGCCAAGCAATGACCGGCTGCGATACCTTAATGGTGTGCCGTGGTGCGTTAAACATGCCCAATTTGGGCCAGCACATCCGTGATGGCGTTGCACCGATGCCTTGGCCTGCGGTGCTAGCATTGCTGGTTCGCTATACCGAGCAAGAACGCCAAGGTGATAAGGCGCAGTATTTCCCCAACCGCATCAAGCAATGGTTCAAGTATTTGCGCCAATATTATCCCCAGGCTGATGCCTGCTTTAAGGTGATTCGCGTTCTTAATCGCGCCGATGAGATAGTGCGTGCACTCGATAAAGCACGTGAACAAACAGAATTGATGACACAGGAAAGTTTATGTCAACACTAATGACGCTCTCTGAGCACTGGGACGGTATGCCTGCCAGCTTTGTGGAAGGTGCACTGCTGGCCGCGAACATTTGTCCGGCTCCTTTAGACCCTGACACTTGGCTGTCGGTATTAGTGACCGCAGGGGTAGAAGACGACGAGGAGGCGGCCGGTCTCCATCCAGACGATAAACAGTCAGTGCTGGCGCACCTCGAGCAGCAATATCACGCCTTGATGCGTAATGATTATGTATTGCCGGATAGCTTGATGTTGTCGATGCGCGGTGAGCACGCCCAAGCTTTCGCCGAGGGTTTTTTAGCGGTGTGGCCCTATGTTGAGCCGCATTGGCACGATGTGAGCATGAATGATGGCAGTCGCCGGATGTTATCCGCCTTAGTCACTAGCATGCTGCTGCTGCACGATGAAGCAGGCACGTTAGCGCAGATGAAAGAGGTTGGCATTGATGTTGAGCCGGGCCAATATATGGATCAACTGGATTTAATGATCCAAGACGTGGCGAAAGCGGCGGATGAAGCGCAACAAGGCACGCATGGTGCGCACCAGGTTAACCCATTTAAGTCGATAGGTCGCAACGATCCTTGCCCATGTGGCAGTGGTGCCAAGTTCAAAAAGTGCTGTGGGCGTTAATGACATGAAATCGTTAAAACAATCCTCGCCAATACGTGTTGTGGCCGGCGTTGCCATGCGCGACAAGCAAGTGCTGGTGGCCCAACGGCAGCCAGATGCGCAGTTTATTAGTTGGTGGGAATTTCCCGGCGGCAAAGTCGAGCAAGACGAGACTGACCAGCAGGCTCTCAAACGCGAGTGGCGTGAAGAATTTGGGGTAGAGATCCATGTCGGGGCACCGATTGTGGAAACCGAATTCAACTACGGCGACAAGGTGATCTTATTGTGCAGTTTTTGGTGTGACATCCTTGATGGACCGCCTGTGCTACACCAACATCAGGCCATCTATTGGTGTGAGCCTCATCGCCTTGATGCTGGGGTTTTTAGTGGCGCAGATCGCCCCTTAATCAAGTTGCTTTGTGAGCGGTTCAACCGTGTCGCAAGGAGCGAAAGCGCCGATGAAGCCGGCGCTATCTTGCACGATCCGTCACCCGCCATTATGAAAAAATGCGGCGTGGGGGGCGGCCAATAAACTGGGCAATTACCACTAGCGCCCAGACAACTAACATCGCGGAAAAGATCCCCACTAGCCATTGGGGCATCGACCAGCCTAGCCACTGCCACACCACTTTGCTGCAATCACCGTAGGCTTCAAAGACGGATGGCAGCCATTGGTTGAGTGGCGCCCAAGTAGGGAAGTTCACCGCCACATCGCAGGTGGCACCGAACAGTTGGTTCGGATCAGGAAATTGATAACTGACGTGCTCTAATGAGAGCTTGAGCGCCCATCCAGCTGTGACGCCATAGCCAAGCAAGCCGAGAGTACGCCAAAAAGGGTCGTTGGGCGCGATTAAACCCAGCAAGGCAGCCACGCCAATTCCAAATAGGGCAACGCGTTCATAAATACACATCACACAAGGTGCCAGCCCTTGATAATGTTGAAAGTAAAGCGCGGTGGCTTCCAGCCCCACAACGCATAGAAGCAACAACAGCCAGGACGCTCGGCTGCGAGAAAACTGGTTTAAGGCGCGCCACATAACTCACTCCTGATAAAAAACAAGGCCCTATATTGAGAGCCTTGCTATTCAATCGTTTGTTGAGACGAAGGTCAATGATAGAAGTGCGTTAGTGAGCGCTCGGTATGGCTTGCTGGCCCATGTGGATGGTTTCGGAAATCCAACCTTGGTGTAGCATCCACTCGGTAGCGGGCACCAAGAAAAACTCAATGCCAATCACGCCCAATACGCCCATGACAATGGTATAAGGCAAAGCCATATATACCATGCGCCCGTAAGAAAGGCGTAGCAGCGGCGCGAGTGTTGAGGTGAGTAAGAATAAGAAAGCCGCTTGGCCATTGGGCGTGGCGACCGAGGGTAAGTTGGTACCTGTGTTAATCGCAACGGCTAACATATCGAACTGCTCGCGGCCAATCACGCCATTGAGCAGGGCGGTTTTCACCTCGTTGATATACACGGTGCCGACAAACACGTTATCTGACACCATAGAAAGCAGGCCATTGGCGATATAAAACATGGTCAATTGCAAATGCCCGTCCAGTGACAACACGAGATCAATCACCGGTGTAAATAAGTGCTGGTCAATGATTACTGCGACCACAGAGAAAAAGACCGCCAATAGCGCGGTGAATGGCAGCGCTTCTTCAAAGGCTTTACCGATATGGTGCTCATCGACGACGCCCGTAAACGCGGTGGCAAGGATAATGATACTTAAGCCAATTAAACCGACGGCGGCCAAATGTAAAGCCAATGCAGTGATCAGCCAAACAGCAATGAGTGCTTGCACCACCAACTTGGCGACATCCTGTGGTGTGCGTTTGGCCCGCTGTGCGTTATCGTATCCCACCAAAATTTTTAATACGTTTTGCGGTAGGTGTGCGCCATAGCCAAACCAGCCAAACTTTTCGACCAGCGCACAGGTCAGCAAGCCGGCAAAGAAAACCGGTAGCGTGACCGGAGACATGCGTAAAATAAACTCGCCAAAATGCCAGCCGGCTTGGTCAGCTATGATCAGGTTTTGCGGCTCGCCGACCATGGTCATCACCCCGCCTAGTGCGGTACCCACGCCAGCATGCATTAGTAGGCTGCGCAAAAACGCTCGATAGTTTTCCAAATCGTTGCGACTAAGCTCGTCGCTTAAGCTTTCATCCGAGGTATGATCATGGCTAGCGCCGAACTCTTTTCCGGACGCGACGCGGTGGTAAATGGAGTAAAAGCCCACGGCGACACTGATCACCACGGCAATTACGGTTAAGGCATCCAAAAAGGCAGAGAGCGCCGCCGCCGCGCCACAAAAGGCCAATGATAAGGCGATTTTCGATCGGATGCCCAACAGGATTTTGGTGAAAATAAACAGCAGTAGCTGTTTCATAAAATAGATCCCGGCCACCATAAAGACGAGGAGTAGCAGAACCTCAACGTTGGCCACTAATTCATGTTTGACTTGTGCGGGACTGGTCATGCCGATGGCGACCGCTTCAATCGCCAATAAGCCACCGGGTTGCAGCGGGTAGCATTTCAGAGCCATCGCGAGGGTGAAAATAAACTCGACCACCAGTAGCCAGCCAGCGATAAAAGGGTCGATCGCGAAAACAATTGGGTTAAGGATCAAAAAGCCAACAATGGCTAGTTTGTACCAATCAGGTGCTTTGCCGAGAAAATTCTTAAGAAACGCAGTTCTGAGTGTCATGGTCTTCGCCATAGTGAAAGTCTCATTGTTATCTATGCCTACCTAGCGCGCGGATGGGCGAGTAACGTGCACCGACACAAACGCCCAATCGGCGAATGGATGCATGGGCACAGTAAGAGGGTGACAGATATCAGTGACGAAGGGTTATCGGGACGCGTGGTTTAACCACAATACGTAGATGGATAGCTTCGTCACGCATAAGTGTGCGCTAGTTTGCCTCAGACATATTTTGTTACATCTTGTGTGGATCAGTTTTGCGATTTATGCCCAGTTTTTCATTGATCTGGTACAAAAAGATAGCAGATGTCACGCGATATCCGGTGATCTCACTCAGCGGTTTCTGCCGGTGGCGTCTAGTGGTATGATGAGTTATTAATCAAAGCAAGAAGCAAATTGGAATTTAGATTCAATGGTTATAAAGGCGGATAGCCCAGCAACATTTGCTGAAAAATATATAATTGAAAGTATTTGGAATAATCACTTTCCTAAAGGCTCCATTTTACCTGCAGAGCGTGAACTGTCTGAACTGATTGGGGTCACTCGCACCACCTTACGTGAAGTGTTGCAGCGCCTGGCGCGTGATGGCTGGTTAACCATTCAACATGGCAAACCAACACGCGTAAATGATTATATGCGTACATCAGGACTAAGCATTCTTGATACGCTGGTCACCCTAGAGGGGCAAGATGTGCATGGTGTGCTTGAGGACTTACTCGCGGCGCGCACCGACATCAGTGGCGTGTACATGCGTTATGCAGCGAAAAACCGAGCTGATGACTGCTTAAACCTTATTGACCATGTGATTAAACGTTGTGAGCAAGTGCTTGAGTGCGAAAGCTTTGAGCAGTTCTTGGGACTTATCGATGAACAAGGTGAAGTCTTAAAAGACGTTAAAAAGATCCAGGACAAATACGGTAAGCAAGATCCCGCCTTGTGCGAGCGCATTTGTATGGGGCGCGCGTTTAATCACTTTGACTATCGTTTGTTCCAAGGGATGGCGCATTTTTCTGGCAACAAGGTGTATGTGTTAACCATTAATGGCATGCGTCAGATTTATTCGCGTGTGGGCGGATATTACTTTATGGATCGCCGCGCCTGTGAAAATGCATTGAGCTTTTACAATGACTTACGTGATATGATAGCCAATAATCAGCACCCAATGATTGGCGATCGAGTCAAACAATACGGACGTGAGTGCGGTGGCTTGTGGTTTAGTAACCGTGAAACAATTGCGGCACATATGGCTGAAGAAGAAGCCTAACGCGATCCAATGAGTGAAACCATGTGTATAAGAAAAGCCGCCATGCTGATGACCATGGCGGCTTTTTTATGGATGGCTCGACAAGGTTAGTGGCTGCCCATCAAGATGTCAGGATCAAACTGCGGCCGCTTGGGGCAGCTACTCAGTATTTTTCCGCGTCCTTCACTGGTTTCCTCTTCGAGGATCACTTCAAACCCCCACAGCCGATGGACGTGCTTGAGCACCTCTTCATAAGACTTCGCGAGTGGGATCCGGTTATGAGGGACATAGCGAAGCGTGAGTGAACGGTTGCCACGTAAATCGACATCGAAGACTTGAATATTCGGTTCGCGATTACTGAGATTGTACTGCGCGGAGAGATCTTCACGTAATTGGCGATAACCTTGTTCATTATGAATACTGGTCACTTCAATGTAGCTTTGCCGGTCATCGTCATTGACGGCAAAAAACTTCATATCCCGCATCACTTTAGGCGAGAGAAACTGACTGATGAAACTTTCATCTTTAAAGTTGGCCATCGCAAAATGAACGGTGTCGAGCCAGTCTTTCCCGGCGATATCGGGAAACCAGTACTTATCCTCCTCAGTGGGATTTTCGCAAATGCGACGAATATCTTGGAACATGGCAAACCCGAGTGCGTAGGGGTTAATGCCGGAATAGAACTGACTGTTGTAAGGCGGTTGTGCCACCACATTGGTGTGGCTATGTAAAAACTCCATAATAAAGCTATCAGTCACCAGCCCCTCATCATAAAGGTGATTCAGGATGGTGTAGTGCCAAAATGTCGCCCAGCCTTCGTTCATCACCTGAGTTTGCTTTTGCGGGTAAAAATACTGGCTGACCTTGCGCACTATCCGCACGATTTCTCGCTGCCATGGCTCAAGCAGTGGAGAGTGCTTTTCAAAAAAATACAACAGGTTCTCTTGTGGCTCGGCAGGGAAACGGCGTTTTTCTTCTTCTTGCTCTTTTTGGCCACTCGGGATGGTACGCCAGAGTTCATTGACTTGCGTTTGCAGGTAGTCTTCTCGGGCTTTTTGGCGTGCTTTTTCTTCGGCAAGAGAGATCTTTTGTGGCCGCTTATAGCGATCGACCCCATAGTTCATCAGGGCATGGCAGGAATCGATCAGGTTTTCTACTTCTGCCAGGCCGTACTTTTCTTCACATTCACTGATGTAATTTTTTGCAAACAGCAGGTAATCAATAATGGAGCCTGCGTCTGTCCAAGTTTGAAACAGGTAATTGCCTTTGAAAAAGGAATTGTGGCCATAACAGGCGTGTGCCATCACCAGCGCTTGCATGGTGATGGTGTTTTCTTCCATCAAATAAGAAATACACGGATTGGAGTTAATCACTATCTCGTACGCGAGCCCCATGTACCCGTGTTTGTAGTTGCGTTCGGTCTCGATAAATTTTTTACCAAACGACCAATGATTGTAATTGATGGGCATCCCGACGCTTGAGTAAGCATCCATCATTTGCTCAGCGGCAATGATTTCGATTTGGTTTGGATAAGTATCCAGCTTGTAGTGTTCAGCGACGCGTTTGATTTCCTTGTGATACTGCTCGAGCAGGTCAAAGGTCCAATCGGGTCCATCATGAAGTGGAGTGTTACGTTTACCTTTGGTGACAGCCATACCATGTCTCCCTGATAAAATACGTCTATGCCGGTATGGCGTCAGGCTTCGACCTGACGCTTAAACAATTCGCGGAACACGGGGAAAATTTCCTCCGCTGAGCGAATGTTTTGCATTGCAAAGTTGTCATGGCTTTGCGCCAACGCCTCATATTCACGCCACAGTGTTTGATGCGCGCGGCGGGTGATTTCGATATAGGCGTAATAACGGCTGACCGGCAACAGAGTGTTTTGCAGTAGTTCTCGGCAACCGGGTGAGTCATCGGCCCAATTATCGCCATCCGAGGCTTGTGCCGCATAGACGTTCCATTCTGTCGGGTCATACCTATCTTTGATGATTTCATCCATCAGACGTAGGGCACTGGATACAATGGTGCCGCCGGTCTCCTGTGAGTAAAAAAACTCGTGCTCATCGACTTCTTTCGCCTGCGTGTGGTGGCGAATAAAGACCACCTCTACGTTTTTATAGGTGCGTGTAAGGAAAAGATAAAGCAGGATATAAAACCGTTTCGCGATATCTTTGGTCGCTTGATCCATCGAGCCGGACACATCCATTAAGCAAAACATCACGGCTTGGCTACTTGGCTGTGGCCGCTTTTCGTAGTTTTTATACCGTAAGTCAAAGGTATCGATGAACGGAACCGCGGCGATTTTACGCTTCAATGCCGTGATTTCTTCTTCGAGTCGTTTCACTTCAAGCGGTTGTGCAGGCTCGGCCTCGCGCACGCGCTCAAGCGCCTCTTCAAGCTCTGCCAGCTCTCGGCGTTTGCCGGCTGACATCGCCGTGCGTCGTGCCAGTGAGTTTTGTAGTGAACGTACAATGGCAATATTCGAGGGCACCCCATTTGAGGTGTACCCCGCGCGATGCGTTTTGTACTCCACCATTTTATTCATTTGGTTTTTCTTCAGGTTCGGAAGCTCAAGATCCTCGAACAAGAGATCCAAATATTCGTCTTTTGATATTTGAAAGACGAACTCATCTTGACCTTCGCCATCAGGACTGGCTTGTCCTTCTCCGGCACCGCCCCCTTCGCCACCAGGGGGACGAGCGATACGATCCCCTGGGCTAAACTGATCATTACCAGGGTGGACAGCATCACGCTGTCCCCCTTTGCCTTGGTGGAAAGTCGGTTCACGAATGTCACGAGAAGGGATAGAAATATCCTCTCCACTTTCAACATCCGTGATCGAGCGGTTGTTGACGGCGTCAGCAATGGACTCTTTAATTTGCCGCTTGTGTCGGCGTAAAAAGCGTTGTCGATTGACAGTGCTTTTATTTTTGCCATTGAGACGACGATCAATAAAATGCGCCATATCTCTCTCCCGTCATCTGCGTCAGCCCGAGGGCTACGATGATTTACGCACGCGCAAATACCACTCTGCGAGCAAGCGAACTTGCTTGCGGGTATAGCCTTTTTCCATCATACGAGCGACAAAGTCGTCGTGTTTCTTCTGCTCTTCGCTCGACGTTTTGGTATTGAAGGAAATCACTGGAAGCAAATCTTCGGTATTGGAGAACATCTTCTTCTCAATGACGGTTTTCAACTTCTCATAGCTGGTCCAAGCTGGGTTTTTGCCTTCGTTATTGGCGCGCGCGCGGAGGACAAAGTTGACGATTTCGTTGCGGAAATCTTTTGGATTACTGATACCAGCGGGCTTCTCGATTTTTTCCAGTTCCGCATTGAGCGCTGAGCGATCAAACAATTGACCTGTGTCTGGATCGCGAAACTCTTGGTCTTGAATCCAGAAATCAGCATAGGTGACATAGCGGTCAAAAATATTTTGCCCGTACTCTGAGTAGGACTCGAGATACGCGGTTTGAATTTCTTTGCCGATAAACTCGATATATTTGGGGATCAAGTAGCCTTTGAGGTGCTCAAGATAGCGTTCAGCGATCTCTTGCGGAAACTGCTCACGTTCAATTTGCTGTTCCAGCACATAAAAAAGATGCACGGGGTTTGCGGCGACTTCTGCGTGGTCAAAGTTAAAGACTCGCGACAAGATCTTGAACGCAAAGCGTGTCGAGAGCCCGTCCATCCCTTCATCGACCCCAGCAAAATCGCGATACTCCTGATAGGACTTGGCTTTGGGATCCGTATCTTTCAAGGTTTCGCCATCATACACGCGCATTTTTGAATAAATGCTAGAGTTTTCAGGATCTTTTAGCCGTGAAAGCACAGAGAAGCGCGCCAATATATCCAGTGTGCTGGGTGAGCAAGGCGCATGGCGTAGCTCACTCGAAGACAGCAGCTTATTGTAGATTCGAATTTCGTCTGACACGCGCAAGCAATAGGGCACTTTGACGATATAGACACGGTCGAGGAAGGCTTCGTTGTTTTTGTTGTTGCGGAACGATTGCCACTCGGACTCGTTTGAGTGTGCGAGAATGATGCCATCAAATGGCAGAGCCGATAGGCCTTCTGTCCCGTTATAGTTGCCTTCTTGGGTGGCGGTCAATAACGGGTGGAGCACCTTTATAGGCGCCTTGAACATTTCGACGAACTCCATCATCCCTTGGTTGGCGCGACACAGCGCACCAGAGTAGGAGTAGGCATCAGGATCGTCTTGTGAATAGTGTTCAAGCTGACGGATATCAACTTTACCCACCAAGGACGAGATATCTTGGTTGTTTTCATCCCCAGGTTCTGTTTTGGCCACCCCGACTTGGTTGAGAATCGATGGGCGCAGTTTCACCACTTTAAACTGGCTAATGTCCCCACCAAACTCTTTCAACCGCTTCGCCGCCCAAGGTGACATAATATGGCGAATATAACGATGGGGAATATCGTACTCTTTCTCGAGTAGATGGCCGTCTTCCTCGGCATCAAACAGACAAAATGGGTGATCGTTCACTGGACTACGTTCGCCGTTCGCCGTCAGCACGTAGATAGGCATTTGCTGCATCAAGCTTTTCAGTTTTTCAGCCAAGGACGACTTACCGCCCCCGACCGGGCCCAGCAAATAGAGAATTTGTTTACGCTCTTCCAACCCTTGGGCGGCGTGCTTGAGGTAAGAGACGATTTGCTCAATCGAGTCTTCCATGCCATAAAAGTCTTCAAAGGTTTTATAGCGGGAAATCACTCGGTTGGAAAAAATACGGCTGAGTCGAGGATCAAGCGAGGTATCAATCTTTTCAGGTTCGCCAATTGCCATCAGCAAACGCTCTGCCGCGTTGGCATACGCGCCGCGATCCTCTCGGCAAAGATCCAAGAATTCCTGAAGGCTCATTTCCTCGTCTTTCGCTTCTTCGTAACGCTGACGATAGTGATCGAAAATAGTCATGGTCCTGCCCCCTAAATCGTCTAATAACTCAAAAAGAAAAGGTGCAAAATTGGCTGAATGGTCCCTTTCCTTTTAATAAGGTTAGACCTGATTTGCCGATTTTGCGTGAAAGAATTGTTTGTTTTTTCGATAATTTTTGTTGCCGTATCCGTACACTTGTCTTGTCAAGATATTGACAGCTGGCGTTCAAGCGAGTGAGGTATGCTAACGGTGATAGTTTTACCCGTTAGGGCGATTAGACTGACGGTTGCCAGCCGTCAAACAAGAAGGGAATAGATGATGAACATAGCGAGAGAAACGGCTTGGGTCGCTTGCGCCTTTATGCTAGCCACCGGCAGTGCTTACGCGGAGACGCGTGTTTCTGCTGGTGTGATAGGCGCATTTTCACCTCAGGTCTATAAAGACACGGATACCGACCCGCTTGTGGTCCCCACGGTCAATGTTGATACCGACCATTTTTATTTTCGCGGGCTGACGGCAGGTGCAAGGCTAGCCCCGAAAGATTCAACACACAATCTTGTTTTATCAGCGACCTATGATCCACGCCGTTTTGACCCCGCCGATACCGATGATCCGCAACTGAGCCAGCTCGACAAACGTGATACGTCGATTGTGGCGGCGTTAGCTTATCAGTACCACTCGCCGATAGGTCGTTTCCAGGTGCTGGCTGGGGAAGGCGTCACGCATGACAGAGACGGGGTGTATGGCGAAGTAAGCTGGAAATATGGCTTTAACCACGCTCGTTGGGGCGTATCACCGGAAGTGGGTTACTCCTATAACAGCCATGAGCTCAATCAGCACTTGTATGGGATCAGCGAAGACGAAGCGGCACGGTCGGGGTTATCTGCTTATGAGCCGGGTTCGGCTGGCCATTATTTTATTGGTGCCAGTGGTTATTTTATGCTGACCGAGCGTATTCAGCTAATGGGTGGTGTGCGCTACACCAATTTGGATGATGATATTGCCGATAGCCCAATGGTGGATCAATCTACCGCCGCGTCGGGTTACTTGGGGGTAAACTATATTTTTATGTAGTTTTACCCATTAAAACAGGCCGCTTGGGTGTATAGCGGCCTGTGACGCGCGCTTAGCTTGAGTGGCGCTCATCCATTAACCTGGTTGCTAACGTGTAGCTTTGTCCTGGATGGACAACTTGTGTGGGCTGTTCAATCGCCGCTTCAACACAGACAAATTTGAGGTATCCGTTATCGTCCATATCCGCCATCTGAATGGACGCCGCTTGGCCTGGATTCCAGACGACGGCGCTGGTTGCCCCTTGGTTGTTGACCTTGAGACGGCGGTTTCCCACTGGATCGGTTAAGGTGAGGGTGTCGTTAGCCCCCGTATAAATCCTATCAACTGGCTCCTCGAAGGTCACTTTCCCCGTCGCTGGCACGGCGTTGCCTGCCGCAAAGTTGTCAAGATACTGACAACCGAGCCCTTCCACGTTGGCTTGCTCGCTGTCTTCTACCGCAAGGTAGCTGTGCAAGGCGCCACCCATGGTCCAAGGGTGTTGGTCTGTATTGGTCACGGTTAGGGCGATGTCGGCGTGATGAGTGAGCGTAAAGGTCACTGTCGCCTGAAAACAATGTGGCCATAGTGCTCGCGAAGCGTCTGAGTCGGATAACTGCAGTTGAATGGTGACGCCTTTCGCTGTTTCTTCAATGTTCGCTAACTGCCACATTTGACGACGAGCAAAGCCATGAGAAGGTTGCCCGGTGTGACCAAACCATGGCCAGCAAATGGGTACACCACCTCGTAAGGGGGTGTTGGCATCATAGATAGCGTTATCACTCATCCAAGTCAGTGACTTTTCACCTGCAGGAGCAAACGTGATGAGGTGTCCGCCGAATAGGCTAATAGTGGCTGAACACGCAGGGTGAGTAACACGAAGAATCGGAACGGACTGGCGATAGCACAGATCGACAGATGCAGAAAGTTGACGCTCAACATGCAGAGTGGGAGAAGTCATAGCCTGATCCTCTTGGGTAAGTGTTCCTTAATCAGTTATCGAAGACACGTTCACAGAAAGCGTGGTCCCGAGTCATGGGGCCTGATAAACAAAAGGCGGCCAATGGCCGCCTTTACGTTGGATAGGGTTACATGCGCATTACTTAGCGATGTGTGCAACCAGATCCAATACTTTGTTTGAGTAGCCGATTTCGTTGTCGTACCAAGAAACCACTTTCACGAAGTTGTCAGTCAGTGCGATACCTGCTTTGGCATCAAATACTGATGTTTGTACTTCGCCGATGAAGTCTTGAGAAACCACGGCATCTTCGGTGTAACCTAGAACACCTTTCAGCTCACCTTCAGACGCTTCTTTCATCGCCGCACAGATTTGGTCGTAAGACGCTGCTTTGTCAAGGTTTACAGTCAGGTCAACAACAGACACGTTGGCAGTTGGTACGCGGAACGCCATACCAGTCAGTTTGCCGTCTAGTACTGGCAATACTTTACCAACCGCTTTTGCAGCACCGGTTGAAGATGGGATGATGTTCTGAGAAGCACCACGGCCGCCGCGCCAGTCTTTCGCAGACGGACCATCAACGGTTTTTTGCGTCGCAGTGGTGGCGTGAACGGTGGTCATCAGGCCAGATACGATACCGAACTTGTCGTTCAGTACTTTCGCGACAGGTGCTAGGCAGTTGGTGGTGCAAGAAGCGTTAGAAACGATGTCTTGACCCGCGTAGTCGTTGTGGTTAACACCCATAACGAACATTGGCGTCGCATCTTTAGATGGGCCGGTTAGAACCACTTTCTTCGCACCCGCTTGGATGTGTTGACGCGCGGTTTCGTCAGTTAGGAAGATACCGGTTGCTTCAGCAACAACGTCAACACCCACTTCATCCCACTTAAGGTCTGCTGGGTTGCGCTCTGCAGTGACGCGTACGGTTTTACCGTTAACGATAAGGTTACCACCTTCTACTTCAACTGTGCCGTTGAAGCGACCGTGGGTTGAATCGTACTTCAGCATGTAAGCCATGTACTCAACGTCGATAAGATCGTTGATTGCTACCACGTCGATGTCGTTACGCTCGACAGATGCACGGAATACGAAACGGCCGATACGGCCAAAACCGTTAATACCTACTTTGATAGTCATTATGTTGCTCCACAACTTAATTTCTAGTGAGATGAAACTGGTAGTAAAATTACAGAATAGGACTCCGCCATGCAAGGGTAATCGCAGCCAAAATTGTTTAAAGTCAAAAAAAAGTACGGATTTTTTTTACATCGCCTAAACATTTGACGCCCTTGCGGCCATGTCTGTATGCGCTTTAACCGCGAGCGATTAACGCATCGGCTGCAGACACGGAGCGACTGCTGGTAATTGTTAGCGTAGAAGTAGAACCGCGATCGTGAAAGTTAAACTGGTATGACAAGCGATAGTCGGGAACAAAGGCGGCCTCATCCGTGCAGCATGCGGGTACAAGGGCTGCACGGAAGTGGTGAGGCTAGCTGTCTACGAGGATGCTTGAGTCTCTTTGTCGATTGCTTGTAGCAAGGTTGCTTCGAACTCACCGTCTTCGATGGCGGCGGCGATCTCGAACGCCAGACGTTGTAGCGATTTTTGCTGCTGCTCTGTCAATGGATAGAGCCGAGCGAGGCGATCACCGCGCGCAATCGGAAGATTGTAACTTTCCCCCACTTTTGCCCACAAGTAAGCATGTTCAAAGCGTTTTAGCGCATGATTAGTGGTCGCCAGTGACTTAATTGCTTCTGGGATCACCTCTTTGCGAACCGTGTCATTCTCACCGTCATAAAGCGACAATGCATGGAGTAGGATCTCTACCGTTTTCGCTTTGTTGCGTGACACATAATAGGTGGCAAGTCCGAGCTGCAATTGTGGCGTTTCGAGGTGGCGTGTTCCCTCTAGCTTTAAAAACTGTGGTAACGCACTGTTATCGCCTTGAGACCAGCGATAGTAAATCACGGGCGGTTGGTAAGATTCTTTCAGTTCGTTCTCTAGTCGCTCAATGGCGTCGTAAGCATGATATACCGCCTCGGTACGCTTAGTTTTGCGTTCTTTTAAGGTGGTGGGCTCAATTTCTGCCACCAGTTCCATGCAGCGCAGGTAGACTTTGGTTTGTTTAAGCTCGGCCAGCTTGTTCATATCGGTGGGGTTTTGATAGACAGATAAGCGATCGAAAATCAAATCAGAGCGCTCAAATCGGCATTGCCCATCACCGGTGTTCAGTCCTGCACATAGCTCTGGGTGGGTTTCGCAGACTTGATTCGTGGTCGGTTCACCTTCACAGCCGGCGAGTAGCAGTAAACTCGCAATCAGACCCAATGGGTAAAAACAACGCGTGAGTAATCGTAAATCCATGGTTTATCGTATCCTGAGTCAGTTGCGATGAGTATACGTGATCTTTGAGTGTAGTTGATGGTCTAAAGCGTGATAAAGCGCACTGAACCAAGCATGCCGTCCACCCACCAAGTTCAGGCATAATAGTTCAATGAGGATCGCCAAGAGGTAATCATGGATATTGAACAAGTGTTAAAGGCAATGACGCCTGAAGTATATGATCGGTTGTGCTATGCCGTGGAGACGGGCAAATGGCCAGACGGTACCAGCTTAAACCAAGCGCAACGTGACCAAGCCTTGCAAGCCGTTATGTTGTATCAATCACGTCACAACAGCCAGCCCCAACACATGACCGTCGCGAAAGGGGGCAATGTGACGTGGAAATCGAAAGCGGAACTGAAGCGTGAATTCGCTCGTCCAGACGAAGCTCGGATTGAGGTTACGACTCAGGACAGTCACACAAAGCACTAGCGATCAGCGATCACGGCGATGGCCGCATCTATCATTGAATCGGCCATTAGCGTGCTGATACCTAGATCGTCGCTAGGCTAATCGGGCTGGCGAAAAACGGCGTCAATTGATGATTTTCTTCCTGCGCATAGGCATTGAACAAAGGGTGTTGGTCGAGGGCTGAGAGGTAATCACTCAGTGCGGCGAATCGGTCGTCCAGCACCAATCCTGCCATTTTTGCGCAACGAAACAGACTCCACACACTGATACTCGCCATCGTCACTGTCTGGGTGGGCATTGCCTTTACCTGCTCACCTAAATATTGGCAGCATGCGGGTAATGTTTGCAGGGCTTGGTTCACCGCTTGGTGATCCACCGTTTTGTCTAAAATATGCCCGCGTACTACCCGCTGATAAAACAAGGTATCTGTGATTAAGGGATCAAGCTGATAGCGACAAAACCATTCAATCCAGCGAATCTCGGCGCGATGGGTGGGGTTACCGGGATAAAGCAGCGGATCAGGATAGGCATCATCTAGGTAGGCCGTAATCACTGTGTCTTGGTAAATGGTATGTGATGCTTCGGCGAGCGCGACCACCGTTTGCATCGGTGGGTGATGAATGACACGTTCATGCGCCTCAAAGGGCGAGGTAGGCGCGAGTTGATAGGTGAGATGTTTCAATCTCAATGCGAGTGCGATCTTCCTTGTATGCGGCGACAATGAGTCACCATGTAATACCCTCATTTTGCGCTCCTTTGAGTGGCAACCAATATAAAATGATTGGCTCTGTCTATACGTTAGCAAATAAAAACGCCGGCAACCTTGCCGGCGTCACACACTGAGTGATTTGCTTGGATAGCAACGCATCAGTAATAGCTGAGTTCACCGCGGAGATCTTTTTGTACCAAGGTACGCAGGGTCTCGAACGGCAAGGACTGACTAAGCAGGAAATGAAGCTTAGCCAACGCCGCTTCTGGCGTCATGTCGTAGCCGCTCAATACGCCAGCGTCAGCCAATGCACAGCCTGTGGCATAACCGCCCATATTCACGCGTCCCGCCAAACACTGGGTCAAGTTAAGCACCAAGACGCCACGATCGGTGGCTTGTTTGAGCAAGTCCAGTAGTTCGGGCTGCTGGGGCGCATTGCCCACCCCAAAGGTTAACAAAATCATGGCATTGACCGGCTGCTTGAGTGCGTTTTTCACCACATCGGGAGAGATACCGGGGTACATCATGATCACCGCAACCGGTTGATCATTGATGGTATGCACTTTAAACGGGCCGACGGATGGCTGGTTAAGCTTATCTGCTTTTACCTCGATATGAATGCCGGCTTCAAGCAGCGCGGGTAGGTTGGGCGAGGTAAAGGCATTAAAGCCATCGGCATGGGACTTGGTACTGCGATTGCCACGTAATAACTGGTTATTGAAAAACAAGGTCACTTCATTGACCGGATAATTGGCCGCAATATGAAGTGCATTTAATAGATTGGCTTGCCCATCTGAGCGTAACTCTGCGATCGGAATTTGCGAGCCGGTCACGATCACTGGCTTTTCTAGGTTTTCAAGCATGAACGACAGGGCTGACGCGGTGTAAGCCATGGTGTCGGTACCATGTAAGATCACAAAGCCATCGTACTGATGATAATTCTCGCCAATATCGTCCGCAATCCGTTGCCAATCCGTTGGCGTCATATCCGATGAATCAATGAGTGGTTCGTACTCATGAATAGTAAAAAGCGGCATTTCTGGACGATGGAATTCGGGCATTTTCTCCAATTGTTGTTGAAGAAAACCTGACACAGGGACATACCCATGATCGGATTTTTGCATACCGATCGTGCCACCTGTGTAAGCGATATAAATGTGTTTACGTTCCATCATGTCAAATCTGCATTAAATGAGCGTGGGCACAGTATACATGTAACGATTACATCGATAACACCGAGCGGCACACAGAATAGAAGAAAAACAGGAAAAAGCCCTGACTGTCTGGTCAGGGCTAGTCGATTTTATTGGTACTGACAGTTCAAGCAGAATAAGTAACGCCCTTGCGGGTCGTTAAATTTTTCCAACAAGGTCAATGACTGCCACTGTGGTGACGACGCCAGTTGTTGCGCTATCGATGGCATGTTCGCCTGGACCGTCTTGCCAAGCACACTCGCACTTTGTCCGAGCATGTCATTAATAAACTGCTCGAAGGGTGTGAGTGGCTGTTGCATCCAATCGAGCTGGTAGTTCTCAATGCCAGCGAGTTCGGCAGCGGTTGATACCGCATCGTCAAAGTCACCTAACTTATCCACTAGGCCGAGATTCAATGCGTCTTGTCCCGTCCAGACGCGGCCTTGCGCGACCTGATCGGCTTGTTCCATCGACATGTTACGGTGGTTACTGACAACGGAGAGGAAGCGGTGATAGCCGTGCTCGATGCCGAGTTGCATGATTTCTCCTACCTCATCAGGGAGAGCGCGAGTCAGCCCCACTCCGGCAAACGGGGTGGTGCCCACACCATCCGACTGGATACCCAAATCATCTAGCGTGTTCTCAAAGGTAGTGAATAGGCTAAAAATACCAATTGAACCAGTGATCGTCGTCGGTTGAGCTATGATTTGGTCGGCACTGGCCGATAGCCAATATCCACCGGAGGCGGCGACGCTTGACATGGAAACCACCACGGGTTTGCCTGCCTCACGCAATGCATCCACCTCATTACGAATGACTTCAGAGGCGAAAGCGCTGCCTCCCGGGCTATCAACACGTAGCACCACGGCTTTAACGCTGTTGTCTAGGCGCGCATCGCGAAGCAAGGCTGCGGTGGTATCCCCCCCCACCGTACCCGGGCGTTGTTGCCCGTCCATGATGGGGCCGCTGGCGACGACGACGGCAATGTTATTGTTGCCTGGCAAGCTAAACCCATTTTGTATCTTCGGCAGGTAATCGTAATAACCTGTGTATTCAAAGCTGTCTTTGCCATCGCTCCCGAACGTCTCGGCGAGATAGCGACGGATTTGCTGGCGCGTCATTAACTTATCGACGATTCCCACGTCTTTAGATAACGCGGCGAAGTCACCTTCGAAACGGCGTAATCGCGTGAGGAGTTGCTCAGCGCTGGGAGACAGCATATCAGCTTGGATACCGCGGTTCTCCGCGACATCGCGCACATAAGCATCCCACAGCTGAGATAGCCAGGCTTGATTCGCCTCGCGGGCGGGATCAGACATGTTGTTGCGCGTGTAAGGCTCAACAAACGATTTATACGTCCCCACACGGAACACATGGGTAGAGACATCCAATTTATCGAGTAAGTCCTTCCAGTAAAGGTTGTAGCTGCCATAGCCTTGCAGCATCACCATGCCATCAGGTGACATCAACACTTCATCGGCATAGCTGGCCAAATAGTACTGGCTTTGGCTATAGGTGCCGCCGATGGCAATCACGGGTTTGCCACTCTCTTTAAACGTATTGATGGCTTTGGCGATATACCTCAGCTTGGTCAAGCTGGTGGACGGCATGTCGCCTAGGCTGAGTACAATCCCATTGATCTGCTCGTCGGTGGCGGCATGGCGTATGGTGTCGACAATGTCAAACAACACATTTTCACTTTCAACCGGCTGGCCGAGCGCGTTGCGCGACAGCGTATCAATTGGGCTAAGCCGTTGACGCTGTTCAACAATCGGGCCATCAATATTCAGCAAAAGCGCGCGTGGTTCGGGATCAGACTGTGCCACCTTCACGGACTCTGCCTCTTTTTTGGGCGTTAGGGGTGTTTCTGAGGTGAGCGCAAAGTAGATGGCAACAATCACGCCTATGAAAAGGACGTTTAACAAAAGCTGCCGCGCGAAACTGAGCGCACGCCACAGCCATTTAAAAAGGGATGCAATAAAGCGGAACAGTTTTTTCATACTTGAGTCCATCGGTGCATGTCGCTGATATCCTAGCTGATCAGAGCCCAGAGCGATAGGTGCTAGCGATTGTCGATATACGCTAATACTGGGTGAAAGTCCTACCTAGATCATAAATCGCGACACCATGTTGCTAACTTGTAAACGAATGTTTGAAATCACGTATCTGTCAGCGCTATAGTCTGGTCAGACCACAAACAATAAGTGAGCAAGCAATGGAACAGCACCCCTATCCCCACATGCTAGCCCCACTCGACCTTGGGTTTACCACCCTAAAAAATCGGGTCCTAATGGGCTCTATGCATACTGGGCTTGAAGAAGCAAACGATGGTTTTAAAAAGCTAGCGGCCTTCTACGCCGAGCGTGCGAAAGGCGATGTAGGGTTGATTGTCACAGGTGGCTTCTCGCCCAATTTTCGCGGTCGCTTGACCCCATTTAGCGCGCAATTTAGCTCCGGACGCGCGGCACGTGCACATCGTGCCATCACTGAAGCGGTCCATGCCAATGGCGGGAAAATTGCGCTTCAGCTTCTGCATGCGGGGCGTTATGCCTTTCATCCTTTCGCGCAAAGTGCGTCAGCCATTCGCGCGCCTATCAGTAAATTCACCCCGTTTGAAATGAGTGAGCGGGCGATTTGGCGCACGATTAAAGCGTTTGCTCGCAGTGCCGCGCTCGCCCGAGAAGCGGGCTATGATGGCGTCGAGATCATGGGATCGGAAGGATACCTCATTAACCAATTTTTCTGTCACCGCGCCAATCGTCGGTATGACCAGTGGGGCGGGGCGGTTGAAAATCGAATGCGCTTTGCCGTTGAAGTGATGCGTGCGGTCCGTCAGGCTGCTGGCGACGACTTTATCGTGATATTCCGCCTATCGATGCTGGACTTGGTCGAGCAAGGCAATACCTTCGAGGATGTGGTTGCCTTAGCCAAAGGCCTTGAACAAGCGGGCGTGACCATTATCAATACGGGGATCGGTTGGCATGAAGCGCGCGTGCCCACCATTGCCACCCAGGTACCACGTGGTGCGTTTAGCTGGGTGACCGAAAAACTTAAAGGTGAAGTGTCGGTGCCCCTAGTCACTTGTAACCGCATTAATACACCGGAGGTCGCCGAATCGATTTTGGCGAGCGGGCAGGCGGATATGGTATCGATGGCACGACCCTTTTTGGCCGATGCGGAGTTTGTTGCCAAAGCTAAGGCGGGACAGCCGGATGACATCAATACGTGTATTGCTTGTAACCAAGCCTGCTTAGATCACGTGTTCAAAGGAAAACGGGCAAGCTGCCTGGTGAACCCGAAAGCCTGTTACGAAACGGAACTAGTGGCGACGCCTGTTCGGCAAGTGAAACGAGTAGCGGTGATTGGGGGAGGCATGGCAGGGATTAGCTGTGCCACCGAAGCGGCTGAGCGGGGTCATGACGTGACCTTATTCGAAAAGTCGGATCGTCTAGGCGGGCAATTTAATTTGGCGATGGCCATTCCAGGAAAAGAAGAGTTTAAAGAAACCATTCGCTATTACCTTCGAAGGCTAGAAAAAGCGGGGGTGACGGTGACACTCAATCAGTCTGTGGATGTCGACGCCTTGCGCGAATTCGACGACATTGTTATCGCAACAGGCGTCAAACCGCGTCGCCCCGCGATTGAAGGTATCGACCATCCAAAAGTGATTGATTACCAAACGTTTATTCGCGAGAAGCCAGCCCTTGGCAGCCATGTTGCCATCATTGGTGCGGGAGGCATTGGGGTCGATGTTGCCACCATGATCACCGAGCCCAGCGATCAAAGCTTGGATGATTGGCTTAAAGAGTGGGGCATTGATAAAACCATAAGCCACGAAGGCGGCTTGTATCCTGGCCATGATACCCATAGCGATAAGCAGGTGTGGGTGCTACAGCGCCGCGAGGGACGTGTTGGCAAAGGGCCGGGCAAAACCACTGGCTGGATCCATCGTAAAACTTTGCAAAAACGGGGTGTGAATCTTGTAGGAGGGGTGACCTATCACAAAATTGATGATGAGGGGCTGCACGTCAGTATCAAAGATGAGGCGCACTTGATTCCTGCCACTGAGATCATCTTGTGTGCAGGGCAAGAGTCCGTTAACCAGCTCGCTGAGCAGTTGGATGAGGCGAAGGTGTCTTACCATTTGATTGGCGGCGCAGAGCATGCGGGCGAATTGGACGCGAAACGCGCGATTCGCCAAGGGATTGAAACGGCGTTGGCACTCTAAATCCATACACATTGCACGATTTTATCTGTTCACGGCTGTGTTAATCTATTGTAACCGAGTTATACATGGCCGTTTAACGGCAAAAAGGATGAATCATGGACGCACTTGAAATGCTCTTACAGCGTCGCTCGATACCGCGTCTTGCCGCGCCTGCACCGAGCGGTGACGTGCTTGAAAACATCATTCAAGCAGGACTGCGCGCCCCTGACCACGGCGCGTTGACGCCATGGCAATTTGTGATCTGTGAAGGTGAGGGGCTCACCCGGCTTTCCACCATTCTTGCCGACGCCGCACAAACCAATGGCGCGGATGAGGCGGCGATTGAGAAAGCGCGTAACGCCCCGTTTCGAGCGCCTATGGTGGTCGCAGTGATTGCCCGTACGCGTCCGCACGATAAAGTTCCTACCATTGAGCAACATATCTCGGCGGGATGTGCCACGCAAGCGATGCAAATGGCCGCTGTCGCGCAGGGCTTTCAAGGGTTTTGGCGCACTGGCGCCTTTGCTTATCATCCTGCTGTGCGCGACGCGCTGTCGGTAGAAGGTGACGATCAGATTGTGGGCTTTTTATACTTAGGGACGCCGGATTGCGCCCCAGCCAATGCCCCAAAGCGCGATGCCAGCAAGTATGTCACTTATCTCTGAGTGCATACCCATCGCGCTCACCTCGAAAAACCTGTGCATATGTACAGGTTTTTTATTGCGCCCTGATCGGCCTTTGCATACCATGCGCTCAGCGACGGTTAAAAAGGCTTTGTCATGGCACGATTGTTTATAGCGGAAAAACCCAGTCTCGGACGCGCAATTGCGGCTGGATTACCCAAACCGCACAAAAATCACAAAGGTTACATCGAGACCGCTCAAGGCGACGTGGTGACCTGGTGTATCGGCCATTTACTGGAGCAGGTTGAGCCGGATGCGTATGACAGCCGCTATAAAAAGTGGGAGCTGGCTGATCTGCCTATTGTGCCTGAAAAATGGCAGCTCCGTCCTCGTCAAGCCGCCGCGGCGCAGCTAACTGTCGTCAAAAAACTGATCAAGCAGTTTGACCAACTGGTGCACGCGGGTGATCCCGATCGAGAGGGACAGTTGTTGGTTGATGAAGTGATTGACTACGCCAAGGTCAGTGCCAACAAAAAAGCTAACATTAAGCGCCTTTTAATCAGTGACTTAAACCTTTCTGCGGTGAAGAAAGCCCTCGCGCAACTGCAAGACAACAAAGCCTACATGCCACTGTCCGTATCTGCCTTAGCGCGCTCACGGGCCGACTGGTTGTATGGGATGAATTTGTCTCGCGCTTATACCTTGTTAGGGAAACAGGCCGGCTACCAAGGCGTGTTATCAGTCGGACGTGTGCAAACGCCAGTGTTAGGGCTGGTGGTGCGCCGTGATCAGGCGATAGACAGCTTTGTGCCACACCCATTTTTTCAACTGGATGCGATCATTGCTCATCCAGAGGGAGAGATACGGGCACGTTGGCAGCCCAGTGAGGCATGTGCAAAGTGGCAAGATGAACAGGGACGCGTCCTGTCTCGTCCCTTGGCAGAAAATGTCGCACAACGCATCGCAGGACAAACCGCGACCGTCACTGAAGCGGAGCGTCAACAACGCAAACAGGCCGCGCCGTTGCCGTACAATTTGTCGGCATTACAAATTGACGCTTCAAAGCGGTTTGGTTTTAGTGCGCAAAAAGCACTGGATGTGTGCCAACAGCTTTACGAACGCCACAAACTGATCACTTATCCGCGCTCAGACTGTCGTTATTTGCCCAAAGGCCACTTCGCCGAGGCAAATAAGATACTCGGTGCCATTAAGCAAGGCTGTGAGGCGCTTAGCCAGGCATGTGATGAGGCTGATGCTCAGCGTAAAGGTAAGGCATGGAACGACAGTAAAGTAGGCGCTCATCATGCGATTATCCCCACGGCGAAAGTCGCGCCGACAAGCTTGTCAGCCGATGAAGCAAAGATTTATCAGCTCATCGCACGCCAATACGTGATGCAGTTTTACCCTGCTGCCGAATACGCGGAAGGCAAGCTCATATTTGATATCGCAGGCGGCTGTTTTATCGCCAAAGGGAAGGTGCTGACGTTAGCAGGCTGGCGTGCTTTGTTGCCGACTCGACAAACGGCTGACAGTGACGCCGCCCCCTTGCCGCTGATGAATAAAGGCGATCAAGAACGCTGTGAACGCGGTGAGATTAAAGATTGCATGACAGAGCCGCCTGCGGCGTTTACGGAATCGACCCTGCTGCAAGCGATGACAGGCATTGGTCGCTATGTACAAAACAAAGCCCTGAAAGAGATATTGCGTGAGACTGACGGCTTAGGCACCGAAGCAACCCGTGCGGGTATCATTGAGTTATTGGTGAAACGTGGGTTATTAACGCGGCAAGGAAAAACGTTACACGCCAGCGCCAGTGGTAAAGGGCTTATCGCCGCACTGCCAGACAGTGCCACGTATCCGGATATGACGGCGGATTGGGAGCGGCAACTGCAAGATATGGCGGATCGTCAGTGTGGATATCATCCTTTTATGCAAGGATTAACAGCACAAGTGACAGGCTTAATTGAAACCGTGAAAACATCGCCACCGCCGGCCTCGTTAAGCGACTTGCCTGCCGCCCCCTCTATATCTTTCACGCGTAAAGGGCGGCGTACGTCCGGCTACCGAAAGCGAACAACGAAAGCAAAGCCGGCTGCTAATCAAAAGTCAACGGCGACATCAACGCGTGCCACAAAACGCACACGCAAAGCCACGAGATAGCCTCATGCAGCGGTATATTGCGTAGCCGGCGAGCAAGTGTCGCGCCTGGTCATGCGGCCACCTGACACACAGGCCGGGCGTTAGAACGCATAGGCGGCGATGCAGCCGATCAAGGTCATCACAAATAAGAAGATTTTTAGCACCTTGGGGTTGGCGGAAATGGCAAAGCGTACCGCAACCCGTGCCCCTAGCATCGCGCCCAATGCCAATATTAATCCGGGAACCCAGCGTACCAGGTCATCGGCAATAAAAACCACTAAGGATAACGTCGTAAAAGCGAGCGTACAGGCCAGCTTGAGCGCATTGCCACGCACTAAGTCGTAGTGCAGTGTGCCGCACAGCGCTGCCAGTAGTACAAATCCTACCCCGGCTTGCACGAAGCCGCCATAGAAGCCAGCCAGTAAGAGACCCAACCAAGCCATGGGCGTATCTTTCACGCGTTTTGTCGGTGTTCCCTCTGGGGGGCCAAAGGTCGCAGGTTTAATCAGCATCACCAGCGTCATGGTCAGTAAGGTACCAAGCAACAAGGGTTTCACCCAGCTGGTCGGGAGCCAAGCGGCGGCTAATGCACCGCAAAGGCCACCGAGTAAATTGGGGATCAAAACGGGGATAATGTCTTGTGTCTCTAGCTTATTGTGTTGGCGAAAGCCTGACATGCCAGATACACACTGTAACCAAACCGCTACACGATTGGTGGCGTTAGCGACATCAGCCGGCATGCCCATCACCATCAACGCGGGTAAGGTTAAGTTCGAGCCGCCGCCCGCCAGCGTATTAATAATCCCTGCGATCAGTCCTAAGCTGACCAATAGTACGCCGTACTCGATGGTGATTGCCATGCACACTCCTTGTTTGCCATCGGCGTTGGTGTGGTTACGTTAAGTGAGAGGCGTAACCGCTTGATAGAAAAGCCCCATCAAGCATACTGTTTATGCGCAATGTTGTGAAACCTAATAGTAATACTGGCGAAACTATTCACGCCCTTTATAATCACGTGCTACATCTGAAATTTGGTTATTTTTCGCTCCGCTAGCCGCGCGAAATAAGGTTATATCACGTCATGCAGCAAGCTGTTCCCTCAGCGCTTGATAAAGTTGCACGCCGCTCCGCGCGAGTGGGGTTTGTTTATAATGTGCTTATTTCCATTTTGGTCTTTGCTTTCTCAGTGGCCTCAGTGGAGTTTTGGCTCTACCAACAAGCGCATGACCAAGAAGTGAAAGAGGTGCAACGGGCGCTGCTGGCTTATCGCTCGCGTATTGAGCTGAAAGTGACACAGAATTTGGATTTAAGTCACGGACTTGCTACTTACATCAGCCTTAACCCTGATTTGGACCAAAAGGATTTTTCCCGATTTGCGGGCCAGCTCAAAGACAAAACCCCCTATATTCTTAATTTTGGCGCGGCGCGAAACTGGGTGATCAGCCACGTCTACCCTAACACGTTAGAGTCCTCCTTATTGGGCACTCATTATCATGATATTCCCGAGCAATTAGAGAGTGTTCGTGCGGCTTATGGGTCGAGACAGCCTGTCATTTCTGGCCCTGTTGAGCTCATACAAGGTGGGACGGCGTTGATTGCCAGGCAGTCAATAGTCAACCAAAACACCGGTCTGCCTTGGGGGGTGTTATCCACGGTATTAGATATCGATGGTTTGTTCTCCGCCAGTTTTAAGCAAGGAGAAAACTATCCTGTCCGCGCGGTACTACAGGAAAAACGCGAATCTGACCAGGTATTTACCACGGTTTATGGTGACACGTCGGTACTAAGCCAGTCGCCTGAGGCGGTCACGGTCAATTTGCCTTCGGGGGATTGGCGTTTACTTGGGGTGCCGCAATCGGGATGGAAAGGGCTGCGTCCTCACCCCACGGTATGGGTTGTCGGTACGATTATTTTGCTTTTTTGGCTGGGTGGCCTGTATGGCCGCTACAACGCGGGGCGTAGTTTTGCCCAATCAATAGGGCGTGTGGTGGATGATAGTTACCGCTTCAGAAGCATTTTTAAACGTCACGACGCGGTGATGATGCTCCTCGATGCGAAAACGGGCGACATTCTTGATGCCAATGACAGCGCGCAGCAGTTTTATGGCTATGACCATGCTGCTCTGACGTCGATGCGGATCAGTGATATCAATACTCAAACCGATAGTACCCTTAAAGAAAGCCTTTCTCAGGCGCAACAGCGTGCGAAAAATTGTTTTATCTTCTCGCATCGGCTTAAAAGTGGTGAGGTGCGGCAAGTGGAAGTCCATTCTTCACCGATCACCATTGGCCATGCCAAGCTGCTTTTTTCTGTCATTCATGATGTGTCAGAACGTCTTGAAGTAGAGAGAAAGCTCATGCTGAATGCAAAAATATTTGAGCAGTCCAGTGAAGGGGTGCTGATTACCGATGCGGCGGGAAGGATTGTCACGGTAAATGGCGGATTTAGCGCGATTACTGGGTATAAAGAGGAAGAAGTGCTGGGAGCCACGCCAGCCATTTTGAACTCAGGGCGTCATGATCACGCGTTTTTCAGTGAGATGTGGCAACAAATCGCCGACGAAGGGCGTTGGAAAGGCGAAATATGGAATCGACGTAAAGATGGCGTGGTATATCCCCAATTGCTTTCTATTAGCGTGGTGAAAGACGATAGCGGGGAGGTCGTTAACTATATTGGTGTCTTCTCTGACATCACTAAACTTAAGGACTCGGAGAAAAAGTTGATTGATTTGGCCCATTATGACGCGCTGACTGGGTTACCGAATCGTCTGTTGCTAACATCCCGTGTTCGTCAAGCGATGAACATGCAGTCCGTTCAGCGCAATCAGATAGCCTTGATGTTTCTGGATCTCGACCAGTTTAAATTCGTTAATGACAGCCATGGCCATGCGGTCGGCGACGCACTATTGAAGTTGGTCAGTGAGCGCCTGCATGGTTTGCTTGATGAAGGTGACACCTTGGCACGTTTGGGGGGCGATGAGTTTGTCATTCTTCGTTTGATTCACACTGATGACACCGCGTGTATTCGCTTGTCTGAAAACGTGATCCATGCCATGAACCGTTTGTTTGTCCTCGATGGCGGCATTGATGCGCAAATCGGGGTAAGCATTGGTATTGCGCGATACCCAGACGATACGTCGAGTACGGAAGAGCTCCTCACATTCGCCGATTCGGCCATGTATCACGCCAAAAAATCGGGCCGCAACACCTATGCGTTCTATGATGATGCGTTGACCATTGATGCCAACCACAAGCTACGTTTGGCGGTGGAGTTACGCCAATGTGTGCAAAATGAAGAACTGGAGCTCTTTTACCAGCCGCAAGTGGATCTGGTGACGGGGCAGATTGTGGGTGTCGAGGCATTATTGCGCTGGCATCATCCTGAGCGCGGCTTGCTGTCTCCCATTCATTTTATCGAGGTCGCCGAAGAGCGTTCAATCATTCATGATATCACGCGATGGGTGGTGGAAACCGGCTGTCGCCAACTAAAGGCTTGGCATGATGCGGGGGCGCCGATCTCCATGGCCGTGAATATTTCACCGCGTAACCTCGCGGATGTCACTTTCACCCAAGTGGTAGCCGAAGCCATCGCACGCACCGGCGCCGATCCACGCTTTTTAGAGCTGGAAATCACGGAAAACACCTTGATCGAAAACCAAGCCAATGCGCTGCGTGTTCTCGAACAATTGCGTGAGAAAGGTGTCGGGATAGCGATCGATGATTTTGGGACGGGCTACTCGTCCATGGCGTATCTAAAACGTTATCCGATCTCGAAACTAAAAATTGACCGTCACTTTATCAAAGATATTCAAAGCCAGTCTCCCGACGAAGAAGAAGTCGCGATTGTGTCAGCGATGATAGCGATGGCGGATAGTCTCGGGATCGGCGTGGTGGCAGAAGGAATAGAAACGCTACATCAACAAGCCATATTGCATGAGCTAGGCTGCACCTTTGGGCAAGGTTATTTATATCGTCGTCCAGCCCCTGCTGCCGATATTGGCGAGCTTTTGGGGGTGGATAATGATTAATATCTCACTATGCGGTTGCCGATTACGCGCGCAAGGGATAACTGGCTGGCTCATCCTTTGATGGTCATTGCTCACAGTTTTAGGGCGCAGAAGCAGGAATGATGTCAATCGCTTGCGGTTTTTTTACCCTAAAAGAAAATCGCAAGGAGCACGATCATGACCCCTGTTTTTACTTGGCAGCGGCTCGCTATCGCGATAGCCGCTTCGCTGTCAATGACAGCCGCAGCCTCTCCCCATATCACGGTGACGACCTCAACCACACAAGCCGATAAGCCACTCAACGCAGACTCACCGGCGGTCTTCGCATTGGGAAAAAACACTTACCAAATCACGGTGGACGGTGTGGATGGCGAGTGCCAAGCGAATACACCCTCGAGCGCCAAGTTTAATACGCCGATACCGCTGGGGTGCGGCACGGCCAGCACTTTTGACCTCACTATTCGTTTTGCCGGTGACTATGGTTTTTATTATCAAGCGGATACGCGCACATTGCGGGTAAAACGTGAGCCGAAAAAAACGGCCTCCACCTTTAAACGGCCTTTGCCGGATGTGCAATGCCAGCAGTATCAAGGCGGGCCTGTCACTTTGCAGCTTGGCGATAGCTTTGCTGAAGGCACTCAGCTAAAAGAAGCACTCAGTGGCCAAGTGGTGCGTGTAAAGGATCACAGTGTCACGCTGACACCGGCAGCGAACAGCGGTGGCTTGGTGCTGCTGGCCCCCGTTGACGCGCCTTCTTCTGCGTTTAGTTATCGGAATGCCAATATCTATTTTGTGATGGTAGACAGGTTTAACAATGGCGATCCGAGCAACGATCACAGTTATGGGCGTCATCAAGATGATGCACAGAACATCGGCACTTTTCATGGTGGGGATTTGCAAGGCGTGATTGATAAACTGGATTATATCCAGTCGCTCGGCACAGATGTGATCTGGCTATCCCCGATTGTCGAGCAAGTGCATGGCTTTGTCGGCGGTGGTAGCCAGGGCAGTTTTCCTTTTTATGCCTACCACGGTTATTGGTCACGTGATTTTACTCAAGTGGACAACAACTTTGGTGATGATGCCGTGCTCAAAACCCTCGTGGATGAAGCGCATCAGCGCGGTCTAAAAGTGTTCCTAGACGCTGTGGTCAACCATCCAGGTTATGCCACGCTCGCGGACTTACAGCAAGATGGGATTAACGTCGTCAATGACGCTGAGTTGCCAGAGAAATGGCAAGATTGGCAGCCCGATAAGGGGCAAAGTTGGCATGACTTTCATGAGGCCATTGACTACAAGAGCACCCACTGGCACCAATGGTGGGGCAAAGACTGGGTGCGTGCGGGGTTACCGGGTTATGATCAGCCCGGTAGCAGTGATAAAACCCTGACATTGGCCGGGCTACCAGATTTTAAAACGGAATCCGATCAGCCAGTGACGCCACCGCAATGGCTGCTAAACAATCCAGGTACCCGCGTTGAAGCGCGCGATAACTATACCGTGAGTGATTACTTACTTGAATGGCAAACCCAATGGGTAGAGCGTTTCGGTATTGATGGTTTTCGGGTGGATACGGTCAAGCATGTCGATGGCGAGGTTTGGCGAGCATTGAAATCGCAATCTTCGGCGGCGCTAGAGACTTGGCGGCGTCAGCATGACAAAACGGGAGAGCCGTTCTGGATGATGGGAGAAGTATGGGGCCACCGTGCTTATCGCAGCCCTTACTTTGACCAAGGCTTTGATGCGTTGATTAATTTCGATTTGCAAAAGCAGATGGATAAGGGAGCGTACTGTTTGAGTGAAATGCAAGACACTTATCAAGCGTATGCAGACACCATGGCAAAAGAGGCGGATTTCATCCCGGTAAGCTATATGTCTTCCCATGATACTGAGCTCTTTTTCAGTCGCTTTAAAGACGCCAGCATGCAGCGTGGTGCCGCCAACGCATTGTTGCTAGCGCCCGGTGCGGTACAAGTGTTCTATGGTGATGAAGTCGGGCGTGACTTGGGCCCTTACGGGGACGATTTCCATCAAGGCACTCGTTCAGACATGATATGGCAGCGCAACGCGATGCAAGCTGACTTGCTGAACCATTGGCGTAAAGTGGGCCAGTTTAGGCAAGATCATCCGGCGATTGGTGCAGGCAAGCATCAAGCCATCCCCCAAGCGGGTGCCTATGTGTTCTCTCGTCAACTAGGCGAAGATACCGTGGTTGCGGCATTTATCGGGCGACAAGCCGATAAATAGCCTGCACAGTATACATACGTGTACAGAAAAGCCGTGTACGAAAAGGCCGCGTACGAAAAAGCCCACCGTTCGATGAACGGTGGGCTTAAATATTGGTCGGTCTGACTGGATTTGAACCAGCGACCCCTGACACCCCATGACAGTGCGCTACCAGGCTGCGCTACAGACCGACTAAGCGCTATATTACGAATCGGCCTAGTGGGTGTCAATTGCCAAGGGGGATTGTTTTTCGGTTTTTCAACCGTTTGGCTATTAAAGCGTCAACATAACATGGCGAAGTGACGTTTTCCTCTGCGCCTTGCTAATCACGACGACGGTTCTTCGGGATAATAAAAGCGTTTCAGTTCATGCATCACTTGCATCAGCAGTGACAACTGCGGTTTCCCCTCTGGCAGCGGGGTGTAGTGCTTATCAAACACCTTATAGTTGCCAAACTTATCCACCACAGTGGTTTTTTGCGGTTGTACCACCACGATATCTCGGCTATCGCCGGCAAGCACCCACTTGCGTGGACGGTTTTTAAGCTCGAACAAGTTGGTTCCACTGCTATACGTCTCCGCCGGAGAGCTGACCGATAGCATTGACTCCATCAATGTAGGGGCCACGTCTAAGTGGCTGCTGTAATGCGCAATTTGCTCCGCATCTTGGTTGGGCCAATGCATAATCATAGGGACTTGTAACTGATATCGGCTGTAGTTTGAGTTTGAGCCCCAGCTGTTGAGTCCGGTTTCGTTAAACTCCATTCCGTGATTGGCGGTGATCATCACCACGGTGTTGTCTAGCTGCCCTGACTGGTCTAGGTGCTCAAGCAAGCGGCCAAGCTGCTCGTCAACGTAATGTGCGGCGTTATTATAACTGTTTTTTAGTACCAAGCTTGTCTGGGTATCGACGCCTGCCATGGCACTGTCAAGCGCCGGCTGAAAAGGTTGTGGGTAATCCCCACCTTGCTCGTATTCATTCACCGTTGCCAATTCCAGGTAACCAAACCATGGCTTGTCGGTTTCGCGGTGCACCAGCCAGTTGCGCATCGAGGCAACCGCGTTGGCGTCCGCCTGCCAAGCGGGTTGATCCGATTGGCTGTCGCGTTCAAGCGCTTGGCTGAAAATGCTTTGATAATAAATGGGGTTGGCAAAATGATCGCCACTAAACAATCCCCATTGATAGTCTCGCTGTTTGAGTGTTTCTATCAGTACGGGGCGCAGTCCCTCGGTACGGGCACTTTGCGCATAACTGCCAGGCAAGCCGTAGAAAAAGCCAAACAACCCCGCCATGTCATCATTACTGCTGCTAAAGTGATTTTTAAACCACAGGTTTTGATTGGCAAACTGCTGGAGGTGAGGCATGGTTACCGGGTTTACCATGTCCGCACGCAGCCCCTCTACCATCACCATCAGTAAGTTTTTCTGATACTTGTTGGCATCCGGGGCGAACGCAAGTGGTTTGAGAGGGTAGCGGATTACTTCGCTGGTTTCCTGCCCACGTTGTTCGCGCAAACGTTGATACTCTTGCCTGTCGAGCAAGCCGTACTTTTCCATAAAGGTTTTCGCGGTCATCGGATAGGAGACCGGGAAGGTAGAGCGCTGTGCGGTGACCGGGCTGTATATGAAGGCATCCGCCCAAATATGGATAAGGTGGCTAGAGATAAAGCAAAGCGCAAAGACGGCAGCCACGGGGATACCGATACGTTTACGCGTCAGTTTACGCAGTTTGCGCCACACCCATTCAGCAATAATCAGCTCTAAGATAAAAATAGCAGGCACGGCAATAAACAAGTACTGCCAATGCGCATTCATATCGGTTTTTTCGCCACTTAACAGCAGCTCCCACACCAATGGGTTAAGGTGAAGGTGCAGGGTTTGGTAAGCGTAAATATCAAGCAGCAGCACCATCATCCCAATGGTGGCAACCAGTACGGCAAACAGCCTCATTAACCGCTGGGAGGGGATAAGAAAACTGGCCGGGAAAATAATCAGAATATAAAGCGCAAACACCAGAAAGCCAAAGTGCCCAACCCAGTTGAACACCAAGTAGCTTTGCCCTAATAGCGTTTCAGGCCATCCTGATTGGCTGATGTAGCGCGTGCCCAGCAACATAGCGGCAATGATGTTAAAAAAGCTAAACCAATGCCCCCAACTGATTAGCTGGGATACTTTGTCACGATACGATGTTCCGCTATCAACCATACAAATTTATTCTTCTCTTATTAGCGACTGCTGCTTTTGCATTATTGCTTATCGATGGATGCCATTAATGCCTGGGCAAACTTGTCGGCAAATGCCTGGCGTTGGGCGGCAGGAATATTGTGATTAAGGATGTTAGTGGCGACATTCCCGATCACCATCAGCGATAAATCCGTAGAGGCATCGTGTTGTTCTAACACGTTGACAACATCGCTGATAATACGTTCCACTTGCTCGTCGTCATATTTTGAAGTTACAGGCATAAATTCGTCTTTTCTTCTTAAAACCAAAGCAGCGTATAATAACTCACACTTTAGTCTTACTGAAAATCTTTTCAATCATGACCCTCACGCTTTCTAACGTAATATTGCATCAAATCGTTAAGCAAGATGATGATTCGCTTAACGTTCACCTTCGAGACGGCCCGTTGCCGCTCACCGAGCAGACGGAAAACCTGATGGGAGACATTCATCGGGTTTATCATGCAAAAGCAGGCAAAGGGTTTGCTTTGTTTGACACCGAGAGTGACTTCCAGCAGTGGTTAAAGGCCTATCGCGCCGACACGCTCGACTTTCAAACGTTGTCAGAAAAAGCGGTGGAGCGCTTGCGCGCTGAATTAGCGAAATACCCTTTTGCCGACAACGGTACCCTAGTGATGGCGCACTACCGAGCGCTCGCGACGGACTATCTGTTTATCGGCGTGCTCGAGTCGAAGCACAGTTTACGTGTCACTGATGAACTGGAGGTGAATGCCACCGAGTATCTCGATGTGAGCAAGATGGATATCGCTGCGCGCATTGACTTATCGACGTGGGAGACAGATGCCGAATCAAATCGCTATCTTTCCTTTATCAAAGGCCGCGTGGGGCGCAAAGTCGCTGATTTCTTCCTCGACTTTCTGCAAGCGGAAGTGGGAATGGATAGTAAGCAGCAAAATCAGGTGCTGATGCAAGCGGTAGAAGACTACTGCGACGATGCCCGCCTCGACAAGGAAGAAAAGCATAATACCCGTAAGCAAGTGTTTGATTATTGCAATGATCAGCTCAAAGCCGGTGATGAAGTGGTGGTGAAAGAGCTGGCCGGTGAACTGCCAGCGACGCCTGACGGCACTGACTTTTATCAGTACGCTAACCAGCAAGGGTATGAACTTGAAGCGCAGTTCCCGGCTGATAGAACCACGATGCGAAAGCTCACCAAGTTTGTCGGAGCTGGTGGCGGTTTGTCGGTCAACTTTGACGCCATGCTGTTAGGAGAGCGTGTGTTTTATGATCCAGAGACAGATACGCTGACCATTAAAGGCACGCCGCCGAACTTGCGCGACCAGCTTCAGCGTCGTTTATCGAGCCGAGATGATGACTAGCGTCTAGACCATTGACCATGGCTGGGTCAGTGTGATCTATATGATAAAAAGCGGGACACCTGATGGTGTCCCGCTTTTTCTTTACTTCGCTTAGCGACGCATTGACCACAATATGTGATCTGCGTTTTTATGCGCGCTCGGGCGCGGCGTCTAGGGTCGCTGCGTCGTCAGTGTGCGCGTTCTGTGCTGGCTCGACTTTGTCGACAAACCAACCCATGTAGCTAGTCACGATAGTCACAGCGATACAAACAAAGCTTAGCCACATAAACGGCGCATACGACAAGGTCGCGACACCCAAGATGCTTGCCATGTAGATACCATTGTCACTCCAAGGCACCATCCCAGATGTCAGTGTGCCACCGAACTCGGCGTTACGGGATAAGTTCTTGCGCTGATAACCCAAGCGGTCGTAGTTTTTCGCACAGATTTTGGGGGTTAAGATCAGTGATACATACATCGCTGAGCCAAAAATGTTCCCCATAAAGGCCGTACCAATGGTTGAGGTGGCCAAGCTTCCAGCACTATTGACGCGGCGCTCAAAGAGATTAGCGATGGTATGGAGTACGCCCACTTTTTCCAACAAGCCACCGAAACCGAGACCAAACACAATCACGGCCACAGAACCAAGCATGGATGACATACCGCCGCGATTGAGAATGGCATCAATGAAATCCACCCCTGACGCGACAGAGAAGGGGGCCCAGGCGGTATTAATCGCCGCAACAGGAGCCATGTCTTGCAGCATGACTGCCCACACCACGCCCAGTAACGAGCCAAAGCTGATCACCGGGAAGGATGGAAGGCGCATGGCGAGCAGGGCAAGGACAATGAGGACAGGAATAAATGACATCGGGGTGATGACAAACTGATCTTGCATCGCTTGTTTCACCATTTCTACCTGGCTCATATCCACATTGCCGGCATAGTGCCAGCCAACAAGGGTAAACAGAATGCCGGTAATGATGTAGCTGATAAGCGCAATCGGAAGCATGCCTTTAATATGCTCGACAATTTCCACCCCTGACATCGATGATGCGAGGATCACCGAATCAGACAGCGGAGACATTTTGTCGCCGAAATAACACCCTGACAGCACCGCACCCGCAGTCATTGGCGCTGGAATGCCTAGGCCTTGACCAATGCCCATCATTGCAATCCCCGCGGTACCGGCTGCGCCCCAAGAGGTTCCTGTCGCCAAAGCGGTTAATGAGCAAATCAACATGGTCGCTAAAAGGAAGATAGAAGGGTGGATAGCTTTCAGACCATAATAAATGATGGTGGGGACAATGCCGCCTGCAATCCAGGTACCCACGAGAGCGCCCACGGACAGGAGGATTAACACCGCCCCAAGACCGTTGGAAATACCTTTGGTTGCTGCCGATTCAAGGTCTTTGTATTGGTGGCCTAATTTGAGCCCCAAGCCCATGATCACAAACCAGCCAATAAATAATGCCAGTTGGATGGGTAAATCGAGTTTTGCGGTAAACGAAAACGCGAGCGCCAAAAATGCACCAAGCGCCAGAATGACCTGAACGATGGATGGTAATCGAATTTGATGTGTTGTCATAACTGAACCTTCTTCACGTCGCACTCGGTGACAACCGATAGGGCGAACGTATCAATATCATTATCGGAAGGTGGATCGTCTGTGATTGCGCGACTACTCCCTGCGCCATTTAGCGATGCAACTAGCAACAACCAAACTCACATCACTGTCCGTGTGTCAGTATCCTTTGTTCCATTTGTGAGGCGTCATACTCTAGCTAACAGAACAATGAGATGGGAAACATTTTTGTCGCTTATGTGAGTCGAACGCGAGCGAGGTTAATTGCCATTGTTATATGTTTTTTCCTTGTGTTTTTAAGGTTAATTATCTGTTTTATACTAATGATTTTTATGTGTCTGGAGGCGGTGTTTGTCGGCGTATGTACGTTAAATCAAGGTGGGTACCAGTGATGGAACGGTTAAAAAATGGTGGATAATTGAGCAGAAAAAGGGGCTAACCTGACGACTGTGAAAAGACGTGTTAGTATCAAAAACGTTTTTTCACTGACTGTCGAACTTTAAACGACGGTCACACAACATGGAGTGTGAAAATTATGATGCGAGTAGGTTTAGTTGGCTGGCGTGGCATGGTGGGATCTGTGCTGATGCAGCGTATGGTGGAAGAAAAAGATTTCGACCATATCGAACCTGTGTTTTTTAGTACGTCTCAGGTTGGGATTGACGCTCCGAACTACGGTAAGGATGCGGGCACTCTAAAAGACGCTTACGACATTGAGATGCTAAAAACCCTCGATGCTATTATCACCTGCCAAGGCGGAGATTATACCAACGATGTTTACGCAAAGCTGCGTGAATCAGGTTGGAAAGGCTATTGGATTGATGCGGCGTCATCACTACGAATGGCAGATGATAGTATCATCACCTTGGATCCGATTAACTTCAAACAAATCCAAGCGGGAATTCATAAAGGCACGCGCACCTTTGTTGGTGGTAACTGCACCGTGAGTTTGATGCTGATGGGCTTGGGTGGCCTATACCAAAATGGCCTGGTCGAGTGGATGACCGCCCAGACTTATCAAGCTGCGTCAGGCTCAGGTGCCAAGCACATGCGCGAGCTGATCAGCCAAATGGGCGTGATTAATGATGCTGTCAACACTGATTTGGCCAGCCCTGCCACTTCTATCTTGGACATTGACCGCAAAGTTGCGCAAACCATGCGCTCGAGTGACTTCCCAAGTGACAACTTTGGCGTGCCGCTTGCCGGTTCACTGATCCCTTGGATTGACGTGAAGCGCGAAAATGGTCAGAGCAAGGAAGAGTGGAAAGCCTCGGTTGAAACCAATAAAATCTTGGGGTTAGACAATAACCCAATCCCTATCGACGGTACGTGCGTCCGTGTGGGAGCGATGCGCTGTCATAGCCAGGCATTGACCATTAAGCTGAAAAAAGCAGTGCCAATGGATGAAATTGAAGACATGATTGCATCTCATAACGATTGGGTCAGTGTTGTCCCTAATGAGCGCGATGTGACCATGACGGATCTGAGCCCGGCGAAGGTGACAGGCACCATGTCTGTGCCTGTGGGTCGTTTGCGTAAACTGGCGATGGGTGACGATTTTCTTAATGCCTTTACCGTGGGTGACCAGCTGCTGTGGGGCGCGGCAGAACCTCTACGTCGTACGTTGCGCATTATCTTGTCGGAAAAAGAGCAAGGCTAATGGCCGTGTAATAGCCACATTAAGCCGTCAACGGAGTTGGCGGCTTTTTTGTGTCCGATGTTCTGTATCGCTTAGTCCTAGCGTATCAAGCGTGCATAAAAAAGGAGGCGATAGACGCCCCCTTAACTTCACGCTTTTTCGTAAGCTGACTTAGCCTGCGAAGTTTTTCGCAACAAAGTCCCAGTTGACCAACTTCCAGAAAGCAGCCAGATAGTCTGGACGCACGTTGCGATAGTCGATGTAGTAAGCGTGCTCCCACACGTCCACGGTCAGTAGTGGCGTTTCACCGTCGTGAGTCAGTGGGGTTTCAGCGTTTGATGTGTTGACGATCGCCACTGAACCATCTGCTTTTTTCACCAGCCACGTCCAGCCTGAGCCGAAGTTAGTGACCGCGGCGTTGGTGAACTGAGTTTTAAACTCGTCAAAAGAGCCAAAGGCTTTAGTGATTGCCTCTGCAACGTCACCAGTAGGCTCGCCGCCACCGTTAGGGCTTAGGCAGTGCCAGTAGAAGGTGTGGTTCCACACTTGCGCAGCATTGTTAAATACACCGCCTGAAGAGGTTTTGATGATCTCTTCCAGTGATTTACCTTCAAAGTCAGTGCCTTCAATCAGACCATTAAGCTTCACCACATAGGTGTTGTGGTGCTTGTCATAGTGATAGTCCAGCGTCTCTTTTGAGATATGTGGCTCTAGCGCATCTTTTGCGAAAGGGAGTTCAGGTAGTTGGAATGACATTGCTTATATCTCCGTTTTTATCGTGAGAGTGCTTCCTGTAGTCCATCACCGACCGCTCAAGCGTGTCGTTTGTCATCAATGAGCACATCAACAACTCACCACCTAAGCATCGGGTGTGGCTACTATTTTCGTTTTGCTGAGTGTAGTTTAGCAAGTTTTTACTTTATTAAAAGGATCGCAGTAAAATTTTTATGCCTAATCCCACAAAAGATTTAGGCATTTTTTTCCGGCTTGTTAACCAGTAGAATCAAGGCAAGATTCACAGACAGTGTTCGAGGAAGCAATGGAAACAACGGACAAAATCAAGCAGCAAATCGAAGAAAATGCGATTCTGCTTTACATGAAAGGGTCGCCAAAACTGCCAAGCTGTGGTTTTTCTTCTCAAGCCTCTCAAGCGCTTATGTCGTGTGGCGAGAAGTTTGCTTATGTAGATGTCTTACAAAACCCAGATATCCGCGCAGAGCTGCCTGTATACGCGCAGTGGCCGACCTTCCCTCAGCTTTGGATTGAAGGTGAATTGGTCGGCGGTTGTGACATCATTCTGGAAATGTTCCAAAAAGGTGAGCTACAGCCATTGGTCAAAGAAGCGGCTGAGCGCCGTGATGCGAGTGACAACGAATAACGCGGTTATTGATGTGACAAACATTGAAAAGCCACGTCCTGGACGTGGCTTTTTTGTATTCATCTATGTCTGACATTGTGCGTGACGTTTGTTTAGCGTACCCGCTCAGAGCACCATGGCCGCTAGCCAGCCAAACGCAATTAATGGCAAGTTGTAGTGAATAAAGGTGGGTACCACAGTATCCCAAATATGCTCGTGCTGACCGTCGGCATTCAGCCCCGATGTGGGACCCAAGGTGGAGTCAGATGCCGGTGAGCCCGCGTCGCCCAATGCGGCTGCCGTGCCTACCAAGGCAATCGTCGCCATCGGTGAAAAACCAAATGCCAGTGAGAGGGGGACATAAATAGTGGCAATAATGGGAATGGTTGAGAATGACGAGCCGATCCCCATGGTGACCAAAAGCCCCACCACTAACATCAAAAAGGCTGCAAGCGGCTTGTTCTCACCAATTGACCCCGATAGGGACGCGACCAAGGATTCGACGCCCCCCGTGGCTTTCATGACGGCAGCAAAGCCCGCGGCGGTGATCATAATAAAGCCAATCATCGCCATCATGTGCACCCCTTTGGTAAACACATCCTGGGTGTCTTTCCAGCGGATCACGCCACCAAAGGTAAACACCATAAAACCAGCCAACGAGCCCACAATCATTGAGCCTGCCATTAGTTGCACGCTTAATGCGGCGACAATGGCAATCGCGGCGACCCACAAGTTGCGCGATTGAATGCCTTGGTTTTCCGGCTCAGCGCTCAAGACGTCTTTTTCACTGTATTGGCGCGGCTGACGGTAGCTAATAAAGGTGGCGATCAACAGGCCAACCACCATACCCGCTGCAGGCAATAACATGGCTGTAGGAACCTGGCTCGCGACCACATCTAAGCCATTGTCATTGAGGTTTTTGAGCAAAATGTTGTTCAAAAAGATGCCGCCAAAGCCGACCGGTAACACCATATACGGCATGATTAAGCCAAAGGTGAGTACACAGGCGACCAGACGACGGTCGAGCTTTAAGCGTTGGAACACATGCAATAGTGGGGGGATCACAATAGGGATAAAGGCAATGTGGACCGGAATCGCATTTTGCGACGAAATCGCTAACAGCCCTAAAAGGACTAAAACAACATATTTAAAGGTGGCGGTGTTGGCATCGGTTGGACGCGCGTTTAACTTGCGGATCACCGAGTGCGCAAGCACATCCGTGATCCCAGAACGGCTGATAGCGACGGCAAAGGTGCCGAGCATCGCATAGCTCAGGGCAATGGTGGCACCGCCACCCAGTCCGCCCTCAAAGGCACTAATGGTGTCGGAAATACTAAGACCACCGACCAAGCCGCCAAGGACGGCGCTGAACGTGAGCGCGACAACGACATTTACACGCATAAGCGCCAATGCCAGCATGACGCAGACTGAAATGACTACCGGGTTCATTAAACATTCCTGTTACGAGTGTGGTGACTGCAGCTTCACTGCAGGGATTATCTATGGTTTTGTAATTAGGCTACCCAGTTTGCGCAAAATTTTGTCCGTGTCGAGGGGTAATCGGTTTTTTTTTGGTTACTTTCTTTCAAGCTTGTCAGCGTTGCTGAAAGTCGCGACCAGTAAAGTAGGCAAAAAGGGCGCGGCGGCGCCCCCAGGGATGGGTTCACGGCATGTCTGTGTGCGGGGCTTGGTCGCGTTATTCCATCATAGCGGCCAGCCATCGCTTCTAATGTCATTCAGGTCGGAACATAGATCGAAAAAAGCCGGCCTTAATAGGCCGGCTCTTTGGGTTTAGGTTAAGCAGTCGGGCTTAGAACAAGTAGTTCAGCTGCAGACCATAGATGTACGCATCGCCACCGGCTGAGAAGTCTACAGATGAATCGCCACCCAAAGCGCCTTCAATAGTAGAGTTGTCTGTTAACTTCTCACTGCCGTCGACTTGATCACCGTCTAGGAACGCGAAACCTGCATCGATAGAAAGGTTTTCATTAGCAGTATAAGTGGCACCTAAGCTCCACCACTGGCGGTCAGAGTCTGGGATGCTTAGCGTCCGTTTTTCCGCCGGTACTGGGCTCTCATCGTGAGCGTAACCAGCACGGAACGCCCAGTTATCATTCATGGTATAAGTGGCACCCAGCGCATAACGCCAGCTGTTGTCCCAACCTTCTTCTTTTTGGAAACACACACCATCAGTCGCTGAACAGCCAGAACCTGTTGCTTTAAGTTCTTCAAAACTATCCCAGCCAGTGTACATGGCGCTATAGTGAAGGGCGATTTGTTGGTTTAGCTGGTGAAAGCCAGAGAACTCGATAATATCAGGAAGATTCAGTTCTAGTTCGCCATCGACGGTTGAACCTGCGCTACCTGTTTTTGCCCCTGTACCGTCTGTGAACTTACCATCAAGGGTGACGTCTGTTTGAGAACGATAGGTCAAACCAAATCGATTATCCTCATTGACCTCCCAAAGCACGCCGAGATTCCAGCCAAATCCCCAGCCATCTCCGGTCAACTTAGCCGTTTGATTGCTTGGTGAGCCATTTAGCAGAGCGGGTGCAGATAGGGCACCTTGTTGGCGTTTTAGCTCAGCATCAGCATAAATAGCACTGATACCGGCACCAATACTCCATTGGTCGTTAAGCTTATAAGCGATATTGGGATTAAAGTTCATGGTCACCAGTTCGGTTGACCCCGCAATTGACCCCGCGTAAAAGTCTTTCGGATAGTCGGTTGATAGACCAAAATTTGAGAAGGCAGAGAAGCCCACCGCTAATTTGTCATCAATCGGCTGAATAATATGGATGTTCGGTACATATTCAGTCGGCGCAATATCTTTAGCATCGTCAGAGGTTGACGCCAGACCAGTAAGAGCAGCATCAGATCGCGTTTCCACATCTGCGTGCACATCTGGGTCAATGATGCTTAAGCCGCCCGAGAAAGCGGTGGTGTTAAAACGGGTTAGGGCAGCGGCGTTACGTGCGCCCACTGCGGCATTATCTGCGATAGCGGCTTCACCGGCAAAAGCACGCCCCAAACCGGATACCGAGGTTTCTGATACTTGGAAGCCGGCACTGTGTGCTTGCACGGCTAACAAAGATAAACTGGTTGCCACTAGCGATTTCTTAAATAGTGATGACATAACGCGCCTCACTCCTTTGTTAATTAGCTTCTTGTTCTTTGGGGCCGCCGCTTCAGTGCCCATCTTACGTGGGCGTGAGAAGTGGTCGGATGTTCTACAGGTTCAATAGTGGCACCAATTTCACGTTTGTTAAAGGTTGGTTTCAAAACGGGTAACACAATATTTCACCTGGTTGGGCTGACAATGTTTCTATCAGTTGTTTTAAGTAAAAACTCTATTTGAGTTATACCTATGCTCAGCCCCTATTTAACGTGATTTTTACACTCGTATTTTGTCGCTCACTCCTTATGTGCCTGTTTAATAGTGGTTAGTCTGATAACGAAATAAAGACCAAAATAAGATCACAAAAATGTGACCGCAAACAAATTGTTAACAACTATAAGCTGAACTTTTTGTGGTTTGTGAACACGTTTGGCGTCAATCATGCAGGGTCGGTAGCAACGCAAAGGTTGCGTTGTTGCCGACCTGACTGTGCGTATACGGTCTTTACACCAGCGTGATTAGGTAGAGGGGGACGCTGTGCTCTCCGAGGTGGAAGGCAGAGGCCAACCGCCCAGGCGTTTCCAACGATTGACGATTTCACAGAATAGCTCAGCGGTACGCTCGGTATCATAGAGCGCACTGTGCGCCTCTTTATTATCGAACGGGATTTGCGCCGTTTGGCAAGCTTTCGCCAACACGGTTTGCCCGAGCGCCAATCCGCTCAGGGCGGCGGTATCAAAGGTGGCGAAAGGATGGAACGGGTTACGCTTTAACTGCGCCCGCTCGGCGGCGGCCATCACAAAGCTGTGATCGAAATTAGCGTTGTGGGCAACCATAATGGTGCGTTGGCATTCCGCTGCTTTTTGCTCTTTACGGATAAGCTTAAAGATTTCCCGCAAGGCCTCGCCTTCATCAACCGCGCCCCGTAGTGGGCTATAAGGGTCACGGATGCCGGTGAACTCTAGGGCGGCGGGTTCAAGGTTAGCACCCTCAAACGGGGTGACATGAAAGTGCAGCTTTTTGTCTGGCGATAGCCAGCCTTGCTCGTCCATTTTTAAGGTGACAGCACAAATCTCTAGCAGTGCATCGGTTTGGGCATTGAAGCCGGCTGTCTCAACGTCGACAACGACAGGGAAATAACCACGGAATCGGGCTTTGAGACTATTTGGATCACTTGCTTGGCTCATGCTGATGTCACTTTACGAATAATAAGAAAAGGGTGATTATCGCAAATAGTGGCGTTAAGCTAAAGTCGGCGTGTAACGTGTCGATAACTTTATAACCATTTGTTTTTGTCTAAGCCATGTTTTGGTCACTGCAGCAGCGGTGACTCGCGCAACCTTTCAAGCAGTAAACTGTGCGTGAAGACAGAATCACGCGACGTACGGAGTCTGTAATGGCGTTTTGTCCTGTTGATTTAGTGAAATGGCGCTTTATCCCAGTGGTGGTGTCATGTGTTGCTCTTCTTTTGCCCAACCAGGCGTCTGCTAACAAGCAATACGTGGCATCGTTGGGGGAGTCGAGCTGGACCGTGACAATTGATACGCCCATTGAGTGCCGTCTAGAGCATGACGTGCCAGGGTACGGGCAAGCATCGTTCACATCACGAGCCAGTAAGGACATGAATCTCGATTTCTCACTCGATATGCAGCGGCCTATGGGTGAGACCGCGCAGGTGTCACTGCTTTCCATGCCCGCTGACTGGATGCCCGGAGAGCCGGCACGCTATATGGACCAACTCCAGTTCTTCAAACAATTTGATGGCTATGTGGGCGGTCAAACGGCTTGGGCGATGCTGAGCGAGCTAGAGGCGGGACGATTCCCCACGTTTAGCTTTAAAGACTGGCAGCGTCAGCAGCGACAGGTGGATGTGGCGTTATCGGCGGTGGCATTTGGCTCGCCATATAATGAATTTAGCCGGTGTCTGAATAAGTTATTGCCGTATGCGTTTGAGGACATTTCCTTTACCGTCTTGCGTTATCAAGAAAACAGCGATGAGTTGACCAAAGCAAGCCGCCAACGATTGACGCAGATAGCCGAGTTTGTTCGTTACAGTGATGATATCGATTTGGTGCTAGTGGCGACCTACTCTGATGCGCGTGGCACCCGTGAAGCCAATCAGCAAATGTCAGAGCGACGAGCGAAGAAATTGCGCGACTACTTTACCTCGCTGGGCTTACCTGAAGATCGGATTACCGTTGAGGCTTATGGCGAACGCCGTCCGATTGCTGACAACGACGACCCAATTGGGCGCAGTAAAAACCGCCGTGTGGTGATTTCGTTAGGAAGAACCTTGTTATAGCCGACAGCCACAGAGGTTATCACAGACAGTGTATGCCTCCGATACAACATAGACAGCACGAAAAAGCCCGGCATCGAATGCCGGGCTTAATTTGAGACCTGTCTTGCTGTGTTAGCCGTTCAGCCCCGCAGAGGCACTTTTGTTTTGGATAAGCTCCAATTTGTAGCCATCAGGGTCAGTCACGAAGGCGATTTCAGTACTACCGCCTTTGACAGGGCCTGGCTCGCGGGTGATATTGCCGCCCGCTTGACGAATTTGATCGCAGGTCGCGTAAACATCATCCACACCGATCGCGATATGGCCAAAGGCGTTACCGTGATCGTACTCGCTTTCCCCCCAGTTGTAGGTCAGCTCAATCACGGCGCCTTCTGATTCATCGCTATAGCCGACAAACGCCAAGCTATATTTGTACTGCTCGTTTTCATTGGTGCGTAACAAACGCATTCCCATTACTTCGGTATAAAACTTGATAGCACGGTCTAGATCACCGACGCGGATCATGGTGTGTAGAATTCTGCCGTTTGACATGACGTTGCTCCTTTTTGGCTTGCCAGTGCTCGCCGTTGACGGCGTTAGCTATCTGGATAAACTTTTTCTTTGTACTCACATAAATCTTCAATGATACAACTGCCACAGCGAGGTTTTCGTGCGAGGCAGGTGTAGCGTCCATGCAGAATTAGCCAGTGGTGCACATCGACCTTAAATTCTTTAGGCACCACCTTGATCAGTTTTTCTTCCACGTCATTGACGTTTTTACCCATCGCGAACTTGGTACGATTGGACACGCGAAAAATATGGGTATCCACGGCGATAGTGGGCCAACCAAACGCGGTGTTGAGTACCACATTGGCGGTTTTGCGTCCCACGCCGGGCAAGGCTTCTAGCGCCTCTCTACTTTCTGGTACCTCGCCATGGTGTTGCTCAATCAAGGCGCGGCAGGTTTTAATCACGTTTTCCGCTTTGGAATTGAATAAGCCAATATTTTTGATATATGACTTCACCCCATCCACGCCCAATGCCAGTAGCCCTTCGGGCGTATTGGCCACCGGATACAGCTTATCGGTGGCTTTATTGACACTCACATCGGTCGCTTGCGCAGACAGTAACACCGCGATCAATAACTCGAAAGGGGTTGACCAATTGAGCTCCGTTTGCGGATTCGGGTTGTTATCGCGCAGGCGCTCCAGAATTTGTCGTCGTTTTTCTTTATTCATTTACCCTATCCTGTGGATCATTGATTACCCGTCACCCGTGCGCGCTCAATCACCGGCTTGTCGTCTTTTTCTGTTTTACTGGCAAGGTGTGTATCAATGATGTTCTTCAACGCGATAAGAAAGCCGACCGCGAGAAACGCGCCCGGTGGTAATATGGCTAACAGAAACTTGGTGTCGAATTGAAAAATCTCAATCCTAAGCGCGGCAGCCCAGTCGCCGAGCAAGAGGTCGGCACCATCAAACAAGGTGCCATTGCCGATAATTTCGCGAATAGCCCCTAATACCACCAAGGCTACTGTCATACCGGTGCCCATCCAAAAACCATCACTCACCGACAAGCCGACAGGGTTTTTAGAGGCAAAGGCTTCGGCGCGGCCGATGATGATACAGTTGGTGACAATCAATGGGATAAAAATACCGAGCGATTGATAAAGGCCGTAAGCATACGCATTCATGACCAGTTGCACGCAGGTCACCAGTGAAGCAATCACCATCACGAAAATAGGAATGCGCACTTCTTTGGGTACCCAGTCCCTAATCAGTGACACAATCAAATTGGAGCCTACGAGTACGGCCAAGGTCGCGATCCCCAAGCCAAGTGCATTGGTGACGGTAGCGGATACCGCCAACAGTGGGCACAAACCTAGTAGCTGCACAAACGCTGGGTTATTACTCCATAAGCCATTTTTCATTAGCTCTTTGTGGGCGCTGTTCATGACGCTCCTCCGCAATTAACCGGTTGGTTGATCAGCGCGTCTTGGTGTTGGCTCACAAACCAAGCCGCTTTTTTGACGGCGCCGACAACCGCGCGCGGGGTAATGGTGGCGCCGGTAAACTGATCAAACTGCCCGCCGTCTTTTTTGACCGCCCAACGCGCATCGTCTTCGCTGGTGACGGTTTTGCCGCTAAAGCTACGGATCCAATCTGACACCCGCAAGCTCACCTTATCTCCCAGTCCTGGGGTTTCGTTATGCTCGAGAACCCGCACACCCAGCACCTGATGGTTGGTCGCATCCATGCCAATTAATACCTTAATGGCACCATTGTAGCCATTAGGGGCCATAGCTTGAATAGCAACGGCACTGACCTCACCGCCTAGGGTGGCAACATAAAAAGGCTGGGCGTCATCGGTGCCCAGTGCATCCTTATTTTCGATAAGGCGGCAGCTTTGATGCAGCGGATTATCGTGCCTGTCTTCAGGGATCACCTGATTGAGCGCCTTTGATAATTGGATTTGCTGCTGCTCTTTAATGGTATCTTCAGTTAGCGCGTGAGTGACCGCCACCAGTGCTGTCGACAAGAGGGCAGCAACAGCGAGAATGCCCCCATGTTTTTTTATGGTATCAATCATGACTTTGACTTCTTCTCCGCACGGTTTGTGGCATGCCCATACGTTCTTGGTTTGGTGTAATAATCAATCAATGGGACGCACAAGTTGGCAATGATTACTGCAAACGCGACGCCATCTGGGTAGCCGCCCCAAGTGCGGATTAAATACACCAACACCCCTATCAGGCCACCAAACCATAAGCGGCCACGGTCGGTGGTGGAGGCCGACACCGGATCGGTGGCGATAAAAAACGCCCCGAGCATGGTCGCGCCAGACAACAAATGAATCAGGGGCGACGCGAGTTGATCCGGTGCGACCAAGTGGCCGAGTAATGAACAAGCAAGCAAGGCGACGAGTACCGCGACAGGAATATGCCAATTGATAATGCCACGTTGGATAAGCACCAAACCACCGAGTAGGTAAAGCGTGTTTACCCAAGCCCAACCTTTACCGCCTAGCGCTGAGAAAATGGGCTGTTGCAAGGCTTCACTGACGGTTTGACCGCCTGCGAGCGCAGTTTTAATGGTATCCAGAGGCGTCGCCATTGTGGCGCCATCCACGGTCATACGCAATTGGTTGACGCTAAAACCATCTAAGGTATAGCCGCCAAAAATCGCCGCGAGGGTATCGGTAATGGTCAAACTATGGGTGGCGAGACTCTCTGGCGGTAACCAGGTGGTCATTTGCACCGGAAAAGCGATGAGGAGTACCACGTAGCCAACCATGGCTGGATTGAAGAGGTTCTGTCCTAATCCGCCGTATATATGCTTGGCAACAATAATAGAAAACGCGGTACCAATGACGATCACCCACCAAGGCGCCATCGGTGGGATCGCGACGGCCAATAAAAACGCTGTGAGTAGGGCGCTATTATCGCGAAGGTAAGCCATCACGGGGCGACGACGTAATCGCATGACCAGTGCTTCGGTTGACCATGCCGTGATGACCGCCAAGGTTAATTGAACCAGCACGCCCCAGCCGAAGAAATACCACTGTGCGGCCAAACCGGGCAGGGCACAGAGAAGCACCGTCAGCATAATATGGCTGGTGGAACGTTTGTTGTGGGCGTGTGGTGAACTTGCAATGAAAAACGCCACGTGGGTTATTCCTTATCTTCTTGTGATTGTTGTGCGGCTTTACGCGCCTTAGCACGCGCGACGGCGGCGGCGACAGCGGCTTTTTTGTCGTTAGCGTCATCCGTTTGTGCCGTCGTGTTTTCTGCGGCGGATGATTGCCCGGCCGCGGGTGTTGGCTCTGCCTTGGCATCGCTTTGCTGAGCGGCTTTACGCGCCTTAGCACGCGCGACGGCTGCGGCGACAGCGGCTTTTTTGTCGTTCGCTTCGTCGGTTGCAGGCGCGGTGTCTGCAGCGTCGGATGGCGTATCGGCAGCCGTCTCAGGTTGTACCTTGGTGTCGCCTTGCTGGGCGGCTTTTCGTGCTTTGGCACGGGCAACCGCGGCGGCGACTGCGGCTTTTTTATCGCCAGCGTCATCCGTTTGTGCCATCGTGTTTTCTGCGGCGGATGATTGCTCGGCCGCGGGTGTTGGCTCTGCCTTGGCATCGCTTTGCTGAGCGGCTTTACGTGCTTTGGCACGGGCAACGGCGGCTGCGACAGCGGCTTTTTTGTCGCCAGCATCATCCGTTTGTGCCGTCGTGTTTTCTGCGGCGGATGATTGCTTGGCCGCCGGTGTTGGCTCTACCTTGGCATCGCTTTGCTGAGCCGCTTTGCGTGCTTTGGCACGGGCAACCGCGGCGGCGACAGCCGCTTTTTTATCGCCAGCGTCATCCGTTTGTGCCGTCGTGTTTTCTGCGGCGGATGATTGCTCGGCCGCCGGTGTTGGCTCTGCCTTGGCATCGTTTTGCTGAGCCGCTTTGCGTGCTTTGGCACGGGCAACGGCTGCGGCGACTGCGTCTTTCTTGCCGTCTTGACTCTCGGTGCTGTCGGATGTTGCCTGTGAATCAGCAGATGCTGAAGCTTTTTGCGCCTCTTTGGCCGCCTTACGCTCTCGCGCTTGACGCTTACGCTCTTCGCGCAATTTCATCATTTCACTGTTGTCTGGCTCATCACTGCCGGTTTTTGCCGCTTCGGCTTGTTTCGCTTTGGCCCGTGCGATCGCCGCCGCAACAGCAGGTTTGACATCACTCGATGCCGATTGCGCGGCTTTTTTCGCCTTCACGCGCTCTACCGCAGCGTTAAGCGCATCACCCGAGCCAGTGTTTTGTTGCGCCGCTTGCTTGCGACGCTCGGCCGCTTTGCGATGTTTTTCTTCTCGTTCTTGTTTTTCACGTTCCATTCGCGCTTTTTTGGCTTCAAAACGCTGACGTGCGCGCTCCGCGGCTTCTTTTTCCGCTTCAATTTCACGAATTTCCGCTTTAGCCTGGCGATAGTATTGCACCAGTGGGATCTCACTCGGACACACATAGGCACACGCGCCGCATTCAATACAATCGAAGAGATCATAGTCTTGGCACTTGTCGTAGTCCTGATCTTTGGCATACCACTGCAATTGCTGGGGCAACAGGTGAGCGGGACAAACATCGGCACAGGCACTGCAACGAATGCAGGCCATCTCTTGCTTGGCAGGCGCAATTTCCTTGCGCGTTGGCACCAGTACACAGTTGGTGGTTTTAGTCACAGGCACTTGTGTATGTGGGACGGTAAAGCCCATCATCGGGCCACCAATAATCACCCGAGGCAGTTTTTTCTCAGCCTTGTAACCATGATGCGCCAACAATTCGCCAATTGGCGTGCCAAGTAGTGCCCACCGATTTTGTTGGGTTTTGAGTGTTTTCCCAGTCAAAGTGACCACACGCTTGATCAGCGGCTCGCCATCTAGCACGGCGCGTTTGATCGCATAAGTGGTCCCGATGTTTTGCATAAGCACACCAATACTGGCGGGAAAGGCTTTGGCTGGGACTTCTTTGCCGGTAATGATTTGAATCAGCTGCTTTTCACCGCCAGATGGATACTTGGTAGGTACTACCTGGATGAGTATGTCCTCATCGGCGGCTTTCACCGCTGCTTTAAGCGCAGCGATAGCCTCTGGCTTATTATCTTCAATGCCAATCACGGACAGCTTAGGCTTAACAATGTGATTAAGAATTTGTACCCCTGCGACGATTTCATCGGCGCAATCTTGCATCAGCCGATCGTCGGCGGTGATATAAGGCTCACATTCTGCGGCGTTGATGATAAGTACTTCAGTACGCGCCAAGCCACTTTGCAGTTTTCTTGCGGTTGGAAAGCCAGCGCCTCCCATTCCAGCAATGCCCATAGAGCGGATATGATCGATCAATTGCTCTGGCGGCTGGGTTTGATAAGCCGGGAGGGCAGGTTTAGGTCCCCACTCATCTTTTCCATCGGGCTGAATCACCACGCAACGGTCGGACAAGCCTGAAGGATGCGCGATGGTTCTATCTTCGATGGCAATCACGGTGCCCGATGTCGGCGCATGTACCGGCACACATTGTTGAATATCCGTCTCAGTGAGGGCTTGTCCCGCGAATACCCGATCGCCCTGGCTCACGCATAATTTTCCCTTGCTGCCAATATGTTGCTTTAGCGGGATAACCAGCTCGGTAGGGAGTATCTTTTCTAAAATGGCGCCGTGATTCGACTGAGTTTTATGCTCAGGCGGGTGAATGCCGCCATGGAAATCCCAGATCTGGCCATGTTTTATTTGTTCTATAAGGCTGTCCATCAGGCGCGTGCTCTCTGACTCTCAGTGACATCTACAACGGGAATTTGTTCAAGCTTCCATTTCCAGGTTTCAGGGGTGTCCTGAACGGGGATCATTTCAATACAGTCGGTCGGACAGGGGGCAACACATAAATCACACCCAGTACAATCTTGCTCGATCACGGTATGCATCGCTTTGGTACTGCCGACAATCGCATCGACCGGACAGGCCTGAATGCACTTGGTGCAGCCGATGCAATCTTCTTCATGAATGAAGGCAACGGTTTTGATACTTTTTTCTTCATCGTGGGCGAGTTCGGTCGCTTCGACGCCCATCAAATCAGCCAAATTTTCAATCGTTTGCTGGCCACCTGGCGGACACTTGTTAATCTCGTCACCATTGGCAATGGCTTCGGCATAGGGGCGACAGCCAGGGTAACCGCATTGGCCACATTGCGTTTGCGGCAGAATGGCATCAATTTGATCGACAATAGGATCCGCCTCCACCTTAAAGCGAATCGAGGCGAAACCTAGGATTGCACCGAATATGGCGGCGAGCGCAGCAAGCACAACCACCGCTATCACTATTCCACTCATGATAAAGTCACCAGTCCTGTAAAGCCCATAAAGGCGAGCGACATTAATCCTGCGGTAATCATTGCCACTGACGCGCCTTTGAAAGGCGCGGGTACGTCAGCGGCTGCAATACGCTCGCGCATTGCAGCGAATAAAACGAGAACCAGCGAGAAACCACAGGCCGCCCCAAAACCGTAAATAATCGATTCGATAAAGCTGTGCTGTTGTTTCACATTGAGCAAGGCCACCCCGAGTACCGCACAGTTTGAGGTAATCAAAGGTAGGAATACGCCCAGTAGTCGGTGCAGTGTTGGACTGGTCTTATGCACCACCATTTCCGTGAACTGCACCACCACGGCAATCACTAAGATAAAGCTCAGTGTGCGCAGGTATCCGAGATCAAGTGGGATAAGAATATAGGTTTCAACCAGATACGAGCTCACTGATGCCAAGGTCAACACGAAGGTTGTGGCAAGCCCCATCCCAATTGCTGTTTCCAGTTTTTTTGATACGCCCATGAATGGACACAAGCCCAAAAACTCCACCAGTACGAAGTTATTGACCAATACTGTGCCCACCAGTAGCAACAAATACTCAGCCATGCTGTTTAATCATTTAATGTTTTTGTGATCTGCCTATTATCGACCTTTGAGGCGGCTATAACAACCGCCATCAAGCAGGGTTTTTGCTTGGTTCGCTGTAAGCTGTTAGTGACGCTTTACGCGCGCACCTTATTCTAGGGGTAGTGGCAGCATAGCGTGTTCGATCACGGTAAGAGTGTGTGATGAGATCACGGAGAAAGTAGGATAGGTCAAGGAGAAGAGAGACATAAATTTGGCTCCCCCAACTGGACTCGAACCAGTGACATACGGATTAACAGTCCGCCGTTCTACCAACTGAACTATGGGGGAATCGTGTCGCTATTGTGTTCTGTGAGGTCTCAAGATAGTGGCTCCCCCTGCGGGATTGGACGGGGACGCCATGTAATGGACGCCTAGTCCTGCGACTTATTCTGCGCAGCAGAAAGGGTGCTCACTTTTGCAATGTCTATCTTATCTCAAGATAGTGGCTCCCCCTGCGGGATTCGAACCTGCGACATACGGATTAACAGTCCGCCGTTCTACCAACTGAACTAAGGGGGAATTGCCTTGAGAACGGGGCGAATGTTAGCGAGCACCTCGAAAGGTGTCAACTGATGAAAAGCAATAAAATCTGTCTTTTCAATCGACTGCTGAAAAGCTAGCCAACGGCGCTGATAAAAACATCATAGTGGCGAGTGATTGAGCATAGAGGCTATTTTTTTCTTGACTTTTTACACGGCCGGTTGTGAAAGGGCTCTCGGCGGTTACCCACAGATTCTGTGGATAACCATGTGTGTGGATCTTGATCAACTGACTATGTGACTGATTTTATACAAGCTTGACGCAGCTATCGTCGGCATGGGAATGACTATAAGGTATTGATTTTTAATGTTTGTGCTTTTTTTAATGCGATCAGTTTGAAAAAAAAACGATCGTGGATTATGCACAGGTCGCTATTTGTTCAACCCTTGAGTATCGGGGATAAAAAAGTGATAAGAGAGGATATTCAATAGAAATACGCGCGAAAACGCATGATTTAGAGGTTTATTTTTATTGCACTCTATGCTCTTTGCACTTGATTTGTTTCGTGCTCGATGCGTTTAGTGCTTTGTTCTAGCTTAGAGCCCGTCTTCGCTCAAAGCCGTCTTTGCTTAGACAAGCTGGCTGCAATAGCTGCATGCCAAAAGAGGAACGATAGGTTACCTAGACACCTTCATGAGATCAAGCGTCCAAGACGAAAAAGATCGCAATTGGCAGTTTGTCAGTAGTTAACCGCAATCGTTGACTCCGCAGGGCGAGTCAGGACAATAGACTTTTCGCGTTAGCGCCCCAAGCTGGACATCGTGGTCAGCCCCAAACAGGATAGGTTCATGAGTAAAACATTTACGCTGCATTCTGCTTTTAAACCATCAGGTGATCAGCCTGAGGCCATCCATCGTCTGTGTGAAGGGTTAGAGGCCGGTCTTGCCCATCAAACGCTGCTGGGGGTAACAGGGTCGGGAAAAACGTTCACCATGGCCAATGTCATTGCTGAGCTCAATCGCCCTACTATGATATTGGCTCCCAATAAAACATTGGCGGCGCAGCTTTATGGGGAGATGCGCGAGTTTTTCCCTGACAATGCGGTGGAGTACTTTGTTTCTTACTACGATTATTATCAACCAGAGGCATATGTGCCTTCGACAGACACCTTCATAGAAAAAGATGCGTCGATTAACGATCACGTTGAGCAGATGCGTTTGTCGGCGACAAAAGCGTTGATGGAACGCCGTGATGTGGTGATTGTGGCGTCGGTCTCTGCTATTTACGGCTTGGGTGACCCTGATTCGTATTTAAAAATGATGCTTCACATTCGCCGCGGTGACTTTTTAGACCAGCGTACCATTTTGCAACGCCTCGCTGAGTTGCAGTACACCCGCAATGATATGGCCTTTGAGCGCGGAACCTTTCGCGTTCGCGGTGAGGTCATCGATATCTTTCCGGCTGAATCAGACAAAGATGCCATACGGGTGGAGCTGTTTGACGACGAAGTGGAAACCATCAGCGTGTTTGATCCCTTAACGGGGCAGGTGAGTGTCAAAGACATGCCTCGTTGCACCATCTACCCTAAGACGCACTATGTCACCCCACGAGAGCGTATTCTCGAAGCAGTGGAGCAGATAAAAACGGAGCTATCGGCACGTAAAAAAACACTGCTTGAGCATAATAAACTGCTGGAAGAGCAGCGCATCACACAGAGAACGCAGTTTGATATTGAGATGATGAATGAGCTGGGCTATTGCTCGGGTATCGAAAACTACTCGCGTTATTTGAGTGGTCGTGCAGAAGGCGAACCACCACCGACCTTGTTTGATTATTTACCCGCCGATGGACTGTTGATCATCGACGAGTCGCACGTCACCGTGTCGCAAATTGGTGCCATGTACAAAGGCGATCGCTCGCGTAAAGAGACCTTGGTGGACTATGGGTTTCGGCTGCCTTCAGCGTTGGATAACCGACCGCTAAAATTTGATGAGTTTGAGGCACTCGCGCCACAAACCGTGTATGTTTCCGCCACGCCGGGTAACTATGAAGCTGAGAAATCGGGCGCGGATATCATTGATCAAGTGGTGCGTCCAACGGGGCTTATTGATCCTGAAATAGAAGTGCGTCCGGTCGCGACTCAAGTGGATGACTTGCTCTCTGAGGTACGTGCTCGTCGTGAGCGAGACGAGCGCGTGCTGGTGACGACCTTGACCAAGCGTATGGCAGAAGACTTAACCGAATACATGCAAGAGCATGATGTGCGAGTGCGTTACCTTCATTCTGATATTGATACGGTGGAGCGCATGGAAATTATTCGGGATCTCCGTCTTGGTGAGTTTGATGTCTTGGTCGGGATTAACTTGCTTCGTGAAGGGTTAGATATGCCTGAGGTGTCTTTGGTCGCGATTTTGGATGCGGATAAAGAAGGCTTTTTGCGCTCTGAACGTTCATTAATTCAAACCATTGGCCGTGCAGCACGTAACCTTCACGGTAAAGCGATTTTATATGGCGATTCGATCACCAAGTCGATGAAACGCGCCATTGATGAAACGGAGCGACGCCGGGCGAAGCAAATTGCACATAATGAGGCGCATGGTATCACGCCACAGAAACTGAATAAGAAAGTGATGGACGTGATGGAGATAGGCACGGGTAAACGGGGCAAAACCGCGAAACCAGCAGTCAAATCGTTGCGTGCCGTTGCCGAGCCTGATGCGGACTATGCGTTGAAGTCACCACAACAAATTGATGCTGAAATCAAAAAACTGGAAAGTCAGATGTTTGAGGCAGCGCAGAACCTTGAGTTTGAAACCGCGGCACAATTGCGAGATCAGTTACAAGCGCTGCGCGAGCAGTTTATTGTAAACAGCTAATGGGATGAAAAAGCACCGCGTGAAGTAAAAAAAAGCCAACCTAAATGACAGGTTGGCTACAGTGTTTCAGTGAGTGAAAACTCACAAACAACGTCAGTTGGCTAGGTGACCCCTGAGGGTCACTGGAATAGATGCATTTGGCGTGCCAAAAATAAAAGATAGCCATTACATCGACAAAACGTGTGGTTTTAACGGACTCGCCCAGCTACAATGAGGGCACAATTGCATAATGCAACGCATTTCGCATACGCTCGTGCAACTGAGTGAGTTATCGCTACACGCCGCGATGCGATTCTTGGAGGATACATGCCAGCACTATCACCCAGTAAACGAATATTGATGGTGGAAGATACGGCGTCGGTGGCGGCGTTATATAAATCCTACCTTAACCCCTTAGATGTGGATGTCACCATTGTAGGGACGGGTCAGGATGCGATGGCTTTTTTCGAGCAAGAAGGCGATCAGTTAGCACTGATGATCTTAGATCTACGCCTGCCGGATATGTCGGGCATTGATGTGCTTGCCAAAGTGCGCGCGGTCGCGCCCGATTTACCCGTGATTATTATGACCGCTCATGGCTCGATTGATGCCGCTGTCGATGCCATGCGTCATGGTGCCAATGACTTTTTGATCAAGCCTTGTGAAGCCGATCAGTTGCGTGTCACGGTCAATAAGTCGCTCAAACCCAAGCCGAGTCATCCGGGGAAAGCGACCAAACAGGAAAGTGAATACCACGGGTTTATTGGTCGCAGTCTGCCGATGCAGGCGGTGTACCGTGTGATCGAATCGGCTGCGCCCAGTAAAGCCACGGTGTTTATTACCGGTGAAAGCGGGACCGGTAAAGAGGTATGCGCAGAAGCGATTCATGCTGCCAGTACGCGAAGTAACAAGCCAATTATTGCACTGAATTGCGCGGCTATCCCGAAAGATTTGATTGAAAGTGAGTTATTTGGTCATGTGAAAGGAGCCTTTACTGGCGCTGCGTCTGAGCGTGAAGGGGCCGCAGAAATGGCCAATGGTGGCACCTTGTTCTTGGATGAAATTTGCGAAATGGATATGGATTTGCAATCCAAACTGCTACGTTTCATTCAAACGGGGAGTTTTCAAAAAGTCGGCTCCTCGCAAGTGAAGTCGGTGGATGTCCGGTTTGTCTGTGCCACTAACCGCGATCCCTGGCTCCAAGTACAGCAGGGGAAATTCCGGGAAGATCTCTACTACCGCTTGCACGTTATTCCACTCGAGTTGCCGCCTTTAAGAGAGCGTGGAGACGATGTGATCGCCATTGCCAACGCCTTACTCGCGCTGTTTTCCGCTGAAGAAGGCAAAGATTTTTGTCGTTTTAGTGACGAAGTGACCACTCAGCTCCTTCGATACGACTGGCCAGGCAATGTTCGGCAGCTGCAAAACGTGATCCGTAACATAGTGGTGTTGCATAACGGCGAAGAAGTCAGCAAAGAGATGCTACCATCGCCAGTCGCTCGCGTTTCTGGTGCTGAAATTGCATCTACAGGGGATAACACGCGATCGGAAACGGCGAACAGCGCATCAGCAACTCACGAGCCCGTCAAGCCAGCATCGCCAGTGGTGATGAAAGCCGATATAGAACCATTATGGAAAACGGAAAAACGTGCTATTGAAGTCGCGATCGACGTGTGTAATGGCAATATCCCGCAAGCGGCGGGGTTACTTGAAGTTAGCCCTTCAACCTTGTACCGAAAACTACAAGCTTGGCAAAAATCTGCGGCGCATGAATGATAGGAATGGATGTATGGCCACCACAGTAAATACTGAAACATTACGTCGACTGAAATCAGAAGTAGGCGAGGATACGGTGACGGTTTTGCTCACTGTATTTAGCGACGAGCTATCCCAATACCATTCTCAATTGTCTGGTTCGCCATCGATCGAGCAAGTTCGCGAGATCAGCCATGCGATCAAAAGCAGTGCTGCCAGTTTTGGTGCGGATGATCTGGCCGAGATGGCGCGTGAGTGTGAATCACGCGTCAAGCAAGGGYAACAGGAGTGGATGACACATCATTTAGATGAGCTGACCGAGATGTTACGAGGAACGGCCTCTACCTACCGAGAAATGGCCGTCGAGCAAAACTTCATCAACAGCTTGACGTAGTTTATCCCTGTCATGACGCCAATGATGATTTGAGGAGGCCAAGCTGGCCTCTTTTTGTTGGTAACGTGTGGCGAGCTGCGACGCGTTTTGTTCTCCGATCACAATGTCGATTTCTTTCCCACCCATCGCACGCTCGCACCAAGCAAGCATAGTGGCTAATGACATGTCACCCGCCGGCCCGATTTCCTTGCCAAGGTTTCTAATAAACGCCAGTTTGGCCTGTGTATGTTTCAACGCTCGGCTGAGTTCGGGGACGAGCAGCGGCGGCATTACACTGGTTAAAAAACTGCCAGGGCCGAGCAAAATCAAGTCAGCTTGCTCGATAGCCTCAATGGCTTCGCGGGTCGCGGGGACGGTTGGGGACAAAAAGAGACGCGTCGGGGGGGCGCTTAGCTCATCAATATGTGTTTCCCCCGACACCGTCTCACCCTCTGGCGTTAACGCGGCAAGCTCAGCAGGGTGCTCGGACATCGGCAGTAAATTAGGGCGGATATCTAGCAGATCGCGAATAAGTTGGATGGCTTCAAGCGGACGGACTGAGAGGTTATCCAGTGCCGTAAGGATCAGGTTGCCTAAATTATGCCCGTTCAGCTCACCTTTCCCTTTAAAGCGATATTCAAACAGCATGGAGCCGACCGAGGGCTCGGTGATTAATTGGTTGAGGCAGTTACGAATGTCCCCCCAGGCTATCCCCCCTTGGCATGCACGGATACGGCCAGTGGATCCCCCGTTATCGGTTGTGGTAACAATGCCTGTTACCTGCTCGCCATATATTCCCAATGCCGATAAGACGCGCCCCAGACCATGCCCGCCACCGATCGCGACGATACGTTGTGAATGCTGATCTGAAACCTGTTGGATCATTGCGTCGTTTCCTGAGAAAAAAATCAATGTGCCTAGTTTACCTGAAGCTCAAGCGACTAGGTATTTACCGGAGCAGTAAAGTGTGAGCAAGTCAGGAAAGTGGGACAAAAGGGTGAAGGCAAAAAAAAGAGGTAACGCGTCGCGTTACCTCGCCCAATCAAGCAGATGAATAAAAAGGGCAAATAGCAAGGCAGCAATAAAAACGGTTTAATGGGGATCTTGCATCATGCTCAACAGATAATCCCGTGTGGCGACACAGGAGCTGTTCGCCATTAACTGTTGTTTTTCCCCGGTGGGGAGCGGCAGCAGCTCTAACCAGCGCTGGCATAACCACGCCAAATTGGAGAACTCGGTCTCTCGGTGCATTTGTTGTAGTTCAGGGTAGCGCTCAAACATCGACTGTAAACGCTCCACGAGAGGCTCGCTTTGTTTGTCGACGTGGCAATCAGGCCACCGAGGTAATGCGTTGACCGAGGCAAACAAGATGTGGTTGTGCTGCTGGTTAAACGCATGAATCGCAAAGCGTGCGGTTCCCCGTGCCGTGATCACTAAGCAGCCATCTTCTTGGCTTCGGGTATAGTCCTCAATTTCAATAAAGGTGCCAATATCGACGTGAGAGCGCTGGGCTTGTGTTTCCGCCATACACACTCCGATAGGGAGTCCATGCTTTAACGCGAATACGAGTGTGTCTAACGAGTCGCCTGCTGGGATCCGAAGAGGTATCCGGCCCCCGGGCAAGATGTGACGATCATTAAACAAAATTGGTGTGGATTGTCCCATGTGACACCCCCTGACAAGCAATGGCGTTGGTCTAGTAATCTAGATATTGCAAAAGGGGTGCCTACTTTTTGAAACGCCCGTATACCAGCGGTTCGGCATCGTGATGTCGCGATTGCGTAGCGCTTGAGGGCGAGAACTCGCAATTTGCAACGCAAATCCGCTCGCGATAACGCATTGTGCAAACGCTAACTTGCTCGCTTTGCGGTCGCCCGTGAGTAGGATTACACCCTGATTCGTCGTCAGCATCGCGATATAAAGACAAAAAAATAGCCTCCATTTGGAGGCTATTAAAGAGGTGTTTTTAACATCAACACCGCGTTAGCGGTTAACCTGTGGTTTTTTTCCTTTATTTGGGTTGTAACCATGGCGAACGCGTGCGCATAAAGGGCGCGAGGTTGAGCTTTGTGGTCTCATAGTCTTGCTTTTTACTCTCTTGTCGGAAGAAAAATTAGGTTGATGATCGGGAACAGCTCATCAACAACACAATGATGGGGGATAGAGCGCCGAATAACAACATCGTTTGTTTAAAAAAGCGTCAATATTGGTATTTCGTCTAAACAGCCGCTTATTATCAGCAAATGTTATTAAACTAAGGCAAGAGCGGGCCGATATCCGCTATGGCTCTGGGTTGAGACGTGGAGATGTTGTGGAGGCGAAGATGTTTGGCGTGCCTTTTCGGCAATATTTTGCTTTATTGACGATGAGGGTGTAGCTTAAAAATTGCACAAGCGGTTTGTACTGGCGTAACAGCCGAGTGGACTCGGTCGTTGTTCCGCGAGTGACTGTGCCAAATACTGATGAGTTCAGGAGGACACAATGAAACACAAGCGCTATAGCAACAAGAAAATCAAAGAAATGCTTAACGAGGTCATGCCAGAAATGGAAAAAGCACGTGAGGACAACCGTGTTCTGCGCGATCAGGCCAGTGATCGTTCATCCGATAGTGGCCCCGTTTTTAGTCCCGACGATGCCAAAAAATAGTGGTTTATAGAACAAAGCCAGCCTGCGAAGCTGGCTTTGTTGCGACATTATCACCACTCAAGCCTACCGAAGCAGCCGTTTCTACGTTCTCCCTCCGTTCTCCCTCCGTTCGACATCCGTGCCTGATCCTCGCATCTATTCGCGGTGAGCGTTTCCTCTGACAGACACCATTACCGCTTATTCAATTCAGATTTTGTGACCGTGATAGCTGTCTGACATCACGTGCATGTGTTTCTGTTGAGTTTTTTTGACAAATAACGTTTAGTATCGGCTTTACAATTAAGTAACATTTGACGCATGTTGGCAGTCAAAGTCACTGAGATTGCGAAGATAGAGAGAGGCTTGTGTGTTTTTTCGACCGCAAGCTAGTTCAGCATTAGTGCCAATGCCCCCAGATTCAGTATAAATAGCAATTTGTTCCGTATTTTGTTTCTTGTGGTGAATAAAGCGCTAACGCGGCCTCGTCTTACCAGCTTGAAATTCCTTTATGAGGCTTTTAAGTAGTGAAAGATGAGTTTTTAATCTCATTCTATGGCAAAATACTTCAGATTTATGGCAAAACACAGCGTTGCTTGGTAATGTTTTGCCTCTAGTCGCGCAGCGAGGCGTAGTACATCTTTTTAGATTGTGCAAAACGGATTCCTCCGCCACGTGGCGTCGATTGTCATGGATGCAATAGCGATTGTTATGGAGTTACACGATGAAGCTAAACACGATCACCCGAACCCTCTTTATGGGCGCTGGCCTTTCTCTGGCTCTAGCAGGATGCAGCGAACCAGAGCAAAAACAGACCTCTCAATCCAACCCTGAAACCAAACAACAAGCCGAGTCCGCGACAGGCGAGCCGCAACTGGCGGCAGAGCAAGAGCTCGTGCGTGGTAACGGTGCCGAAGTGGCGTCGTTGGATCCGCATAAAACTCAAGGCGTGCCTGAGTCGCATGTTATTCGTGACCTGCTAGAAGGCTTGGTCAACCAGGATGCAGACGGCAATGTTATCCCTGGCGTCGCTTTGCGCTGGGAAAACGAAGACAACAAGGTGTTTACCTTTTATCTCCGTGAAGACGCCAAATGGTCTAACGGTGATCCTGTTACTGCGCAAGATTTTGAGTACAGCTTTAAGCGCGTGGCTGATCCGATGACAGCGTCACCTTACTCTTGGTACCTTGGCTACACCCACATGGAGAATGCCAAAGCCATTATTAAAGGTGACAAAGATAAAGACACATTGGGCGTTGAAGCGCTGGACGATCACACCCTTCAGGTAACGTTAGATACCGCGGTGCCTTATCTTGTGAAGATGATGGGTCACACCACCATGAAGCCGGTACACAAAGAAACGGTGGAAAAACATGGTGACCAATGGACCAAACCTGAGAACTTCGTGGGTAATGGCGCCTATGTCGTGGACAACTGGGTGATTAATGAGCGCATTGAGTTAACCCGTAACGACCAATATTGGGACAATGAAAATACCACGCTCGATAAAGTGACCTATTTGCCGATTGAAAACCAAGTCGCAGAAATGAACCGCTACTTGGCCGGCGAAATTGACATGACGTATGAGATCCCGAACGAGCATTTCCGTCGCCTGAAAAACGAGCACCCAGAAGATTTGTCTATCGTGGGCAACCTGTGTAGCTACTACTACATCTTTAATACCAAGCGTGAACCCTTTGATGATGTCCGTGTGCGTAAAGCCTTGTCTTACGCGATTGACCGTAACGTGATTACCGATGCGCTACTGGGTCAAGGGCAAAAGCCAGCGTATTTCTTGACGCCTGAAATTACCGCTGGATTTGATCCTGAGCTGCCAGCGTACGCCAAGATGACACAAGAAGAGCGTGATGCAGAGGCCAAGCGTCTGCTCAAAGAAGCTGGGTTCGGTGAAGACAACCCGCTCGACTTCTCACTGCTTTATAACACCAGCGAAAACCACAAAAAGCTGGCCGTCGCAATCGGTCAAATGTGGAAAGACAAGCTGGGTGTTGATGTTGCACTTAATAACCAAGAGTGGAAAACCTACCTGAGCACCAAAGATGAAGGTAATTTTGATGTCGCGCGCGCCGGTTGGTGTGGTGACTACAATGAAGCGTCTACCTTCCTCAGCTTGATGCGTAGCTCCAACTCATCAGGTGGTGTGCATTATGATAGCCAAGCTTATGATGCGATCATGGAAAACGCCATGACCACCACAGACGACGACAAGCGCACACAACTGTACTTGGATGCGGAAGCCCAGATGGCAAAAGACATGCCGATTGCGCCGATTTACCAGTATGTAAAAGCACGTCTGCTTAGTCCACAAGTCGGTGGCTTCCCTGCCAATAACGCCGAAGAGAAGATCTACTCAAAAGATCTTTATATCAAGGCTGAGTAACGCCTGATTCACAGCTGATAAGGGAGCCGCATCATGCGGTTCCCTTGGCTGGTTGTCGCTATGTAGGTATAGCCTGGGTAGCGGACGCTGTGAGGCTCAAAACGAAACGGTACAGTTATGTTGAAATTTATCGCCAAGCGCCTTTTGGAAGCTATTCCAACGTTGTTGGTCTTAATTACTATCTCTTTTTTCTTGATGCGGTTTGCGCCAGGCAACCCTTTTTCAAGCGAACGTCCATTGCCCCCTGCCGTAATGGAAAACATTAATGCCAAATACGGCTTGGATAAGCCTGTGTTTGAGCAATACACCACCTATTTGGGCAATATCCTACAAGGGGATTTTGGTCCATCGTTTAAATACATTGATTTTACGGTGAATGAGCTGATTGCTGACGCATTTCCTGTATCGGCACAAATCGGTGCGTTGGCGTTTATCTTTACGCTGATTTTTGGGGTCACGATTGGCACCATTGCTGCGCTCAAACAAAACACCTGGATTGACTACACCATCATGTCCACGGCGATGTTAGGGGTGGTGATGCCATCCTTTGTGCTCGCGCCAGTGCTGATTTATATCTTCGCCATTAATCTTGGTTGGTTCCCCGCCGGTGGCTGGCAAGGCGGTGGTTGGCAATTCATGGTGTTGCCAATGATCGGTATGTCCTTGCTGTATGTGGCCACATTTGCGCGTGTGACCCGCGGTAGCATGATCGAAACTCTAAACAGTAACTTTATTCGCACCGCGCGTGCCAAAGGGCTCAGTTACCCTAAGATTATTGTTAAACATGCGCTCAAGCCTGCGATGCTACCGGTTGTGTCCTACATGGGACCCGCGTTTGTGGGCATTATTACTGGGTCGGTGGTGATCGAAACCATTTTCGGCTTGCCTGGTATCGGTAAGCTGTTTGTGAACGCCGCGTTTAACCGTGATTATTCATTAGTGCTTGGCTGTACCATTTTGATCGGTACGCTGACCATTCTTTTCAATGCGATCGTCGATATCCTGCTGGCGTATATCGATCCTAAGATTCGTTACTAGGGGTGACATGATGCTGACGAAAAAAGAAAACATTGACGCCCTCGAAAACTTTGCTGAAGAAGTCGATGTCAAGGGGCGTAGCCTTTGGCAGGATGCGGCGATTCGTTTTAAACGTAACCGTGCCGCGATGGCGAGCTTGGTGATTCTGGTATTGATTGGTTTGAGCGTGATCCTTGGGCCGTATATCAGTGCCTACGCGTATGACGCGACCGATTGGTATGCCATTCATGCGGCGCCTTCATTGGGCGTAGACGGACATTGGTTTGGTACCGATGCGTTAGGCCGAGATCTCTTTACTCGCACCATGATGGGCGGGCGTATATCGATCATGGTAGGCGTCATGGGCGCCTTTGTCGCCGTCTTGATTGGTACCTTATATGGTGCCACATCAGGCTTTATTGGCGGCCGCACCGATGCGGTGATGATGCGCTTGGTGGAAATCCTCCAATCGATTCCGTTCATGTTCTTCGTGATTGTATTGGTAACCTTCTTTGGCCGTAATATCGTGCTGATCTTCGTGGCCATTGGTTGTATTGCTTGGCTAGACATGGCACGTATTGTGCGCGGTCAAACACTCAGCTTACGCAGCAAAGAGTTTGTCGAAGCCGCGCACGTTTCAGGGGTGAGCACGCGCCATATCATTACGCGCCATATCGTGCCGAACGTACTTGGGATTGTTGCGGTTTACTCGACCTTACTAGTGCCGAACATGATCTTGTTTGAGTCTTTCTTGAGTTTCTTGGGCTTAGGTGTGCAAGAGCCAATGACCAGTTGGGGCGCCTTACTACAAGAAGGCTCGCAAACGATGGAAATTGCGATTTGGCAGCTACTGTTCCCTGCCGCCTTTATGGTCATGACATTGTTCTGTTTTAACTATGTCGGCGATGGGCTTCGTGATGCCTTGGATCCAAAAGACAGATAAGCGACGTTTTTTGTCATCGTAAAAAACGCAATAATATGAAAAGCGCAGGTTTATTTCCTGCGCTTTTTTGTTACTGTTAAATGCGTGTTTCAAGGATGAGAATCGATAGCAGTGGTGGCTGTCGATAGAGTGACAAAGGAGCTGTCATGCGATCCCTCTCAATTCAATGGAAGGTCACCCTCGTGGCCAGTTTGTGCGTTGCTGTGACCGCGGTGACGTTATTAACCTTCTCAACCTACGTCAATAACCAGTTTCAGCAAACGGTCGGTCAGGCGAGTACCCAAACGCTGCGTAGTGCTGCTCAACGTCTTGCGACCAGTCAGGCCCAAGTTCAAGCGACCCATGTGCAACGTTCTTTAGATGAGGCGGTGTACCGCGCGCAAATGCTGGCGCAAAGTGTGGTGTATCTACAGTATAACGCTGAGCAAAACTTTACCGACAGTGGTGAACTTCGCGGCTCAATCAATGAGCTGGTGCGACGCTCAGTGGAGAACTTCGATACGGTTCAAGCCGCGTTCGTGGTATTTAAACCCAATGCACTTGACCAAGAAGATGACTTTTATCAGCTCGATACAGAACGGGGCGCGAATGCCGCAGGGCGTTTTGCCAGCCGCTGGCAAAAGCGGGATGGCGAGCTGCAAGGTACCGTGCTGAGCGAGAAGCAAATTAACAACGGCAATAAAAATGGCAATGGGCAAGCGGCGAATCATTGGTATCAGTGCCCATTGAACCAAGGCGCAGCTTGTGTATCTGCGCCCAAACAAGCGGGCAGTAGCCTGAGTGTCACCATTTCCTCACCGCTGATGCGCGACGGACAAGTGCTGGGGGTACTAGGCATTGATATTGCGCTTGGCGGGTTACAGTCAGTGATCTCAGAGGCGGATAAAGCCCTATTTGGCGGCGCTGGCAATGTCAGTGTATTGAGCCAAGGTGGCCGTTTAGTGGCGTCTGATAACGCCCAAGTGAGCGGCGGCACTGTCGACGATTTACCCACCAGCCCTGATGCGATGAGCTCCTGGCTGACGCAGGGACAGCCACAGACTGTATGGCAAAAAAGCCAGTTGATGACCTACGTGCCGATTGCCTTGCCAGGCACCACGTGGGGAGCCCTTATCACCTTGCCGGAAGATGTCTTGCTCTCTGAGGCAAACCAATTAAGCCAACAAATTACCGCGCAACGCAGTCAAGCCGCGTGGACAGAACGTAGCTTAGGGGTTGTGGCAACCCTGCTTGCCTTGGTGATCGCCGGATTAGCGGCGCGCCAAATCGTTAAACCCCTGAAGCTACTGGCGGAACGATTGGCAGAGATTGCCGACGGCGATGGCGATCTCACGCAGCGTATCCAGCTTAAAAATCGTGATGAAATTGGGGTACTGGCGGGGCGCTTTAACCGCTTCCTCGATAAGCTTCAGCCTATTATGGCGAATGTGATTAATAGCGTTGAAGAAGCGGAACATACAGCCAAAGAAGCCGCACGCGTGGCCGTGCAAACCCGAGATGGTAGCCGTGAACAAGTATCAAGCTTGGATGCAGTGGCGACAGCATCAGAAGAGATGACGCAAACGGCCTCACAGGTTGCCAGTCATACCGAATCGGCGCTAACTGCGGCCACCGCGGTGAATACAGCGACGGAGAAGGGTGAAAAAATTGTGACTGGTTCGTCGCAAGCGATGACGCGTTTGGTGGAGACGCTGAATGGCGCGACCCACGATGCGCAAACCTTACAAAAGAGTAGTCAGGATATCACCGAGATTTTGACGGTGATTGACACCATGTCAGAGCAAACCAACTTACTTGCGTTAAATGCGGCGATTGAAGCGGCGCGTGCGGGTGAGCAAGGGCGCGGGTTTGCGGTGGTCGCTGACGAAGTCCGTGAACTGTCACAGCGTACTAACCAGTCAATCACCCAGATCCGTACCGTGATTGATTCGTTGCAGTTAGGGGCAGAGTCAGTGGTAGCGGCGATTCATGAAGGGAATCAGCTAGCGGATGACACCGCTGAAAAGGTGCAAGAGACGGTGGCGAGCTTGGACCAGATTCGTACTGCGATGCAAGACATGATGGGGCTTAACAGTGAAATTAGCGCGGCGGCGGAGCAACAAAGCGCGGTATCAGGCGATGTGACGCAAAACGTGACCCATATTCGTGAACGCAGCGATGAACTCTTGTCGCATGCCGAATCGGCGGCGAGTATTGCCAGCCAATTGGAGGCGCTGGCTGGCCGTCAGCGTGCGCTAACGGCCCAGTTTAAAGTCTAATCTTGGTGATGCGCGGTTACTCTGGCGCTTCCTCGAGAGGATACCAGTAGCCGCGATTGACCCACAGCGTCAGCATCGGCCAAAACAGGCTATGGTCGGCGGCATCGCCGAGGATTTCCCAATCAATAAAGCGTTGATTGCATAACGCTGGGGTGAGTGACTCACATCCTGCGGGTAAATCAAAGCTTTCACCCAGCATAAAAATCATTTCAGGCTGGTCTGGGTGATAAAACGCGCGCAACCCACTGAGTTTTTCCAGACAAAGCCCGTCTTGCATCGCGGCTTTGAGACTATCCGGTTGCCACTGTGGATCAGGGCTGAGTAAGTCGAGCTCATGCCGGGCTTGAGAGAGAAACTCGCCAATCCAGCGCTTTTTGCGGGTCTCGTCGTGCATGAGTGCGATCATCATCTCGTTCATTTGCGCGAGATGTTGTGGATCCAATGCCGCAGGCGCATCGGCTTGCGCTGGCATGGCTGGCCAATGGAAATGATTGTCTCCGGCTTCGTCGACAATCACTTGGTCAGCATAACTGCTCAGTAGCTCGCGGGCTTTTGGTGAGCGATAGCCAATCGAGTAGCTGAGCGAGGGCTCCAGCGTATCGCCTTCGTGTGGAAAGCCTGGCGGGATATAAAGAATATCGCCTGGTTCTAGCTCCACATCGATAATGGCGTCAAAGCCGGTGATCTGCTTGAGCCCGGTGTCTAAGTTAGCTTCTTGGTAATCACCTTTTGGCCCCACACGCCAACGGCGACGCCCTTGGCCTTGCACAATAAACACATCATACTGATCAATATGAGGCCCAACGCCGCCCTGAGGCTGGGAATAACACACCATGACATCATCAAATAGCCACTGTGGTAGCGAGGTAAATGCCTCAGCGAGATCACGCACGCCTGGGTGCCAGTGGTTAGCGGCTTGTACCACCAGTTGCGCATGCGTCGCTGGGAAATCATCGAAGTGCTCGAAAGGACCGTTCGCGACTTGCCATTGGCCATTGGCTTGGGTCACGAGACGTGAGTCAATGTCTTCTTCCATCGCGAGTCCTGCGACCTCTTCAGGCTCAATGGGATCGTTAAAATTGGCTAACCCTTGGCGGATAACGGTGGGGCTTTGATGCCAATGTGCGGCCATAAATTCGGCGAGCGAGAACTGAAACTGATACATAACGACTTAGTTTACGAAATTTGCGGCAGTATAACGTGACGAGCGGGGTGGTGCGAGTGGGATAAAAAAACGGCCCCCATTATGGAGGCCGTGAGCATTGGACGCATTTTGCTTACAGTTTGTCAGTGAGCTTGACCGCATCGCCAATGTAGTTAGCCGGTGTCATTTGCTTCAAGCGTGCTTTCTCGTGCTCAGGCAAATCAAGGCTATCAACAAAGGTACGCATCCCCTCGCCATCAACTCGTTTGCCACGTGTCAGCTCTTTGAGCTTCTCGTAGGGCTTTTCTATCCCATAACGACGCATCACGGTTTGAATAGGCTCGGCAAGGACTTCCCAGTTCTGATCCAATTCCGCTTCGAGTGCGGCTTGGTTCACCTCCAGCTTGCTGATCCCTTTAAGGGTCGACGCATAAGCAATCATGGTGTAGCCCACACCCACACCGAGGTTACGTAATACGGTGGAGTCAGTCAGGTCACGCTGCCAGCGAGAAATCGGCAACTTTTGCCCAAGGTGAGAGAAAATGGCATTGGCTAGGCCGAGGTTACCTTCCGAGTTTTCAAAATCAATCGGGTTAACCTTGTGCGGCATGGTCGATGAGCCAATTTCACCCGCGATGGTTTTTTGCTTAAAGTGGCCCAGTGCAATGTAGCCCCAGATATCACGGTCAAAATCGATCAAAATGGTGTTAAAACGCGAGACGGCATCAAATAGCTCGGCAATATAGTCATGCGGCTCAATTTGGGTGGTGTACGGGTTCCAGTCAATACCTAATGAGGTCACAAAAGCTTCGCTGTAAGCGTGCCAATCAATGTCGGGGTAAGCGGACAAGTGCGCATTGTAATTACCCACAGCGCCGTTGATCTTACCTAGGATTTCGCTACTTTGAACCTGTTTGATTTGGCGTGCCATGCGGTACGCCACGTTTGCCATCTCTTTACCCATGGTCGATGGAGACGCAGGCTGACCGTGGGTACGTGAAAGCATGGGTACGTCGCGGAATTGTTGAGACAGGTCTTTGACGGCGTCCGCCAGACGTTGCATTTCTGGTAAAATTACCGTATCGCGTGCTTCTTTTAGCATCAGTGCATGCGACAGGTTATTAATGTCTTCAGAAGTGCAGGCAAAGTGAATGAATTCACTGACCGCGTTGAGTTCTGCGTTATCGGCAATCTTTTCTTTTAGAAAATACTCAACCGCTTTGACATCATGATTGGTGGTGCGCTCAATCTCTTTGATACGCGCGGCATCTTGTTCGTCAAACTCAGCAGCAATGCGGTCGAGTTGGGCATTGGCGTCATCGCTAAAAACGGGCACTTCAGCAATGCTGTCTGTGGCTGCCAGTTTTTGCAGCCAACGGATTTCCACGATGGTGCGGTATTTAAGCAATCCAAATTCACTAAAAATCGATCGCAACGCAATCGTTTTCGTACCGTATCGGCCATCGACCGGTGAAACAGCAGTCAGCGCTGACAGTTCCATTTTTTGTCTCCTGAGTTCAATCTGATTAGCTTCGGGCTAGAATGAGTTTGGCCTGCTCAACCATTTGTTTGCGACCAAAGATAAGGTGCCGGCGCTTACCGCCTACTTGACGCCATAGGACAGCACTGCGGATACCGGAAAGCAAGATGGCACGCACACGGTGTTGCACGCCAGTTTGCTGTAAATGTTGTGGGTCACCAGACACTTGAATGCGCGGTCCTAGAGGACTGATCACGTCGAGATAAATGCTGGCGAGATTGCTGATCATTTGCTCATCAAGCAAATCAAAATGGCTTACTTGACGCTCAATCGTTTCAATGCGATCGCCCAGTTGTGCCATGGCATCACGGCGGCTGGACAGTTTACGCTCCAGCGCCAACAAATTAATCAGGTAGCGCATGGTTTCGCTACCGTTGCGGCTATTATCGAGTTGGCCAATGAGGGTTTCTAAACCAACATGAAGGCCTGACTCACCGCCACCGGTGACATTCCCCACTTCTCCACGAAAGACGTCTAGGGTAGAAGAGGGGTTAGTGATGATAATGCTACTCAGGCTCGTATTTAACGCGTCTTGGTCACAATACCCATTTCGAGATACGTCTTGCACCAGTTTTGCTGCCTGACAAATGCTGGCAAAAGCCAGGGTGCGATCATAAATCGTCTCTGCCACTGATCACGGCTCCTTAAATACGTTGCTCGATAATGCCACCGCCTAGGCACACATCGCCATCGTAAAAGACAGCGGATTGCCCCGGCGTTACCGCAATTTGCGGCTCGTCGAAGATAACTTTCACTGTATCATCATCAACGGGCGTGATAGTACACGATATATCGTGTTGACGGTATCGGGTTTTTACCGTGCAACGGCGGGTCTCGGTCACAATCTCACGATCGACCCAGTGCAATTGCGCCGCGATGAGCCCTTCTGAATAGAGTCGAGGATGATCATGGCCTTGACCGACGAGCAATACATTACGCGCGACATCTTTATCGACCACATACCAAGGGGCTTCGCTACCGTTGCCCCCCTTTAAGCCACCAATCCCTAAGCCTTTGCGCTGACCCAAGGTGTGGTACATCAAACCTTGGTGTTCACCAATGACGTCGCCCTCAGTGGTTTCGATAGGGCCGGGCTGCGCGGGTAAGTACTGCGACAAAAAGTCAGTAAACTTACGCTCGCCGATAAAGCAAATGCCGGTTGAATCTTTTTTCTTCGCCGTCACCAAGCCTTGCTCTTCCGCAATTTGGCGTACCTGCGGTTTTTCTAAATCGCCCACAGGGAACAGGCTACGTGCCACCTGATCGTGGCTGAGGGTATAGAGGAAGTAGCTCTGATCTTTGTTATTGTCCAAGCCGCGCAGCATTTGCGCTTTTTCGCCTTTTTCAGGGAAGGTGCGACGGACATAATGCCCCATGGCAATATAATCGGCATCCAATACCTCGTCGGCAAACTCGAGAAACGCCTTAAATTTAATTTCTTTGTTGCAAAGAATATCAGGGTTGGGCGTACGACCCGCTTTGTATTCGGTTAGAAAGTGCTCGAAGACGTTGTCCCAGTACTCAGCGGCAAAGTTAATGGTGTGCAGCTCGATGCCAAGCTTGTCACACACATCTTGCGCATCAGCCAAGTCTTCTGCAGCAGAGCAATACTCCTCGTTGTCATCCTCTTCCCAGTTTTTCATAAACAGGCCTTCTACCTGATAACCCTGTTGTTTCAACAAGTAGGCAGAAACGGAGGAATCAACACCGCCGGACATTCCGACAATCACTTTTTTGCTGCTGTTATCTGACATGGTGATCACAAATGCTGCTATCAATAAACGGACGCTGAGTTTAACAGAATCAAATCGCCGGATACAGATGTGATAGGGCTCACATGTTAGCCGTTATCCAAAGTGAGTAGATGAGTGGGTAGATGGTCGCGTGGCCTGCGACCGATGCAGCTTATATTAATACTATTGCTATCAATGGGGGTAAGTATTTGTGATTGGGTGCCGCGCAAAGACTTGTGAACCCCTTAGGTTTATCGACCGACTCCCGCACGCAGGCACGCCGTATACCCATCCCTGGGGGCTCCGCCGCGCCATCCTTGGCGCGGAGGGTCTGTGTGCGAAAATCGGACGATGGTATGTTCAGGTCTTCCTAGCGCTTATCTCGTTTCTTCGACGGTGCGCGCTTGGACGAGCGAGTGCGCCCACGCGGTGCTTTCCCTTTTGCGCCTTTGGGTTTAGGAGTGAACTGCTCGAAGCCTTTCGGCGGAGCGACCTCACGCCACTGGCCCGGTTGCAAATCATCCAGCTGCCATGGGCCGAGTTGGGCACGAATCAAGCGCAGCGTCGGGTGGCCGATATGCGCGGTCATGCGGCGTACTTGCCGGTTTCGCCCTTCTTGCAGTACCACCTTTAACCAAGTGGTGGGAATGTTAGCGCGATAACGCACCGGAGGGTGGCGTTCCCAAACGGCGGGTGGTGCCATTTTGGTGACATCGGCGGGCAGGGTGAGACCATCTTTCAGTTCGACACCGTTACAGAGCGCCTGAATTGCTTCATCGCTAGGCTCGCCTTCGACTTGTACCCAATAGGTTTTGGGCGACTTGGATGAAGGCTGGGTGAGTCTGGCTTGTAAAGCGCCGTTATTGGTGAGCACCAGCAACCCCTCGCTATCTTTATCAAGTCGACCAGCCGGGTACACATCTTTTACCGATACAATGTCGGCCAATGTACTGTCGCCTGGTTCGCCACTAAACTGGGTCAACATGTTATAAGGTTTGTTAACAAGTATCACTTTTGTGGCGAGGGCGGCCGCTCGGGGAGCCTTTCCACCCTTGGCCGATGGCGCTTGGGTGTTTGAAACAGCCTTTGACGCTGGCTGGGGGCGGGCTTTATATGGCATGAGGGCTGTCAAATAGATTAAACGGCAAATGAGACTTCCGTATTATACACGTAATAATCTGTTTGGCGTGTTGTATGAATTCGAGTATCCTCGACTCGCATCTTACACAAAGATAACAAATGGACGCTAGGAGATTAAAATGGAAAGTAAAGTAGTTGTACCGGCGGAAGGTCAGAAGATCACACTCGACGGCACAAAACTGGTAGTCCCTAACCACCCTGTGATCCCTTACATTGAAGGGGATGGCATCGGGATGGATGTTAGCCCTGCAATGATCAAAGTTGTTGATGCAGCTGTTGCTAAAGCCTATAACGGTGAGCGTAAGATTTCATGGATGGAAATCTACACCGGTGAGAAGTCCACCAAGGTATATGGTGACGATCAGTGGCTGCCAGCTGAAACCCTCGACTTTATCCGCGAATACAAAGTGGCAATCAAAGGGCCACTGACGACCCCAGTTGGCGGTGGTATTCGCTCATTGAACGTGGCGCTTCGTCAAGAACTCGACCTCTACATTTGTGCGCGTCCGGTACGTTACTTCACTGGCGTTCCTAGCCCACTGAAAAAGCCAGAAGATACTGACATGGTGATCTTCCGCGAAAACTCAGAAGACATCTACGCGGGTGTTGAGTTTAAAGCCGGCACGGCCGAAGCGGATAAAGTGATTAAGTTCCTGCGTGAAGAAATGGGTGCCAACAAAATCCGTTTCCCTGAGCAGTGCGGTGTAGGCATTAAGCCAATCTCAGAAGAAGGCACCAAACGTCTGGTTCGCGCCGCTATCGAGTACACCATCGATAATGACCGTGACTCACTGACTATCGTCCATAAAGGTAACATCATGAAGTTTACCGAAGGGGCGTTTAAAGATTGGGCGTATGAAGTGGCCAATAAAGAGTTTGGTGCCGAGTTGCTGGATGGCGGTCCGTGGATGACGATGAAAAATCCAAAGACCGGCAAACAAATTACCATCAAAGACTCCATCGCGGATGCGTTCCTGCAGCAAATCCTGCTGCGTCCCGCGGAATATGATGTGATTGCCACCATGAACTTGAACGGTGACTACGTATCTGATGCACTTGCCGCGCAGGTTGGCGGTATTGGTATTGCCCCGGGAGCCAACATTGGTGACGGTGTGGCGCTGTTTGAAGCGACCCACGGCACGGCGCCGAAATACGCTGGTCAAGATAAGGTGAACCCAGGCTCACTCATTTTGTCTGCAGAAATGATGCTACGTCATATGGGCTGGTTTGAAGCCGCTGACTTGGTGATCAAGTCAATGGAAAAAACCATCGCCAACAAGACAGTGACCTATGACTTTGAACGTTTGATGGAAGGCGCGAGCCTGCGTAAATGTTCTGAGTTTGCTGACGAGATGGTCAAGCAGATGTAATCACTGATTCTCAGTGAGAAACGAAACCCGGCTCAGTTGCCGGGTTTTTTTATGGATATGATCCAGCTAGTCTTCAATATCTTCCCACGACAATGGGGTGCCTTTGGTTAACGCGCGTGTTGCGCGCTTTCCGAGCACGGCATCATAGTGTTTCGGTGCTAAACCAAAGCCCGGACGAATACTGCGCACATTAGCGGGCGTCAGTGGCTCACCGGGCGCGATATCCTCACAGACATACAAAGAGCGCCTAAATTGACGGTTGCTCGATTCGGCCGCTCGTGTAGTTAGGGCGCTTTCTCCTAGCGCTTGCCACGCCGCGTGGGTTTGCTCACAAAGCGCACTGAGTGCAGGTGGCGTAAGCGAGAAAGCAGCATCCGGACCTCCCGAATCTTCAGAGAGCATCACATGTTTTTCAATCACGCACGCGCCGAGTGCGACAGCTGCGATCGCGGCGGTGTTGGTCAGCGAATGATCGGATAAGCCCGCCAAGGTTTGATAGCGGGTGGCTAAGGTTGGAATGGTTCGCAGATGGCTTTGTTCAATCGGCGCAGGGTAGGCGCTGATACAATGAAGCAACACCAGCTCACGACAGCCGTTATCACGGGCGGTCGCCACCGCCTCGGCGATCTCTGTCTCGTCAGCCATGCCGGTTGAGATGATCATCGGTTTACCGGTTTGCGCGGCATAGCGAATCAAAGGCAAATCAATCGCCTCGAACGAGGCTATTTTATAGGCGGGTGCGTTAAGATCCTCGAGCAAGTCAATCGCTGAGCAATCAAAAGGCGAGGAGAATAAGGTGACGCCTTCTTTTCTCGCGTGATCAAATAACGGCTTGTGCCACTCAAACGGGGTTTGTGCCCAGCGATATAGCTGGTGGAGACTATAACCATCCCACAGTCCGCCTTTGATCTGAAACTCATCGTGGTCGCAATCAAGGGTAATGGTATCGGCGGTATAGCTTTGCATTTTGACCGCATCGGCACCGCAGGCTTTGGCCATGGAAATGGTTTGTTTGGCAAGCTCAAGGCTACCATTATGGTTCGCCGACATTTCGGCAATGATATAGGGAGGATGTTGAGGACCGATCAAACGGCCTGCAATCTTAATGTCGTTGTTCATAAACCGCGTCGATATTCAGTTTGGTTTGAAGGACACTGGCGCCTTGCTGCCACTCATCAGCGGACAAAGACAGGCACACAATCTCGACTGTTTTTCCCTCAGGCAGGGAAAAGGTGCATTGCCGACTTTGCGGTGTTTCACGAAAGCCAAAGCGTTGATGCAGCCGCACCACCCCCTGATTATGACTGAGCACTTCACAGTTCAACTGGGTCACGCCCAAGGTTTCAAACGCTAAGCTTAATGCGCCAAACTCCATGAGCGCGCCGCTTCCACGTGGTGCACCGGGGGCGGCGTAAAAAGCCCAGGTCGCACTTGTCCTATTCTCGCTATCGAGGTCAAGGTTGACCACGCCAAGTGGCTTGTCCGGTTGGTCGTCTACGCGTTTGTAGACGATATAGAAATAACGGTGTGTGTTGGCGAGCATATGGCTGAACCATGCTTGGTGCTCATCATGGCTAATTTGATGTTGGGTGTACATAAACTGGCGGACAGCGGGACGATTGCGCCAATGCCATAAAGTGTCACTGTCCGCGTGAGTCACCGCGCTAAAAATCAGTTGCATAAGTCATGCTCCAAGGCCGCGACCACGCGCTCTGCACCTTTTCCATCAGTGATCGCTGGCAGGGTAGGAAGCTGATGCCAGTTTGCCGCAAGATGCTGCAGTGCAGACGCGTAATCTTGCCAGCGGGTGTGCTCACCGCGTCCTAAGTATTGATAGCCCGGCTGTCCGGCGAGATACTCGGCCATGGCGTGTTGGTTTTCCGCCACACATACCAAGGTGCTCGGGACCCTCAAGCAGCTGCGCTCGATGGCAGTGACGCCGGCGGCTCCAAATGCGTAGCGTGCCCGTGCCATGTGGGTATCAAAGTCCGACAGTGCTTCCACCACACGAACCCCATCGGGGACAGGCGCTTTACACAATGCGTCGCGGTCTGGGTTGCGCCGGCCGGTGACAATTAACAGTGAGAAAGGCAGCCTCTCGAGGTTCTGCCCTTCTTCTAGGTGTTGAACGGCTTCTAGGTGTTTCACCGCGTCCACAAGCTTGCGGCTTTCACCGGTCGGATCCGTACCGGAGAAAAAGGCGATCACCTTATCTTCCCGCGGCGGCGGAGAGTGATGCAAGGCGGCAAATGCTGGACGCAATAGTGCATAGTCTGGTCCCAATAAGCATCGGGTCTGAGGACTTAAAAGCTGTGACGCGTAGCGCGTGGTGAGATCTGGCCAAGGGTTTTGATCGAGCAAAAACGCGCAATCGTGGGGCCGATTGGCTAAATCATCAACCACCATCACCGGACAGCCCAATTGGGTGTGAATCGATTGTTCCCAGCGGGCATCGAGGGCGTAATGATCCACCACCATCAAATCCACCGGCTGGTTAGCCACGTATGCGGTTGTCTCTTCGGCATCTTGCTGCTGGCTCACACCAAGCCAATCGGTGTTGCTGAGCGAGTTTTTGGGGGCAGGCAACACCGCCACCGTTAAGCCTTGTTCATGGCTGACCGCTATCAAGTTACCGGGCAGGTCGCGACATACCAAGGTTACCTGATGACCCGACGTTCGTAGCATGTTAGCCAACACGTGCATGCGGCTGACGTGCCCGGTGCCTATCGCTTGGGAGGCATCGACTCGAATGGCAATATGGCTCATAGCAAGGCTTGTTGCTCCAACAGTTGATACATTAGCTCAGCGCGTAGCCAGTCATCTGGCTCATCAATGTCTTGCACGCGGTAATGAGGGATCAACACAGCTTTCGAGTGGGGTGCAAAAACTGGCTCGCGCGCTAAAAACGCACTTGGCGTGCCCCAGTAAAACATTCCCGCATCGTGGTACGCCGGTTGTAGGTCTTGTGAGCGCGTAGTGAAGTGCTCCGGCCACAACATGCTGACACTGCCATCGGCATCGACATGAATACTGCGCTGAATCGGAAAGGCGTAGCGGGTGGCGGCAAAACTGTATTTGACGGTGTCGCCGTCCAGTAACGCTAAGCCTTGGCGCAAGTCATCCGAGGTGACAAAGGGGGTGGTAGCATACAGGCAGCAAACCGCGTGCAAAGGCGTTTGCTGTGGCGACGGGGTGAGCCACTGGATCGCATGCTCAAGCACATCCAATGTCGTAGCGTGATCGCCGGCAATCTCGGCGGGACGCACAAAAGGCACCTCAGCCCCTGCATCGCGTGCCACACTGGCAATGTCCTCGCAATCGGTGGAAACCAAGACGCGATCGAATAGCCCACTTTGACGTGCTGTCGCAATGGCATAAGTAATAATGGGCGCCCCGTTAAACCGTTTGAGGTTCTTGCCCGGAATGCGTTTGCTGCCACCGCGGGCGGGAATAATACATACATTCATCGGTCACGCATCCTCAATGGCTTTTTGTAGCGCAGCAATCACCGTATCTTGCTGTTGCTCGGTTAAATCGGGGTAAAGCGGTAAAGTGAGTGCCCCCGCGTAATACTGCTCGGCAAGCGGGAAGTCTCCGGGCTGGAAGCCCTGTGCCTGATAGTAAGGTTGCGTATGCACAGGAATATAGTGCACGTTCACGCCAATGCCTTGCACACGCATAGCCTCAAAAACGGTGCGGCGTGTGTCGGCGTGATCAAGCTCAATCAAATACAAATGCCATGCCGACTCAGGATCTAAAATGGGTCGCTTAACGGGCAAATCCGCCAGCGCTTGGTGGTAGCGTTCAGCGAGTGCAAACCGTCTGGTGATAAAGGAACGAAGCTGGGTTAATTGTGAACGGCCAAGCGCGGCATGAATATCCGAGAGGCGATAGTTCATCCCCAATGCATGCTGTTCATACCCCCAAGGTGGCAGGGCAGCGTGGCTGTCTTCTGCATCACGGGTGATCCCGTGGCTACGCAACTGACGCAGCGCTTTCGCCAATGTGGCATGTTGGGTGGTTGCAACCCCGGCTTCTCCCGCGGTAACCACTTTGACCGGATGAAAACTAAATACGCTAATATCGCTGTACTGGCATCCACCCACTGCCGCGCCTTGATAGTGGGCACCCATCGCATGTGACGCATCCTCAATAATGGCCACCTGATAACGCTTAGCGAGCGCGGCAATCTCGGCCATTGCCGCACTGGCACCGGCCATATGTACCACCACCAGCACTTTGGGTAAGGTTTGAGTAGCGGCCGCTTGCGCCAGTTTTTTCGCGAGCTGCTGAGGGCATAGGTTACGAGTGTCTGGGTCGATATCGACAAAATCCACTTCGGCACCACAGTATCGACCACAATTGGCTGACGCGACAAAGGTAATGGGCGAGGTCCATAAACGATCGCCTGGGCCTAACCCTAACGCCAGACAAGCGAGATGCAGGGCAGATGTCGCGCTATTGACGGCGACCGCATGCGCCGCCCCGGTGAGTTCGGCGACGGCGGCTTCAAAAGCCGGAACTTGCGGGCCTTGCGTCAGATAATCACTTTTTAGCACCTCAAGCACAGCGGCATAGTCTTGCTCACTAAGATGCTGCTTTCCGTATGGGATCAACGCCATACTCCTTTACTGCTCGGTGTCGAGTTGCAAAATGGCCTCGACGGTTAACACATCTGGGTTAGTGCCTGATTGATACTCAAAGCCCTCTGGCACGGGCTGTCCTTTTTCGCCCAACGCATTTTCTCGATAGTCATCATCGGCGTCGTAGAACTTAATGGTGGGGCAAATCACGTAATGATCGGCAAATTCGAGCGTCAGATGCGCATCGTCAGCCGGACACATCACTTCATGCATTTTCTCGCCGGGACGAATGCCTATCACTTTGACGGGCGTGTTCGGGGCATAGGCGCTGGCGAGATCCGTCAGGCGAACCGATGGGATCTTAGGAACAAATATTTCCCCGCCATACATGCGTGAAAAGTTTTTCAGCACAAAATCCACCCCTTGCTGCAAGGTAATCCAAAAACGGGTCATTTCAGGATGGGTAATGGGCAAATGATCCGCGCCTTCCGCTGCCTTTTTCTTAAACAAAGGCACCACAGAGCCGCGCGAGCCGACCACATTGCCATAGCGCACCACCGAAAAGCGTGTCTTTTGGCTCCCGGTCATATTGTTAGCGGCGACAAACAATTTATCTGAACACAGTTTGGTGGCGCCATAGAGATTATTGGGGCTGGCGGCTTTATCGGTCGAGAGCGCTATCACCTTTTCGACCCCGTTGGCAATCGCGGCACGAATCACATTCTCTGCACCGTGAATGTTGGTCTTGATACACTCCATCGGGTTGTATTCGGCGGCAGGTACCTGCTTGAGCGCAGCAGCATGAATCACATAATCAATGCCTTGCATCGCTTGCATTAAACGATCGCCATCACGCACATCGCCAATAAAATAGCGCATGCAAGGGGCGTTAAAGGTTTGCTGCATTTCATATTGCTTGAGCTCATCGCGAGAGAGCACCACGAGGCGGCGTGGTTGATAGCGTTCAAGCAGGGTGCGGACGTACTTTTTACCAAAAGAACCAGTACCGCCGGTGATCAGAATGGATTTGCCGTTAAACATAGGACGCCTTGTCACTAACTGTCGGGAATACAGGCAGTTTAACTGATCTGAGCAGGATTTGGCGATCTGCTACGGCCATGACGCGCGATTAAGCGACATCAAGCGGTTTTATTTTTGCTACCTCGTGTTTAATTGATTGCGACGCCTCCCAAAGATCAACGGCCCTTTGCGCATTGAGCCAAAACTCAGGCGAGTTACCAAACAGACGTGCGAGACGAAGCGCCAGCTCCGGGCTCACGGCTTTACGCTCATCCAATACGGCAGTCATCGATTGATGAGAGACGCCCAAAGCATCAGCCAATTGTTCTACGCTCAAGTCGTAATCGGGCAGAAAGTCTTCGCGCAACATGGCTCCAGGATGCGTCGGTTGGCGTTGCATGCCAGCTGTGTTGAAAATCGTCATCACTGTTACCTCATTAGTGGTCGTCGCAAACCTCGACGTCATACGCGTCACCGTCTTCAAAACGAAAGCAAATGCGCCACTGTTTGTTTATCGCTATTGCATGTTGCCCTTGTCTGTTTCCTGACAGAGCGTGAAGGCGATTACCGGGCGGTACCGTGAGATCATCGAGTTGTGTGGCGAGATCGATATACTCCAACTTTCTTGCCGCACGTACCGCCAGCTCGGCAGGGAACCTCTTTGACGTTCCCTTTGAGTATAGTGCCTGCGTTCGTTTATCTGCGAATGATTTGATCATGCATCAAACGTATTTTGGCATGGGATGGGCGTCAATCAAAGGCGTGTATTATCTCTTAAATTGCGAGTGAGATACTTGCGTCACACAAAGCGCCGCATGTGGGCGGCGCTTTGGAGGGACCATGTTTACGCTAACGCGCGTGGGCGTTAGCCTTGATGGCGAGAGGCGAGGACTTCGGTCACTTGATGGAGGCTAAGCTCTTGGTCTTGCAGCAATACCAACAGGTGATAGAGCAGGTCGGCGCTTTCGTTTAATAGCTCGGCCTTATCGCCTGCCGTGGCAGCGAGGGCGACTTCGACCCCTTCTTCCCCCACTTTTTGCGCGATACGCTTAGTGCCTTTGGCAAATAAGCTTGCGGTGTAAGAGTCATCAGGCGCGGCATCTTTGCGGCTGGCAAGCACTTGCTCTAGGCTCGACAAAAAGCCGGGCCCCGTGTGTGGTGGTTTATTATCACTGTCAAAGCAGGTGGTCGTGCCGAGGTGACAGGTGGGCCCGTGTGGCGTCGCCGTGACCAACAAGGTGTCTTGATCGCAATCGAGTGCAATGTGCTCCAGGCTTAATACATGACCGGAGCTTTCGCCTTTTACCCAAAGACGCGATTTACTGCGCGACCAAAAGGTGACGCGACCGGTTTCGAGCGTCGCGTTCAGTGCATCGGCATTCATGTAGCCCAGCATCAACACTTGGCCGCTATCGCTGTGTTGGATAATCGCAGGCACCAAGCCGGCGTTTTTCTCCCAATCGATACGTTCTACCCATGCTGCCGTCATACTCTTACCTCGATCCCTTGTTGTTTTAATGTTTGTTTTAATTCGCTTATCGCGATGATTTGCTTGTGAAACACCGAGGCGGCCAGCGCGCCATCGACATTCGCTTGTAAAAAGGCGTCGGCGAAATGCGACATTTCACCGGCACCGCCGGAGGCGATCAGGGGCACCTGACAGCGCTCTCTCACCATGTTGAGTTGGGTTAAGTCATAGCCTTGGCGCACACCATCGCGGTTCATCATATTGAGTACGATTTCGCCCGCGCCTCGCTGTTGGACTTCCTCAACCCAGGCAGCGGTTTGCCAAGGCGTGGCCTGAGTACGGCTTTCATCGCCGGTAAATTGATAGACTTGATATTGCCCGGTCGCTTCATCGAAGAAAGAATCAATCCCGACCACCACGCACTGCACGCCAAACTTATTGGCCAGCCGAGTGATCAAACTTGGGTCGGCCAAGGCGGGTGAGTTAATGGATATTTTATCCGCGCCGAATTCCAAGATTTGTTGGGCATCGGCTTCGGATTTAATTCCACCGGCGACGCAAAAGGGGATATCAATTACTTCCGCGACGCGACTGACCCAGCTTTTATCGACCACCCGGCTGTCACTGGACGCGGTGATGTCATAAAACACCAACTCGTCAGCACCTTCTTCGGCGTAGCGTTTGGCGAGCGGGACGATATCGCCGATGATTTCGTGATTGCGAAATTGCACGCCTTTCACCACTTGTCCGTCGCGGACGTCCAAACAAGGAATTATCCGTTTTGCCAGCATGCGATCGCCTCCTCTGCGCTAAAGTTGCCTTCCAGTAGAGCGCGGCCGACGATCACACCCGCCACGCCAGTGTTGCGTAATGCGCGAATATCCTCGAGACGGCCAATGCCGCCTGATGATTGAAACGCAATGCTCGGATAGCGCTGACATAAATCGCGGTAAAGCGCCACATTGCTGCCTTGCAAGGTGCCATCGCGGGAGATATCGGTGCACAGCACATGCTTGAGCCCGACGGACAAGTAATCGTCGAGTAGCGCTTCAATGGTGACACCGGAGTCTTGTTGCCAGCCGGACACCGCCACGCGTCGCGTCCCGTCGCTGTCGATATGAATATCGAGTGCCAATACAATGCGGTCAGGGCCGTAGGTTTGCATCCAGCCTTTGACCAAATCAGGCGATTTAACCGCGGTAGAGCCGATCACTACGCGCTGCGCGCCGGTGTTTAGTAGCTCAATCACGTCCATCTCGGTGCGCACGCCACCGCCAATTTGAATATTGGCGGGCGTGGATTGCAAGATCTCGGTGATTAAGTCGACCTGACGCGCGGTCGGATCTTTAGCGCCAGTTAAATCCACGAGGTGCAACCAATCCGCGCCTGCTTGATGGTAACGCGCAAACTGCTCACGCGGGTCAAAACCGTAGTCGGTTTTTTGCTGATAATCCCCTTGATAAAGGCGCACCACTTGGCCGTCTATCAAGTCGAGTGCTGGTATAATCATCCTTGCTTACATCTCCAAAAAATTCTGAATCAAACGCGCGCCTACTTTGCCAGAGCGCTCAGGGTGAAACTGAACCCCGTAGTAGTTGCCTTGATTGATTGCTGCACTGAACGCATGGCCATAATGACATTGTGCCAAGGTGTAATCGCCGACCGGCATCGCGTAACTGTGGACAAAGTAAAAGTGGCTCCCCGCGACAATGCCATCGAACAGAGGATGATCATTAACAGTGGCAACCCGGTTCCAACCCATATGAGGCAGAGGCTGCCCCGCGGTATCCATCAGTTTGGTGGGGGCGGGGATATGGCCGAGACATTCGACGGGACTGTCGCCTTCATCCGAGTAAGTGCCTAGCATTTGCATGCCAAGACAAATCCCCAGTAGTGGCTGTTCAACCTGTTTGACTAAGTCTATCAAGCCGCGTTCGGTCAAGTTTTTCATCGCTTCACTGGCCGTGCCGACGCCGGGCAAAAAGAGCTTATCCGCCCCTAGCACCACGTCCGGATCGCGGCTTAATGTGGCTTGATACCCCAAACGCTCAACAGCAAAGCGTACCGAGGACACATTGGCGCAGCCGGTATCGATAATGACAGTCTGTTTGCGCATTACAGCACTCCTTTACTGCTTGGCAGGGCGTCGCCTTCGACCTTGATGGCTTGACGCAAGGTGCGGCCAAAGGCTTTGAACAAACTTTCCACCAAGTGGTGGGTGTTTTCGCCCGACACCGTCAGGTGTAGGGTACAGGCCAAGGTGTCGGTCAATGAGCGGAAAAAGTGTCCCACCATCTCGGTCGACATATCGCCCACTTGTGGCTGTGGGAAGCTGGCTTCAAATTTCAAATAGGGGCGTCCGGACAAATCCAATGCACATTGCGCCAAGCATTCATCCATCGGCAGGCTAAATCCAAAGCGGCCAATACCGCGTTTATCTCCCAGCGCCCGTTTGAGTGCGTCGCCCAACGCGAGGGCGGTATCTTCAATGGTGTGGTGGTCGTCGATGTGCAAATCGCCTTTAACGCGAACGTTGAGCTGAAAGCCGCCGTGGGTGGCGATTTGATCCAACATGTGATCAAAAAAGCCCAATCCGGTTTCAATGCGACTGCCGCCACTCTTATCCAGGTTAACATCCACCTGAATATCGGTTTCTTTGGTGGTGCGAGTGACGCTGGCCAGTCGCGGCTGCTGGGTGAGACGCTCGACAATCTGTGGCCAGCCCATCACGTCACGTTGATATTTGATCCCTTGTAGCGCCATATTGTTCGCTAAGGTGATATCGGTGTCGCGATCGCCAATCACAGCCGATTGGGCGAAATCAATCCGTCCTTGCTGTAGATAGTCTTTCACCAAGCCTAGTTTGGGTTTGCGACAGCTACAGTCATCGCTATCAAAGTGCGGGCAAATCAGTACGTCTTCAAAATGGATCCTTTGTGAGCGAAACAGGGCCATCATCATGTTGTGTGGCGCATCAAAGTCCGCTTGCGGGAAGCTCTCGGTTCCCAGACCATCTTGATTGCTCACCATCACCAAGGTGTAACCCGCCGCTTGCAGGCTCAGCAACGCGGGGATCACGCCCGGCTCAAAGGCCAATTTATCCAGACGATCCACTTGATAGTCTTCAGGCGGCTCCACAATCAAGGTGCCATCACGGTCAATAAATAAAATCTTGTCTTTCACAGTGGTTGTCCTTATTCACTGAGTTGCTGGCGGATAAAGGCCAGCACTTTTTCACATTCGTCACGGTTACCAATGCTGATGCGCAAGCTGTTGGCAACGGCGGTCTGACGCACAATCATGCCGGCACGTCCTAAACGTTCAAACACTGCGTCGGCATCATCCAGCGTGATGAGCAGATAGTTACCAAAACCCGGATGCACCTCAACGCCGGGCAGCATACTGAGGCCGGCTTGCAGGTAGGCACGGTTGGCGGTCAAATCCAAAACCTGATATTTCATCCGCGCCAAACCGGCCTCGGAGAGCGCTTGCTCGGCAATCTGTGCCACGGGGACCGGGACGGGATACGGCGGGATCACCTTAAGCATCAAGCTAATAATCGCGGGACTGGCGAGGGTAAAGCCGCAACGCAGTCCTGCTAGGGCAAACGCTTTGGATAGGGTGCGCAGAATAGCCAGATTCTCAAAGCGCGCGAGCAAATCGGTGCAGGTCGCTTCTGGACTAAATTCAATATAGGCCTCATCCAGTACCACAATCGCGCGATCTTGAGTGCGGGTAAGTAGCGCCTCAATGTCGTCGCGGTTAATCAGATTGCCGGTCGGATTATTGGGACTACACACGAAGATAAGCTTGATACCGGTATCTGCCTCCAAGGCGCTATCAATCTCTGCCATGTCCAACTGCCAGTCGGCGGTGAGCGGCACTTGGGTGGTGGCGATCCCTTGGTTTTCCGCACTGACCGCATACATGCCATAGGTAGGTGGACAGATCAGCACGCTATCTTGGTTTGGCTCGCAAAAGGCACGCAGCAACAAATCAATCCCTTCATCGGCGCCACGAGTGGTGATGACTTGGTTCGTTGCTACGCCGGCATAGTCTGCATAGGCATTGATCAATGCATTGGGCTGACAGCTGGAGTAGCGATTGAGTCCCTGACCGCTTACGGTGTAAGCGTTGTCAAAGGGTGACTCGTTAGCATTGAGCCAGACATCCCCGCTGCCGCCAATGCGGCGGGCTGACTGATAGGGCGTGAGCGCTTGTACTTGCTCACGGGCGAGTTTTTCGATGCTCATACTAATGGATCCTCCGAAGCTTGAGCTTGTTGCAGCTTAGTGAGACGAATCTCGACTGCTTGGCGGTGTGCATCCAAGCCTTCTGCTTCGGCAATACGCATCACTGTCGGGCCCAATGTTTGCAAACCGGTGTCGCTAAGCTCTTGTACCGTCATTCGCTTGGTAAAGTCGGCCAGCCCAAGGCTGCTGTAGGTGCGCGTATAGCCATAAGTAGGGAGCACGTGATTGGTGCCAGAGGCGTAATCGCCCACAGACTCGGGCGAGTATGCGCCCAAGAAAATCGAGCCAGCATTATCCAACAGGGGTAACAAATCCCTTGGCTGTTGAGTTTGCACAATCAAGTGCTCCGGCCCATAACGGTTAGAAATCGACACGCACTGAGTGAGGGTGTCGGCAATGATAATCACACTGCTGCCCAGCGCTTGCTTGGCAATCTCTGCACGACTGAGTGTGGTTAATTGCTGCTGCACTGCATCCGCCACTTTCTCTGCCATCTCTGGGGCAGGGGTCACCAGCACCACTTGCGAGTCGGGGCCGTGCTCTGCTTGGCTGAGTAAATCGGCGGCAACAAAGTCTGGATCCGCGCCGGCATCGGCAATCACTAACACTTCCGAGGGGCCGGCAGGCATGTCCATGGCCGCGCCATTGGCGGCAAGGCTCACTTGACGTTTGGCTTCGGTGACATAGGCATTACCCGGGCCAAAGATCTTATCCACCTTGGTCACGCTTTGAGTGCCAAAGGCCATCGCCGCCACCGCCTGTGCGCCGCCCAGGGTATAAATCTCATCAATCTCACACAGTTTGGCACAGTATAAGATTTCATCGGCCACCGGCGGTGGGGTACACAGCACTACTTTTCGGCAGCCAGCAATTTGTGCGGGCACGCCTAACATCAATACGGTCGAGGGTAAGGGCGCGCTACCGCCGGGAATATACAGCCCCACGCGGTTAATCGGGCGGGTAATGGATTCGCACACCACCCCCGGCATGGTTTCGACTTTCAATGGCTGCGCTTTTTGCGCACGGTGAAAGGTGCTGATGTTATCGTAGGCTTGGCGCAGGGATAGCTTGATATCTTCTCCCAAGCGCGCTTCAGCCTCGGCCAAGGTCGCTTTGTCGAGTTTGATGCTATCGAGTTCGACCCCATCGAACTTTTGGGTCAATGCTTTTAAGCTTTCATTGCCTCGCTCACGGACATCGGCGATAATATCCGCGACGCTCGCTTGGGTTTGCGCGCCGGTTGTGATAGCCGGACGGCGCATTAAGCCTTCTTTTTGTGACTCTCCGAGTGATTTCCAGACCACAGTACGCATCGTGACTTACTCCATCATCTTTTCAATCGGCAGGACCAAGATTGAGCTCGCGCCCAGCTGCTTCAATTTTTCCATGGTTTCCCAGAACAGATTTTCGGTACTGACCAAGTGCACCGCGACACGGCTCTTTTCGTGGGCTAATGGCAAGATGGTGGGATCTTCCGCGCCGGGGAGTAGCTCGACCACTTGCTCTAAGGTTTCGCTGGGCGCGTGGAGCATGATGTATTTGGACTCTTTGGCTTGGATGACACCTTGCATGCGGGTGAGCAAGCGTTCAATCAATGCGGTTTTCTCTTCACTGAAGCTGCCTTCACGCTGGATCAATACCGCTTTTGAGCGGAATATGACTTCGGCTTCTTTCAAGCCATTGGCTTCTAAGGTGGCACCGGTTGAGACTAAGTCACAAATCGCATCGGCTAGTCCCGCACGCGGCGCGACTTCGACGGAGCCATTGAGCATACAGGTGCTAAAGTTTACCCCCTGTTTGTCCATATAGGCTTTGAGAATATTGGGGTAGGTGGTGGCAATCCGTTGGCTGGCCAGATCTTGTGGACCGTTATAGCTTTGGTCTTTATCGAGGGCGATAGAGAGACGGCAGCCGCCGAAATCGAGGCGGCGCAGTAGTTGATATTGGCTCGGCTCGCCCAGCTTGATGCGCTCAAGGCGTACTTCTTCTAATTCGTTTTCGCCAATCACCCCTAAATCAACCACGCCGTCCATGATAAGGCCCGGGATATCATCGTCACGGACCAGCAGCAGATCGATGGGCATGTTTTCGGCGTGAACCACTAAACGCTCACCGGTGTAATTGATTTTTACCCCGCAGCGTTTAAGCAGCTCTTGGCACTCCTTGGCGAGGCGGCCCTTTTTTTGGATGGCGATACGTAAGCGTTGTGTTTGCATGTGTGCTTCCTTGTCTAAAAATGAAAAGCTAAAAAAGAAAAAACCCTCGGAAGACGGTGCTCCCGAGGGTCTGAATCTGTTAGCTGGCTAATGACCGACGGAAGCGCTTTTTACTCGTCTTCCAGTCGAAACCATTCCTCCCGAAAGACTAGTCAGGATGATGGTGGTGATGCATTGTCATTAGCGATGAAGTCATTTTTTGATGTCCATTTACGTTGGTCAATCTCATTTCTTTTTTGACAATATCAAAGTCAGCTTAGATTGCAACTACAAACATGGAGATTTTTTCACCGCCTAGCATGACAAGCGGTGACGCCTAGACATAAACATCCAGCGAGCCATCATCTTTTTTGCGTGGCGCGCTCTCTTTTTCAGCCTGCGGCGACGCATGGTGATCCGATGGATCATCTAAGCGACGCTGCTTGCGCTCCTCAATATGGGCTTGCTTTCGAATTGCCCATACTTTGGTTGGCGGTGCATGTGGTGTGCGATACACGGGACTGAGATTGCCGAGCCAATTCATGATTCATCCTCCTCTGGTCTTACTATCAGTATCGACCAAGGAAAAGAATTCTTGATTGATTTTTAACCAGGTCTTCTCAGAGGAGGGTAGAGACTAACTGCAACACTTTTTAAACTTACGTCCGCTGCCACACGGGCAGGGATCGTTGCGCCCCGCTTTGACATGGCCGGGAAACACGCCATCGATATATCGCCACTGAAGCTGTCCATCGATCGTCTCTTTGACAAAACGAGAGCGCTCGTACAGGCACTGAGGCTCACCGTCGGCAATAAAGTGCGCTTTGAAGGTCACAAAGCCAAGTTCACCTTGCTGCAACACCTCGCTATCGAGTACTTCGAGAGATTGCCATTGGTGCTGGGTCATGGCAGCAATATCTTCACGAAACGACCCAGCGCCACATTCACTGTGATAGGTCGCAACAATAAAATCCACCAAGCCTTTGGGGTGTGCACTATAACGAGCGCGCATCAGTTGCTCAGGATGGATAGCATTGGCGGGGTTCTGATGAATGGGCGCGCAGCAATCTTGATAGGGTTTATTGCTGCAACAAGGGCATAAGTCAGTTTGCATAGCTTTCTCTTAACAATAGGCTGAATGGCTTAGCGATGGGTAAAGTCGCGGGTTTGCAAGTCACAATCTTGTTCATTGCACACCAACACAGAGCCGTGTTGATACCAATCGCCTAACACAATACGTCGGTACTCGGTGCCGTGTTGGTGCCACTGGTGGATATGAGGGCGATGGGTGTGGCCGTGAATCATATGGCGTACATTGGCGTTATCCAACTGGCGCTGCACCTCTTGCGGCGTGACATCCATGATGGACGTTGACTTTTGTTGGTTGGCATTGGCACTGCCCGCGCGCATTTTGGCCGCAATCTTGCGGCGCCACGTCAGTGGTAGGCTCAGAAATAGTCGCTGCAACCAGCGCTGGTGGACTTTGCGTCGAAATGCCTGATAATCAACATCCTCGAGGCACAAGGTATCTCCGTGCAGGATCAGGGTGGGGGTGCCATATAAATCGATGCACTCAAGCTCGCTTAACAGCGTTACGCCGGTTTCTCTAGCAAAGCGTTGGCCAATTAAAAAATCACGATTGCCATGAATAAAGTACACTGGCACGCCTTGCTCAGTCACCGCGGAAAACGCCGCTTTAATCTGTCGATGAAACGGGCTGTTGTCGTCATCACCAATCCAAACCTCGAATAAATCCCCCAGAACATACAGGGCGTCGGCATTTATCGCCTCTTGCTTCATAAATCGTTCGAAGCAGTCAGTGATATCTTGCCGCGTCGGGCTTAAGTGTAAATCAGCAATGAAGAGGGTATGAGACATGCGTTGGTTTTATCATTAATAGAAAGCGGGTCGCGACGAAAAAGAAAGGGTAGCCTTGGCTACCCTTGCTCGATAGTGTCACTTCAGTCTTCAATAGTCACGCTATTGATCAACACTTCTTCGACCGGGACGTCCTGGTGAACGTAACCCCAGTTACCGGTGGCAACGCCTTTGATCTTGTTGACCACATCCATGCCTTCAACCACTTCGGCAAACACACAGTAGCCCCAGCCATCTGGCGTCTTAGCTTTGTGATCCAAGAACAGGTTGTCATTGACGTTGATAAAGAATTGCGAGCTTGCTGAGTGCGGCTCCATGGTGCGAGCCATCGACAAGCGCCCCGTCAAGTTGCTGAGGCCGTTATCTGCTTCGTTTTTAATTGGCGCACGGGTTGCTTTTTCTTCCATGCCAGAGGCCATGCCACCGCCTTGGACCATAAAGCCGTCAATCACGCGGTGGAACAGGGTTCCGTCGTAAAAGCCGTCACGGCAGTATTGTAAAAAGTTCTCGACCGTAGCCGGTGCTTCGTCTGCAAACATGCGAAGTTTGATGTCACCGAACGTGGTATGAAGAGTCACCATGATGTAATCCTGTCATTGGCTTGGCTAAAAAGGATCACAGATTTTAGCCGAAAGTATTCGCTGATCAAGCAAAGATCCCCTGGATGTGGAATTAATCATCATTCCTGAGTCGTCCTTATCTCAGGCGAGCTGGGGAAAAGCGATTAAGACACGGGCTCAACATGTGCGAGTAATTTTTTTAGTAACACGGCGAGTTCGGCTTGCTCATCGGCGGTGAGACCCGCCAAGAGTTGGTGTAAATTGTTGGTATGATCCGTCACCGCTTTATCGATTAATCCCATACCCGCGTCTGTCAGTGAGACATAGACGCCACGGCGATCGTTGGGATCAGGGCTGCGAGACACCAAGCCTTTTTGCTCGAGGCGATCGATACGGTTGGTCATTGCGCCCGAAGTAAGCATCAAGGCATCGAGCAGCTGGTTGGGTGTTAATGTATAGGGCGAGCCTGCACGACGTAGGGAGGCCAACACATCAAACTCGCCAGGGTTGAGGTTATATTGGCCAAATACTTGTTGCAGTTTGGGATTGATATTGCCCAAAACCCGCGCGAGACGGCCCGTGATCGCCATCGGGCTGGGGTCGATATCTGGGCGCTCGTCGTGCCATTGGCGTAAGATGAGGTCAACTTTGTCCTCTTGGGGCGCGGAAGGGGTTGCGTTATCAGTCATGATTCTGCCACATCGGTTAGTCTCAATAAGATCGGTGAGTGCCAATCAGTCAGTGGGCCAGTTTGCCCAATAAATACTTATCGATAAAGATTCTTTATTGAAAAATAAATGAATTGACTTAAAAAGCTCAAGCGATAATCTCGGTTTTAGTCGTAACTTGTGAGCCCAGTCTTAATGTTTCACAGGCCTTGGCCGGCGTGAGAGGCTTGCGTCATGCCAGTAGAAAAGGTGTAATAGCTGCTTCACCTTACTCATTGTCACTATTGTAACGAGTCATCAAATTATTATGTCGACGCAAACCCCCCCGTTAAAGATCTACAACTCACTGACGCGAGATAAAGCTGTCTTTCAACCCATCACGCCGGGAAAAATTGGCATGTATGTGTGTGGGGTGACGATTTACGATCTCTGTCATATTGGTCACGGGCGTACTTTTGTTTCGTTTGACATGATTGCGCGCTACTTGCGCTACTTGGGCTTTGATTTGACCTTTGTCCGTAATATCACGGATATCGATGACAAAATCATTAAGCGTGCGGCGGAAAATGGCGAGAGCTGTGACGCATTGACCGAGCGCTTGATCGGTGAAATGTACCAAGACTTTGATGCTTTAAACATGGCGCGTCCTGATATCGAGCCACGTGCGACGGACTACATCGATGAAATCATCGCACTGGTAGAAAAGCTGATTGAGCGTGGCTTCGCCTATGTCGCAGATAATGGCGACGTGATGTTTGAAGTGGCCAAGTTTGATGATTACGGCAAGCTGTCAAAGCAAGACCTCGATCAGCTGCAAGCGGGCGCCCGTGTGGATGTTGAAACAGCCAAGCGCAGTCCTCTCGATTTTGTGGTGTGGAAAATGTCCAAACCTGGCGAGCCAACATGGGAATCCCCGTGGGGGCCAGGTCGCCCTGGCTGGCACATCGAGTGCTCGGCAATGAACTCTGCGATCTTGGGCGAACATTTTGATATTCATGGTGGCGGCTCTGATTTGCAGTTCCCGCACCATGAGAACGAAATTGCCCAGTCTTGCTGCGCCCATGACACCCCATATGTCAATACCTGGATGCACAGCGGCATGGTGATGGTTGATCGTGAAAAGATGTCCAAATCCTTGGGGAATTTTTTCACCATCCGTGATGTATTGGCACATTATGATGCCGAAACCGTGCGTTATTTCTTGCTGTCCGGTCACTATCGCAGCCAGTTGAACTACAGCGATGAAAACCTCAATCAAGCCCGTTCAGCACTTGAGCGTCTGTACACCTCGCTTCGCGGTTTAGACACTCAGGCCGTACCTGCCGGTGGCGATGAATACGTGGCACGCTTTGAAGCGGCGATGAACGATGACTTCAATACCCCAGAGGCCTATTCGGTGCTATTCGATATGGCTCGAGAGGTTAATCGACTGCGCGGCGATGATCAGGCGGCGGCATCCGCGCTGGGCGCGCAAATGCGCAAGTTAGCGTCGATTCTTGGTTTGCTCGAGCAAGATGCCGATAGCTTCTTGCAAGGCGATGCAGGGGCTGATGATGAAGTGGCTGAAATCGAGGCGCTCATTCAAAAACGGAACGATGCCCGTAAAGCCAAAGACTTTGCCAGCGCCGATGCCGCGCGTGATGCGCTCACCGCGATGGGTATTGTGCTGGAAGACGGCCCACAAGGCACCACTTGGCGCCGTAAGTAAGCGACTGTTATTTGCCATTGAGCCACTAAAAACGGAGCCGACCCGCTCCGTTTTTTTATTATCGGTATCTCGTGCTTTTACTCGCAGCGACTGCCGTACCAATCAACGTGAAGCCAGTGTTACAGCCCAGGTGTGACCACGCGTTTATCGGCTTCCGGCAGTTCACTGCCACAATGCTTACAAAATGAGGCGTCGGACTCATGGCCGCTTTTTGAGCAGTTAGGGCATTTTACCAAGTTGCGATGCAGTGACATCTGCTGACCGATTTCGGCAGTGATGATCCCTGTAGGCACGGCAATAATCGAATAGCCCATCAACATGGTGAAAGACGCGAGTGCCTTGCCAATATCGGTTTGCGGCACAATATCGCCATAGCCGACGGTGGTGAGGGTGACGATCGCCCAATAGATGGCATAGGGAATACTGGTAAAGCCATTCTCTGGCCCTTCAATCACGTACATAAGTGCGCCGAAGACGGTGACCAGGATCGCCACGGAGAAGAAGAAAATCATCACCTTGCGCGATGACAGCATCATCGAGCGTAACAAGATGTTGGAGTCTTCCAAAAAGCGCATCAGCCTCAAAACACGGAAAATGCGCAATACCCGCAACAGGCGTACCACCATCAGGTAAGTGGTGCCTGGGACAAAAATCGCGATATAGGTGGGCAGAATCGCCAGTAAATCCACCACGCCGTAAAAGCTTCGCGCATAAGCAGACGGACGCGGAGAGCAATAAAGGCGCAGTAAATACTCGATGGTAAAGATGCCGGTAAAGCCCCATTCAATCCAATAGAGCCATTGCGACCATTGAGCGTGAAAGCTAGCGATGGATTCCAGCATCAACACCACCATCGAGGCCAAGATCATCACAATTAGCACCAAATCAAATGCTTTCCCGTGCTTCGTCTCGGTGCCAAAGATGGTGGTGTAGAGATAATGTTGAAGACGGCTTTGTGACTTATTCATTCGCTTACCTTGCTATAAACCTTCCATGATTGAGCCGCAAAAAACCGGCACAGCAACTGCCTGCGTGCCGGTTTGCTAGTACTACGCGCTGCACGGGATGACCGCGCGTTTAGTTAAGGCCAGGAAACAAAGCGCGCATGCCAGAGGCGATAAACTCGATGCCTAATGAGCCCAGAATAAGACCCATGATCCGCGTAATAACGTTGATACCCGTTTGGCCTAAAAATTTCACTACTGCAGGGCCGACTTTAAATAATCCCCAGATTCCTGCAGAGAACAGCACCAGGGTGGTGATTAATGTAATCGTACTCCAGGTATCGGGGTATTGAGAGCCATACACAATGGTTGAGCTGATCGCACCTGGCCCGGCGAGCAGCGGCATTGCCAGCGGCACCACGCCCACTTGTTCACGGCTAATGGTTTCGGATTGCTCCTGCTTGTTTTGCTTACCCTCACCCAACTTACCGTTCATCATGGTAAAAGCGATACTGAGCAGCAACATGCCACCAGCCACCCGGAATGAGTCGAGGGAGATACTGAATAAATCCAGCAACATCTGACCGGCAAGTAGAGAAACAATCAAGATGATCGCGACCGCGATGGCTGCGGTGTATGCCGTGCGATTTCGTTCTTGTTTATCAAGATGTACGGTGAGGGTGACAAAAACGGGCATGATACCGATAGGGTTAACGGCGGCAAAAAGCCCGACAAAAAACTGCACAAAAATCATGGTGTCGAAAGCGGCCATGGTGACTCTCGTAATGCTGTGAGGAAGTCCAGTTTCTCTCGGGTTAAATCAATGGCGCCAGTATAGCGATATCAGTTTAAAAACCAACCACTCAGCCATGTATTTTCTGCATGCAATGATTGCACGTTTTGAACCAACTTAAGATGGCTCACTCAAACGATTTGTCGTCATGCAACTTTCGCACGGCAAACTATACTGAGGGTCGGTGTCGTGGATATAAACAACCATCTTCAGGCGTTTTGTTGAAATTTACATACAGTATCGACATATAGACTTGTCTCATCATGTAAAAAACATGTTACTGTGATGAAAATTTTAGACACATACATTCTGTGCTACAAAAATATTAAACCCAGTAACTGTGGGGGTTAAGCGTAAAGTTTATTGCGGTTGATTTGATAACAACTGATCGAGATCAAGTTACTCACGCTGTGAAAACTTATACTCAGTTTTGAAAGTTATTTACTAAATGCCACGCACCGAATGGCGACACTAACCAAAGATAAACATGGCTTAGTAAGCAAAGACGCGGCGTTAAGCAATTACTAAATGATTTTCAAATATGAACCAGGAGACGACTATGCCTGTCACTAATATTGCTGAACTCAACGCGATGGTTGAGCGTGTCAAAAAGGCACAACAAGAATTTGCGACCTATTCACAGGAGCAAGTAGATAAGATCTTCCGTGCCGCATCTCTGGCTGCAAACAACGCGCGTATCCCACTGGCGAAACAAGCGGTTGAAGAGTCAGGCATGGGTATCCTCGAAGACAAGGTTATCAAAAACCACTTCGCCTCTGAGTTCATCTACAACAAATACAAAGACGACAAAACCTGCGGGATTCTCGAAGAGAATGACGAATTCGGCACCATGACAATCGCCGAGCCCGTTGGCCTTATCTGCGGTATCGTGCCAACCACTAACCCAACCTCTACTGCGATCTTCAAATCACTGATCTCACTGAAAACGCGTAACGGCATCATCTTCTCGCCACACCCACGTGCGAAAAACTCGACCAATGATGCCGCGAAACTGGTTCTCGATGCAGCAGTGGCTGCGGGCGCACCTAAAGACATCATCGGCTGGATTGACCAACCTTCAGTTGAGCTTTCTAACGCACTGATGAAGCACGACGACATTAACCTGATTCTGGCGACCGGTGGCCCAGGCATGGTGAAAGCGGCATACTCATCAGGTAAACCTGCGATTGGTGTGGGTGCGGGTAACGTGCCTGTGGTTATCGATGAAACCGCTGACATTAAACGTGCTGTCGCGTCTGTACTGATGTCAAAAACCTTCGATAACGGCGTGGTGTGTGCGTCAGAGCAAGCGGTTATCGTGATGGACGAAGTGTACGATGAAGTGAAAGAACGCTTTGCGTCGCACAAAGGCCATGTATTGAGCAAAGCAGACGCCGATAAAGTGCGTAAGGTACTACTTATCAACGGTAACCTTAACGCTGATATCGTGGGCCAACCTGCCACTAAGATTGCAGACATGGCCGGTGTAAGCGTGCCATCAGACACTAAAATCTTGATTGGTGAAGGGCTGGAAATCAGCATCGAAGAAGAGTTTGCTCACGAGAAACTCTCGCCAACCTTGGGTATGTTCCGTGCCAAGAGCTTTGAGCACGCGGTCGATATGGCGTGCAAAATGGTAGAAATGGGCGGTATCGGCCACACCTCTGGCCTATATACTAACCAAGACGTGAACCAAGACCGCATCAAATACTTTGGTGACCGCCTGAAAACGGCTCGTATCCTAGTCAATATTCCAACCACGCACGGTGGTATCGGTGACTTGTACAACTTTAACGTTGCACCGTCACTGACATTGGGCTGTGGCTCATGGGGTGGTAACTCAATTTCTGAGAACGTTGGGCCTAAACACCTGATGAACAAGAAAACCGTAGCGAAGCGAGCTGAGAATATGCTGTGGCACAAACTACCAAAATCTATCTACTTCCGTCGCGGCAGCTTGCCAATCGCACTGAGTGACCTAGAAGACAAGAAACGCGCGATGATCGTGACTGACCGCTTCCTGTTTAACAACGGTTATTCAGAGCAAATCGAGTCAATGCTTAAAGCGCAAGGCATGGACGTGAGTACTTTCTTCGAAGTAGAAGCGGATCCAACCTTAAGCGTGGTGCGCAAAGGTGCGGAAGCAATGAAGAGCTTCCAGCCAGACGTGATTATTGCCCTAGGTGGTGGTTCACCGATGGACGCGGCGAAAATCATGTGGGTTATGTATGAGCACCCACAGACAGCTTTTGAAGAGCTAGCGATGCGCTTTATGGATATCCGTAAACGTATCTACAAATTCCCGAAAATGGGTAAAAAAGCCGAGCTGGTTTGTGTGACAACCACATCAGGCACCGGTTCAGAAGTGACTCCGTTTGCGGTAGTAACGGACGATGAAACTGGGGCGAAATACCCACTGGCCGACTACGAGCTGACACCACAAATGGCGATTGTTGATGCCAACCTGGTGATGAACATGCCGAAGTCACTGACAGCCTTTGGTGGTTACGATGCGATTACCCACGCACTGGAAGCCTATGTGTCTATCCTTTCTAACGAATATTCAGAAGGGCAAGCACTGCAAGCGCTGAAATTGCTGAAAGACTATCTGCCAGCGAGCTATGCGCACGGCGCAAACGATCCAATTGCACGTGAGAAAGTGCACAATGGTGCCACCATTGCCGGTGTCGCATTTGCTAACGCCTTCTTGGGTGTGTGTCACTCAATGGCGCACAAAATCGGTGCTGAGTTCCACTTGCCACACGGTTTGGCGAACGCGCTGCTGATTTCCAACGTGGTACGTTTCAACGCCAATGACAACCCAACCAAGCAAACGGCATTCTCGCAGTACGACCGTCCACAAGCACGTCGTCGTTATGCAGAAATCGCTGACCACCTTGGCCTAGCACAAGACGGCGACCGTACCGCACAGAAAATCGAGCGCCTGCTAGCATGGCTTGAAGAAATGAAGCTGAAACTGGATATCCCAGTCTCAATTCAGGCAGCCGGTGTACCAGAAGCGGACTTTATGGCCAAACTGGATGAGCTAGCGGAAGAAGCGTTTGATGACCAATGTACAGGCGCTAACCCACGCTACCCACTCATCAAAGAGCTGAAAGAAGTGTTGGTTGCGTCATACTACGGTAAGCCTTACGTGGAAGGTGAAACCTTTGAAGGCACGACGGTTATCAAGAAAAAAGATGACCAACCAGCCGCCGCACCGACTAAAGCCGCGAAAGCAGCGAAAAAAGACGAAAAAGCAGACGCCTAATTAACCTAGGTAACCGCTTAACGACAAAGACCCGCTTCGGCGGGTCTTTTTGTATTTGAGAGAGCGATCTTCTACCCACTTGCCTCTAACAACCGGCCGTTAAAAGAATCGTTGGAGACGATGTACTCGGCATTGCGGATAAACTCATCATCGACACCGCGACTCGGCTGGCTTCGGTGACGCGGGACAATACCGCCGACACGAATTTTCAGCGCGGAAAGCTCTTTGGCCCACCGCTGGGTCAAACCGCCAATCATGGCGTTGGCAACCGTATCGGGCGTGAGATGAGTGCCCGCGACATTAATGATCACGCCTGGCCGACCGCGTTGCTGCATGCATTCTGCTGCACGTTGGACGACCAAAAAGTATTGTGACGTGGTATCACTGAGTGTTTTGGGTGTGTCCCATTGATTGTCACTGTCAAAAAGCTTAGGCAGGATATCCCCTTGCCAATGATTAATGAGCACATCAATGCCACCAAAAAGCCGAGTAACTTGGCTGAACGCATCGTGAATAGATTCAGGCTCATGGTCAGCTAAACAAATAGGCTGAACGCGCCCCGGATAGTTGCGGCATTGATCGGCACTTAAGCGCAGCGCTGGCCACTCGGTATCGAGCAGCACCACGTTGGCGCCAAGCGAGCAAAAATGCTCAGCCATGGCGCGTCCAGACGGTGAACCACCTGCGGTAATGACGACCACTGCGCTATCGATCTTCATGAGAGTTTCCTCATAATTATCAGTCTATTAAAACAACCTGATGCATTTATTTACCCAAGCAAGTCACGAGAAAGTGACAGCTTACTCACACCTTATTCAAGCATGGGAGTGTAATACTGGACCATAAATACGAGGACTGCGAAAAAAAGACTAAAAACGTCAGGTGGAATGGCAAAAAGAATATCGGGAATCTATAGAGGATCACAATTTGATAAAGGATCCACCAATGTCATCAAGATCGACTTGCGATCTGACGCATTATGCGCTCACACGCATTTTATCAAAGCAATGTGAGGTGGTGAGCTTTTCATACAAAGTGGCGGGGTTATACGCAGGGCGCTTGGGCTCGGTATCGGTCAAGTGACGGCGTTCGTGGCCAGATAAATTATGATAGACCGCTTCGTCAAAACCGTGTGTACCTTGAGGGGGATAATGCATGGCCGCGGGAGCAAGCTGAAAGCGCAGGTTGGCGCTAGCAATGCCGCCTCGATGAAAGGCATCGGCTTGCGCACTGGCGCGTTGATAGTCTTCTTCATTGCTGGCGGCAAGAGGTTGTGGGTTGGGCAGTTGGAACTGCTGACGGAGCACCTGATCATTGCTGACGGGCGCATCAATCGGCGTCAGCGGGGTCGACTCGTTGGCATCACCAGACAATAGCGCCATCATCAGGGCAAAGTCGGAACGACGCCCTTGTACCACCGCATGGTTTAGGTTGTCCCCAAACTGAACGTCGCTAATCAGCTGCGCTTTGTCGATGGTATGGATAGTCACTGTGGTTACCCTAGTTATGACGTGGTCGATACGGTAATAACTAGGCTATCGGCAGCAGACGAGAAACTTTAACGCTTTTCTTTGGTTTGGCTTAAATATCTTTGGCTGGTGACCATGTCTCCTATAACGTCGAGTGAACGCTGTACGAACTCATCCTGCCTCCGCAAGCCTGGGTTGCAAGGGCTGCGTACTCTGACCAGCAAAATGTTGCATTGAAAACGCCACTCGGTCTTCCGGTAGAGGCGGATAGCGACAAGGCGGCAGAGATTCAATCAGAGCAAGGCGCGGAAGCAGGCCACATCCATTCGCAATTTGAATGGCGAGGCCTGGTCGTGCATTGAGCTCCAATACCATCGGACCTTTTTCTTTGTCCAGCACCATGTCGGTGCCCATGTAACCCAAGTCCGTCATTTCCCATGCACTGGCGGCGAGGGTAAGAAGCTGCTGCCAGTGAGGCACTTGCAGGGTATAGAGATCTTGATGGGTATCTGGATGATGCGTGATAGGGCGATTAAACTGCACCGCTTTTAGTGCTTTGCCCGTCGCCATATCTAAGCCGACGCCAACGGCACCTTGGTGTAAGTTAGCTTTGCCATCAGACGCCGAGGTCGATAGACGCATCATTGCCATCACTGGGTAGCCTTGAAAAACAATCACGCGGATATCGGGCACACCCTCATAGCTAAATCCTTGAAAGCTATCATCAAACGCAATTAAATTTTCGACCACGGCGACATCGGCTTTGCCTCCCAGCGAGAAAAGGCCTGCCAAGGTATTGGTGATATGGCGCTCCACATCATTATGGCTGACCGCTTTCCCCGAGGCTTTGGTATAGACACCTTGGTGGTTTTTTGTCACCACTAAGATGCCTTTTCCGCCAGAGCCCTGTGCAGGCTTAATCACAAAGCCGGGCCAATTGGCGACCATGGCGTGGATGCGTTTGACATCCGCTTGGCTGTCAATCACCCCAATCAGTTCAGGCACCGTGGCCCCCGCTTGTTGGGCGATGAGTTTGGTTTGTAGCTTGTCATCAACCAATGGATACAAACGCCTGTCATTGTAGCGACCAATATAGCGAATGTTGCGCTGGTTCATGCCCATGATCCCTGCGTGGTTAAGGCGAAACGGAGAGGCTAACTTATCGAGGAGTTTGCGCATCATCGCCTCCTGAGGTGGTAGCTAACCCAAGTGGCTTATTACTCGGCTCCGCTAAGGGGCGGAAGCGCTTGAGTTCAGACAAGCGATAGCCCGTGTAATTACCCAGTAGCAAGATAAGTGCAAGGATAACCAGCTGCAGGCCAATAAAGTTAAAGGTGAGATGGCGAATCAAATCATTGGTCATCGCTAAATATACCAGTACGGCAGTGAGCAGTGAGCCGCCACCTTGAATCACCACTTCTTTTGCCCCTTCTTCTTCCCACAAAATCGACATCCGTTCAATCGTCCATGACAGAATGATCATCGGGAAGAAGGTAATGGTGAGCCCCTCCATTAAACCAATATGGAAGGCAATCACGCTAAAGACGGAAATAATCAGGATCACGGTAATAATCACGGCCGATATTCGTGCTACCAAGAGTAAATTGAGCCGGGATAAGTAGCTTCTGATCACCAGCCCCGTGCCCACAATCAACACAAAGCCCACGATACCGGTGATGAGCTGGGTTTGGACAAAGGCGACGGCAATGAGCACTGGCATAAAAGTACCAGAGGTTTTGAGCCCCACAATCACCCGCAAGAACACCACAATGAGCGCACCGATTGGGATCAGCATGATGGTTTTGAACATTGCCTGCTCTTCAATGGGCAAACTATGGATAGAGAAGTTGAGCAAATCGTCGGCCGACACCTTGGCCGAGGTGGCCTGCTGCGGACTGATGTCTTGCGAAATAATGGAGAAGTGCACCTGGCTGTGCTCACCGCCCATCACTTCTAGCAGCGGCCCGCCATGCTGGTTCCATAACAGCGTGTTATCGTGATGGCCATTTTGTCCGCTGACTAAATCAAACAAGTGCCAGCGACTGTCTTGCCACACTTGCAACATGGGGGAAATACTTTGGCGGCGCCGGCCATCTTCAAGCTCTAAACCGCCCACCACGCGCGCATGAATGCCTTCAAGAGCCAAGGTTTTGCGCAGCGCATCGGGTTTATCAAGCGTGTTGAGTAGCAGTGCCGCGTTTTGGCTATCAGGACTATTTAGCTGTTTGATGAGCTCACGGGTCAGGGTGATGTTATCGGCAGAGCGGGCACGAGCACGGTCAAGCAGCGCGAGTGCGGCGTTTTTCGCGGCATTATCCATGACAGGCGTGGCGACCACGTCATCCTCGGGCGGGGTCATGGTGTAGCGCGCGCTGTCATCAACCAGCATCTGGTTCTTAAAGTAAAGCGTTTGCTCACCACTCGCTTGTCGAGCCGACCACTGTGCTTGGCGGCCATGCTCGGTATCGAGCAAGGAAAAACCGTACCCGGCCGATGAGGTGCTTTCATCAATCAGGGTCAAACCCGGCTGGCTGTCTGGTGCCGCCAAACTGATTTTGACCGGCCCGTCGTTGGCATCGAAATTGATTCTCGCCTCGATTTGCCACACTTGACGCGTTTCGTCAGCCAGCCATGGCACGCCATAGACAAAATGACGGTACGCGCTGAGTGCAATACCTGCGACAACTAAAAAGCCAATTAAAAAATAAAAAGGAACCCGTGAAACCATATCGATTACCTACTTGTTTTGGGGGTGTCATCGCCTGGTTCCGATGGCGTGTCCGGCTGATATTGCGGATGAATATGGACTTGGCTGACATCAACCACCGCCAAGTCTTTAAAAAATTCGCGGCCGAGCAGCACTGGGTATTCCATGTTGGTGCGATCGGCGAGGGTGAATTCGGTTTTCTCATGGATGTTACCGACACGAATCCAGGCTTCGACCACTGGGCGGCGCTCAGTGCTATCGCTTGACGATTGACGGATACGCACCCAGCGTTTCACCGGCATTTCCATGATCACTGGCTGATCGCTGTTTTCACTATGATTGACGTTGAACTTGACCCAGGTATCGCCGTCACGCTCAAACTCTTGGATATCCACCGCGTTGAGTGAAGACGTTTCGGCACCGGTATCCACACGGGATTGGAAGGTGTTTTCGACCGCATCAAACCAGACAAATTCGCGTCCACCGAGAATAATCTTGCCGTCGTTAACGGGCACCCGCACCACCTTTTCTTTCACTTTGACGTCAGCGGTGTCGGTCGCCACATTGGCGTAAAGCTTGGCCTGGGTACGCTGAATCACGGTCAGTTGGCTTTCGAGCGCACTCACTTTGTCGGCCAACTGATTTAACGCTGTGCCATGTTGAGCGAATGTCTCGGTGATGGTTTGTTGTTGCTGCTGGTGTTGGGCAGCCAGATTATCAAATTTACTGAGCGTTTCCTGGTGTTGGTGCTGCGAGGTTAATGTGCAGCCGGACAACGTAAGTAAAAGCGCACTGATCAGTGAGCAACGAAATAGCATCTAAATCTCCACAGCGTAAGAAGGGTTGCGGCTAGCCATGTCACAGGCAGTAAAGCGCTGATCGCGACGGCGAGGGCAAATTCTAAAGGATGCGACAAAGATGGGTAGGGGGATTCTGTCAAATGTTAGTCAGAATTGACTAAACGCTGATTTAATCGACGGTAATAAAGCAAAGTTGTTAGCAAACAAGCACTCAGGCGGTGAAATAAAACACAGCCGTCAATACATGCGTCGTGATTGCGAGCGTGGTGTCAGCGTCAGGTGTGAGGTCGGTAAGCGGCGTTCACCGCCATGTTCACCCTTATCACCGCCCAGTGAGGCGGCGAGTAAGGGCGGTGGTATGGGGGAGCGGTGTCCGGGCTGTTGTTTAATCCGGGTTGCGAGCCACTAAGATCGCGCGTTTGGGGGCTGGATAACCTTCGATGGTTTGCGCTGGGTCATCTGGGTTGAGGTACTCAGGCAGCGAGTTATGAGTCATCCACTCGGTACTGCGCTGCTCATCCGTGGTGGTGACGCACTCGTCGACAATACGCACATCGACAAATCCGACTTTCTCCAGCCACACTTTTAACGCGCGGGCAGACGGGAAAAAATAGACGTTACGCATTTGTGCATAACGACCGGCAGGCACCAATACCGCGTTTTCATCGCCATCGATAACCAAGGTTTCCAGCACCAGCTCGCCATCTTTACGCAATTGATCTTTGAGTTGCATCAGATGATCGAGAGGGGAGCGGCGGTGATACAACACACCCATACTGAAAACGGTGTCGAACGCGCGTAGCGCAGGCAGTTTTTCAATCCCTAAAGGCAGCAGGTGCGCACGCTGATCGTTACCCATCAAGCGACGAATGGCGTCGAATTGCATCAAAAAGAGTTCGGAGGGGTCGATGCCCACTGTCAATGCGGCCTCTTCGCCCAACATGCGCCACATGTGGTAGCCATTGCCGCAACCGACATCAAGCACATACCGCCCTTTTAGCGGCGAGATATGCGGGAGTACGCGATCCCATTTCCAATCTGAGCGCCACTCTGTATCAATATCAATGCCGTGTACCTGGTACGGGCCTTTGCGCCAAGGGTGCAAGGTACGCAATAAGTTTTCTAATTTTTTGCGCTCGCCATTAGGTAAGCTACTGTTATCACCAATACGCACTGCGTCTTTCAGCTCAACCGTCTCGGGCGCGGTGGTGGGTATCTTGTTGAGCACTTTTATCCACTTGGGCATATCGCCATGCGGCTGGTTTTGCCAATCGGCTAATTGTGCTGGCAACACCTCGAGCCAATGGCTTAGACGGTTTTTGGCGATCAGCTGATAAAAATCGGAAAAATCAAACATCAGATTACTCGTACTGTCAGGCTCGTCTTACTTAATCGCGAGCATCGAACCAAAGTTAAAACACTGGAACCACATGGCGACGCTGCTAAAGCCAATGGCATGGAGCCGCGCTTGGTGGGTGGCAATACTGTCTGGGCGCATCACATTTTCCAGTGCACTGCGCTTTTGGCTGATCTCAAGCTCGCTATAGCCATTGGCACGCTTGAAATCGTGGTGTAAATCGATCAGCAATTCATTGGCGGTTTCGTCTTCAAAGCGGTACTTTTCGGATAGAATCAGGATCCCACCTGGCTTCAAGCCTTGATAAATGCGAGTGAGTAGGGCTTGGCGATCGTCAGGGCTTAAAAATTGTAGGGTAAAATTGAGCACCACCATCGAGGCATTGGTTATCTCGACGTCGCGAATATCGGCTTCGCGAACCTCAACATCGGCGGCGCCGCGATACGCGTTAACATGCAAGCGACAACGCTCAACCATGGCTTGTGAGTTATCCACCGCAATAATTTTGCAGCTGTCATGAGGAATATGGCGACGCATCGATAAAGTGGCAGCACCCAGCGAACAGCCAAGATCGTAAATATGACTATCAGGCGCCGCAAAACGCTTGGCCAGCATGCCGATGGCCGAAATAATATTGCTGTAACCCGGTACCGAGCGCTGGATCATATCCGGGAACACCTCAGCGACATTTTCATCGAAGGTGAAATCGCCCATTTTTTCGATAGGCGCTGCGAAAATTTTATCCTGATTAGCCATGTAAGCCCCTACAAATCAGCCAAGCTGGCAGGCTTTGGTGCGTTTTGCACCCAAAGCTTGCCACAAAAGCGGCGTATTGTAGTGAATTTTTCTGCGTCTGTCTGCACGGTGAGAACGCGTGCTAGCGGCGAGATTAAAACAACGCGCCCTGTTGACTTTGTGCGGCGCGCGTGACGGAAGCCAGTGGCGTTGATAAATCAAGACGTTGATATAATTGTGCGGCCAACGCAGGGGCCTGATCGTTATCTGAGGTATGAATCATTAAATAGGGCGTTTTGCCCGCGGCTATCCATTGAGATAAGCGTGAGATCCAAGGGTCAAAAAACGCGGTATTTTCGGGCAAATCAGGATGGCCGATAAAACGCACCATGGGCGCTGCGCTGGTGGCGATGGCATGCACGGGCACCCGGGGCTTTTTCTTTTGCGCATCAATAATGGCAGGGGTGTCGGGTTTAGCCGCAAATACCGGGCGACTGTCCATGATCACACGGTTGGCGTTATGATCGATCAACAGTCGGTTGAGCGCTTTCTCTGCGTCGCCTTTGGCAAAAAAGGCCGGGTGACGCACTTCGACACCGATGGCCAAATCGCGCGGCAGCGTTGTAAGAAACGTGTCTAAGCTGGGCAACCCGTCTGGACCAAAGCGCGCCGGCAGTTGAATCGTCCACTGGCCAATATGCTCATGGAGCGGGGCCATCAGCTTAATAAAGTCGGCGGTTAAGTCTTGCGCATGACGCAGCTGGCATTGATGGGTAATGGTTTTCGGCAGCTTAAAGGTAAATTGAAAACTGTCTGGAATGGCGGCCGCCCAATTATTCACCGTTTGCGGCGAGGGGGAGGCGTAAAAGGTCGTGTTGCCCTCGACGGTATTAAACACCTCGGCATAACGGGCTAAGCGCTCGCCTGACTTGGTGCCTGGCGGATAAAAGTGATGCTGCCAACTGGGATGAGACCATTGCGTCAGCCCCAACCGCAGGGGTGGAGAGGGGAGTTGGTGTAATAAGGAGGTCATGCCCGTGCTGATGCGTTGCGAACCAATAAAGTAATAGCCTAAAAGGATTTGGACAAAAAAACTATCGGTTTTAAGTGCGATCGCTTTACCAAGAGCGGGGCTTTTCCTTTATAATGGCAGGTCTTTGACAGTAACGGCACTCATGGGGGCGTACCGTCAGGTACGACAGACGCTGTTACCCGAATTCCCCTCAGTATTTGGCAGGCTTGTGCCCCAGGGGGCAAGCGGAATCATCAGAACAGATCAGGAATAATCTATGCGCACCCAATATTGTGGTCACCTGAATAAAGCCCACGTCGGGCAAGAAGTAAGTCTTTGTGGTTGGGTTAACCGCCGCCGTGATTTGGGCGGCTTGATTTTTATCGACATGCGCGACCGTGAAGGTCTGGTGCAAGTTGTGATTGACCCTGATATGGGTGATGTTTACGAGCAAGCAAACAAATTGCGTAACGAATTTTGCCTGACCATCCGTGGTGAAGTGCGTGCGCGTCCAGAGAGCCAGATCAACAGTGATATGGCCACAGGCGAAGTCGAAGTGGTGGCGAAAGGGTTGGAGATCATCAACCGCAGTGCACCGATGCCGATTGACTTTAACCAGTTTATTTCCGAAGAGCAGCGCCTGAAGTATCGCTACCTTGACTTGCGCCGCCCTGAAATGAGCGATCGGATTAAACTGCGTGCTAAAGCCACCAGCTTTGTCCGTCGTTTCCTCGATGACAATGACTTTTTAGACATCGAAACCCCGGTACTCACCAAAGCGACCCCAGAAGGCGCACGTGACTACTTGGTGCCAAGCCGTGTCCACAAAGGTAATTTTTATGCGTTACCGCAATCACCACAGCTGTTCAAACAGTTGCTGATGATGTCCGGGTTTGATCGCTATTACCAAATCGTGAAGTGCTTCCGTGATGAAGACTTGCGCGCCGATCGCCAGCCAGAATTTACACAAATTGATATCGAAACCTCATTCATGAGCGCCGACCAAGTGCGCGAGGTGACCGAGCAATTGATCCGTGAAATGTGGCAATCGCTGCTCAATGTGGACTTGGGCGCGTTCCCCACCATGAAGTATGAAGAAGCGATGCGCCGTTTTGGCTCCGACAAGCCAGATTTGCGTAACCCGCTCGAAATCGTCGATGTAGCAGACATCGTCAAAGATGTTGAATTTAAAGTGTTCTCTGGCCCGGCAAACGATGAGAAAGGCCGCGTGGCTGTGATTCGTGTGCCAGGCGGTGCCAGCTTGTCGCGCAAGCAGATTGATGAATACACCAACTTTGTTGGCATCTACGGCGCCAAAGGCTTGGCGTGGATGAAAGTCAACGACCGTGACGCCGGTTTTGATGGCATTCAATCGCCGGTGGCCAAGTTCCTCAATGCCGAAGTGGTAGAAAGCATTCTGTCACGCACTGAGGCGCAAACCGGTGACATTATCCTATTCGGTGCCGACAAGAAATCAGTGGTCACTGAAGCGCTGGGCGCATTGCGTGTGAAGCTAGGCCTAGATCTTGAGCTGACCGACACCCAAGCGTGGGCACCATTGTGGGTGGTTGACTTCCCAATGTTTGAGGAAGACGACGAGGGTAACTTGCATGCGATGCACCACCCGTTCACTGCGCCGACCGACGTGACACCTGAAGAGCTGGTGGCAAATCCTGCGGCGGCGAATTCTAACGCGTATGACATGGTGATAAATGGTTACGAAGTGGGCGGTGGCTCGGTGCGTATCCATAACCCAGAAATGCAAGCCGCGGTGTTTGAAACATTAGGCATTGATGAGCAAGAGCAGCGCAAGAAATTTGGCTTCTTGCTGGATGCATTGAAATACGGTACTCCACCACACGCAGGTCTGGCGTTTGGTATGGATCGCCTGGTGATGTTGCTATCCGGCACCGAGAACATTCGTGACGTGATTGCCTTCCCGAAAACCACCGCAGCGGCATGCTTGATGACTGACGCGCCAAGCCTTGCTAATGATGCGGCGCTTGAAGAACTGGCGCTGAGCATTACCGCAGCGGCAGAGCAAAACGAACACAGCGAATAGATTCGCCTGATGACGGGCAAGCAGCCTTGCCCGTCTTATCCTTGCGACCGATAGCTGCCGTCACCAGGCGGTCGTATCAAGGCGCAAGGTCAATGTCTCAACGCGCCTCAGACTGAAAAGCCAAGGCGCGTTTTTTCTTATTACTCCTTTCACGTGAGGGGAGCGCAAAAAACGGAGAGTCGATATGGCAGGTCACAGTAAGTGGTCGAACATTAAACACCGTAAAGCCGCTCAAGACGCGAAGCGCGGTAAGATTTTCACCAAGCTTATCCGAGAAATTGTGGTGTCAACCAAAGAGGGTGGCCCCGAGGCGGAAACCAATCCACGCCTGCGTGCCGCGGTGGATAAAGCGCTGTCAAATAACATGACACGCGATACCATCAACCGTGCGATTTCACGCGGTGCGGGCGGCGAAGGTGACGAGAACATGGAAACCGTCATCTATGAAGGTTATGGCCCTGCGGGCACGGCGGTGATGGTGGAGTGCATGACCGATAACCGCAACCGTACTGTGTCAGGTGTGCGCCATGCGTTTTCAAAATCCGGTGGTAACCTGGGTACTGATGGCTCAGTCAGCTTCTTATTCGATAAAAAAGGGGTGATCACCTACCCATCCGGCCTTGAAGAAGATGCGGTGATGGAAGCGGCACTCGAAGGCGGCGCGGACGATGTGGTCACCTATGACGACGGCTCAATGGATGTGTACACCACCCCCAATGACTTTGGCTATGTAAAAGATGCCTTAGATAAAGCTGGGTTTGAAGCTGAGCGAGCAGAGGTGACTCAGGTGCCATCCACCAAAGCGGAGTTAGATGCAGACACGGCACCGAAGCTGCTGCGCTTGATCGATATGTTAGAAGACCTTGACGATGTGCAAGAAGTCTACCATAACGGTGATATCTCGGACGAAGTGGCAGCGAGTTTAAGCTAAATGGCAGTGATACTGGGGATTGACCCAGGTTCGCGGATCACCGGTTATGGGGTGATCCGCCAACATGGTCGGCATCTTGAATATCTCGGTAGTGGCTGTATTCGCACCGAGACAGACGACTTACCCGGTCGACTGAAACATATCTACGCAGGGGTGAGTGAAGTTATCACCCAGTTCCAACCGGATAACTTTGCCATTGAGCAAGTGTTTATGGCCCGTAACGCGGATTCAGCGCTTAAACTGGGGCAAGCGCGCGGCAGCGCCATTGTTGCGGCGGTAAACGCCGATTTACCTGTCTCTGAATATGCCGCGAGGCTTATCAAGCAAGCCGTAGTGGGAAAAGGCAGCGCGGATAAAAAGCAAGTCCAGCATATGGTCACCCACATGTTAAAGCTCAGCGCCACCCCGCAAGCCGATGCCGCCGACGCCCTCGCGGTTGCCATTTGCCATGCCCACACCAATCACACCCTCATCGCCATGGCCGGCAAAGCCAACGCCGCCCGCCGCGGCCGATATAGATGATACCATTGGCGTAGGTGACACAAGCCCCGGTACTATGTCAACAATAATGCACTATGCTACCTGGGCGCCTGTCACGTTTGGCGCCAATTTTGACCACGATGTCCGATGGCGCCGTGCAACGGGCGCAACGGCTATCCGCACGTATGATCCCTCCTGTTATCCGATCTTGCACGCATTTCACAGTTTAGCCAGTGCTAACCTAACGATGACAACAAACCTATCCAAAAATCTGGCCCGTTGCGTAGAATGATCCGTCATGATTCTTGGCAGGCGGACAATGCGGTGGGTTACAAACTAGTTCGATTGACTGAACTTATGGCTTATGAGTTTGGGCAAGTAGAGGGCGATACTGAGGCGCTGAATGAGCGAGACCTTGATGGAGTGATGCCCGATGGGGTGAGCTTTTCACAATTCAAAGAAAAGCTTGATAGCGGTGAATTTGCCCTGTTGGCTGACCCCCCAACGCGGCCCGCGATGGTGCATGATAATACGAATAAGGTTTGGTCCCTCTCGCCAGACACTGAAACGACCCTCTCACCACAAGCCCGTTCAGCACTTGCCGCCCGAGCCAATCAGTCTGGCAGTGCGGTCGGTGGCGCGAGTGGCTCCGGCGGTGCGAGTCACAGTTCGCATGCCGCAACCAATATCGAAGACACCTATGTGCCGGAACCGGTAAAACCTGACCGTTCAGATGCGCCACCGCCACTTAAGTACGAGTACTGTTTTGAGATTGCCAGCTCGGACAAGGTCTTTAGCAAGACAGTCGGGGGTAAATTTGAGTTAGCCAAAACACAACAAGAAGGCGTGAAGGGTGATTGGCAAACCGCGCGCACTGAACACGGCACTAAGTACACTACGTATACCGCATTCAATGAGCCCAAAAAGCTTGTTGCCAAAATAGCATCAGCGTCAATGGGCATCAGCGTGCCCGAGCCCGTGCAGATGAAGCCGATTGGCTCTGGAGTAATCCAAGAAGCCTTTATTCCTGTAACCCCCTCCGTTCAACTCGGCGAGCGACTAGGCTTACCCACCGAAGGCTATTACTACCACTTTTATCAAAAGCGCTTAGTGCAGGAGTACAAGCTGCTGGGTGATGGCAAATGGCAGTTTTTCGCCACGCGCTCTAAACATGACAGACTCAACCAGGAGCAAGGTTTTAATCGTTATCAAAGCGCGCTCTTGGTGTACTGGAAGATTGGCGGGAAAGAAGTCGAAGACCAACATCTTGTCTATCTCGAAGAACCGATCACTCGCGAGACGCTTGATAACCCAGACGAAGAATGGCTAGCAGAAAACGGCGTAAAGCTATCTATCAGCGATTTACTCGCCGCCCCTAAGCAAACCGTTGCTAATCGAGACGACTCTCCGGCAAATGCGGATAGCGATAAAACTGGTGACTCAGCGCAACCATTAACCCATACCGTTAAGTTTGATCCGACTACCCGCCAACGTGAATCATGGCCGACAATTGCCGAACAATATGGCTTATCCGCTAAGCAGCTGCTGGGTTTGAATCCGCAGTATGACGCTGAACCGATGTCGTTAGCGGTGGGTGATAGCCTAACGGTTAGTCAGCCGACGGAGAAAAAGCAAACTCAAACCGCTTCTTACGGCTTTCCACCCATATCTCCAGATTGGTTCAATCATCCATTAAATACGTTTTACGACTACAGCGAGCGTTGTTTACTTAATTCTGCTGTTAAAGCAATCAGCGATGAAAAAACAGTCGAAAAAGAGCTTCCAGTCGTCAACCTAAAACGCGAACGGACACTGCGTATTGGGGTTTTCTTTGATGGTACGGGGCAAAATAGCCCTAATGATGAATACAAAGAGACGTACGGCAATAAGTCGCGTACCAATATTGCTCGCCTATTTGAAGCGTACCCAGAACAAGATGGCCAATCAGCTAAAATTTATGTATCTGGGGTCGGCACAGTGGATGATATTCCGATTATTCCCGGAGAGCGTAACCCAACCATTGATGCGGGTGGTGATGAAAAACTCTTCCCTGGACAAGCTTTTGGCGTGTTTGATGACACTGGTGGATTGTGGAAGTGGCAAACACTGTTAAAAGAAGTTAACGGCATTATTCGCCGACTTGGAACCGAATATCATAAAATCAATCACATTCAGTTTGATGTGTTTGGGTTCAGCCGCGGTGCCGCATTGGCAAGGCATTTTGTCAATGCACTAGAGGCCGGTTTTCCTGACTATAGCAATCCCGAAAGAAGCAAAAATCCTAGCGAGATTTATCCAAACTTACTAGGCAATGAGAGCTATAAGCGGTTTGATTCCCTATCCGATGAATTTTATGCGGCAGATACACAGCGCCGTATTTCTGTTCGTTTTGTGGGCCTTTTTGATACCGTAGGCTCATTTTATATGCCCGGTAACAATGACGAAGGGGAATATAAGCTTGGCCTCAAACCAAATGCGGCAGAAAAAGTATTCCAGATTTGTGCACAGCATGAGTACCGTGAGAACTTTCCATTAACTTCGTTAGGGAAAGGCCACACCGAGGCGGTTGCCTTCAGTGACGGTATTTTCTGTCAAGAAGTATTCCCTGGCTGTCACACCGATATTGGCGGTGGCTATCCATCTAAAAACCAATATGGCAGGACAGACCTACCTGCACGCCTCAACCAACCTGTAGACTCGACGTATCATAGAAAGCTTACCCATAAAACATCACTTTATGATAAGTATCAATCTGATATTCAAAAATTTAAATCAGCCCATGAACTTGCCGCCTATGCTCAACAAAAGCTTGCGCAAGAGAATCTAGCTTGGCAACAACAAACGCGAGAAGAGCACGGTATTCATGGTGAAGTTAAGCTCGTCAACGGTGAGCTACATTACTACCATTTTATCCCAACCAGCAATGCACTGGCAGGGCTCACTTTTGAGCGGATGAAACAGCAAGCTGAAAAACAGGGTGTTATCTGGGATACGGATGCTTTAAACAAGCTAAACTCTGAGCCCTTCGATGAGCATGATGACTCATTTATAACGCGTATGTGGTCGTCTATGAAAAAGCTTCCATCAGGCTCCATTCAAAATCAGTGGAAAAAAGATGAAGTAGTTTTATCTCGAGAATATATTCATCGCCCCCATGATGCACTTATAAATCCCGGTTACGAAAGTGCAATCGAGAGGTTCGTTAACGCATTGAGCATTGACCGTAATAACCAACCCAAACGTCAGGTATTTAGCAATGACTAAATGGAAAGCATTTTTACCACTGCTCTTATCAGTGGCTGTTTTAGGTTGCAAGCCCGAACCTTACACCGTTGAGGCTGGCTTTACTAATGGCAGTACTACCGGTCGGCATATCGTGTCCAAAATGACGATTACAACGCTATCAGGAGGCCGAGCAAACTTCGCTATGGGTTCTGTCGGTGGTTATCCTGGGGCCCACTCAGGCGGAGGAAAAATAGATGCCCCCGCTTACATCGAAGGTGAGTGGGCAAAAGGTAACCCAGAGCCGAGTAGCGGTTTAATCTCCTATCATCGCATATCTGCTCCCATTCCAGATAATGCCGAAGCCAAAATGAAAACAATGGATAATTACTACCAAAATTTCGACCGTGACTATGGTTCGATGGAGGTGATTGTTGATGGCCCTAGAGTACGGGTCTTCTACTCAAAATCGTGCGTTGATATGTACGATGACTGTACGCCTAAACAGGGAGCAGACCCAAACGGGTGGGTCGTCCGTTCACCTAAAAACCAGACTGATGTGGTCGTTCTCTTTGATGGCAAAGGCGAATCTTCTCCGACTCCTTTTCCTTCAGCTGACACTGCGACATCAGAACACCGGCAAAAGGCAAACTCTCCGGAATAGATCTAAGTGTCAATTGATGCCAATCTAGGAGCCAGGTATTTGGCAGTGATTAAATTGAAAGCCTTTTTATCACTACTCTTATCGTTAGCGATTTTTGGCTGTGAGCCTGAGCCTTATACGGCTGAGGTCGGATTTACTAATGGCAGCACCTCCGGCGAACATGGTGTGAAAAAAATGGTAATCACCACCCAATCAGGCGGAAAGGCTAATTTTGCAATGGGGGCCGTCAGTGGCTATCCAGGAGCTCATTCGTCTGGTGGACGCATGGATGCACCCTCTTACATTGAGGGGTACTGGGCTAAAGGATGGGAATACCCTTTCGAATCATATCACCGCATATCTGCTCCCATTCCAGATAATGCCGAAGCCAAAATGAAAACAATGGATAATTACTACCAAAATTTCGACCGTGACTATGGTTCGATGGAGGTAATTGTTGATGGCCCTAGAGTACGGGTCTTCTACTCAAAATCGTGCGTTGATATGTACGATGACTGTACGCCTAAACAGGGAGCAGACCCAAACGGGTGGGTCGTCCGTTCACCTAAAAACCAGACTAATGTGGTCGTTCTCTTTGATGGAAAAGGCGAATCTTCTTCGACACCTTTCCCAAACACCTTTTTTGCCGATTTGGAAAAGCGTAAAAAAGCGAGTTTATCTGAGTAGGATGAGGGGCGACACAAGCCCCAGGCATAGTGTTGGGTATGTGTAAATTGCCAACGGTCGCCTGTCACGTTCGATGCCAAATTTGACCACAATGTCGGAGGCGCCGTGCAACGGGCGCGCGTCGGCTTGGGTATTCAGGATTAACATCGCCCCGGCGCTTATCCGACCTACGCCTGATTTATATATCGGTGGTGTCATCGGCTACGATTACTCGTTCCCACGCTCCTGCGTGGGAATGCAGACAGAATTTGAGCCATGATCAGAGGGCGTGACAAAACCATCGAGCCGCACTTTCTACGCCTAGTTATACATCGATGTTGCCATTGGTGTAGGTGACACAAGCCCCAGGCATAGTGTTGGGTATGTGTAAATTGCCAACGGGCGCGCGTCGGCTTGGGTATTCAGGGTTAACATCGCACTGGCGCTTGTCCGACCTACGCGATATTTAGGATTTTTGAATACAGAGCGCTTCGCTTACAGAATACGGGAAGAGCAGGAAGTAGTGCCTAGGTCCTAGGAACCTAGGCTCTAGGCCCTAGGCACTTTTTCTACAGGGACAGGCACGTTACGCTTTTCCGTAATCCGTAATCCGTAATCCGTAATCCGTAATCCGTAATCCGTAATCCGTAATCCGTAATCCGCCCGTCGTCAATCCGACTGGATATAGATCCAGTTATTCTTTATCCTTGGGGCAAAGTAACAAACAGAGACGCGATTGTGATAGGCCGATTACAGGGAACCCTGATAGAAAAGCAACCTCCTGAGATTTTGATTGATGTGAACGGCGTCGGCTATGAAGTGAGCATGCCCATGAACTGCTTGTATCAATTGCCGGAGGTGGGTGAAACCGCTACCGTGTACACGCATTTTGTAGTGCGTGAAGATGCGCAACTTCTCTATGGTTTTAGCGGTAAACGTGAGCGAGCGCTGTTTCGGGAAGTGATCAAGGCCAATGGCGTGGGACCTAAACTGGGGTTAGCGATTTTATCGGGGATGACGGCTAACCACTTTGTCGACAGTGTCGAGCATAATGATGTCTCGACCCTGGTGAAAATCCCCGGGGTGGGTAAGAAAACCGCGGAACGTTTGGTGATTGAAATGCGCGACCGGCTTAAAAACTGGGAAGCGTTCGATCTCTTTACCCCGCACACGGATGCCGCGACGGCTGAGGGCGCAGCCCTACGCGCAGCGCCAACCACGATTTCGTCTGCCGCGGATGAGGCGGTGAGCGCCTTGGTCGCGCTGGGTTATAAAGCGGCACAGGCTGAAAAAGTGGTTAAACAAATTACAACTGATGACATGAGCAGCGAAGACGTCATTCGTCACGCGCTGCGCTCAATGGTGTAACCCATGATAGAAGCTGATCGTTTAATCTCGGCGCAAACCACCCCTGATCGGGAAGAAGAGGTGATCGACCGCGCGATTCGTCCTAAGTTATTGGAAGACTACCAAGGCCAAAATCACGTCCGTGATCAGATGGAAATCTTTATCCATGCTGCTCGCAAACGCCAAGAAGCGCTCGATCATCTATTGATTTTTGGCCCGCCAGGTCTGGGTAAAACCACCTTGGCCAATATTGTTGCCAATGAAATGGACGTCAATATTCGCACCACGTCAGGCCCTGTATTAGAAAAAGCCGGCGATCTGGCCGCCTTGCTCACCAACCTTGAGCCTCATGATGTGCTGTTTATTGATGAAATCCATCGCTTAAGCCCAGTGGTAGAAGAAGTCTTGTACCCCGCGATGGAAGACTATCAGCTGGATATCATGATTGGTGAAGGGCCTGCCGCGCGGTCAATCAAAATCGATTTACCCCCGTTTACCCTGATTGGTGCCACCACCCGCGCCGGCTCGCTGACATCGCCCTTGCGTGACCGTTTTGGCATTACCCAGCGCTTAGAGTATTACAGCGTGGGGGATCTAACCGGTATCGTGAAACGCAGCGCACATTGTTTGGCGTTATCAACCGATGAGGAAGGGGCGATGGAAGTGGCGCGTCGTTCTCGTGGTACGCCACGTATTGCTAACCGCTTACTCCGTCGTGTGCGTGATTATGCTGAAGTAAAAGGCACGGGAGATATCAGTGCTGATATTGCCCAACGTGCGCTCGATATGCTCGATGTCGACAGCCAAGGCTTTGACTACATGGATCGCAAGCTACTCAATGCCATTATTGAGAAGTTCGATGGCGGGCCGGTGGGGCTTGATAACTTAGCGGCGGCGATTGGCGAAGAGAAAGACACCATCGAAGATGTGATTGAGCCTTATTTGATTCAACAAGGCTACCTGCAACGCACACCACGTGGTCGGATTGCCAGCCAGCGTGCGTATCTGCATTTTGGCTTTGATTTGCCGAAAACCTAATCGGATAGACTGCGCTGAAAATCCTCGCAAACCTTAATCAAGATCAAGACGTTTTTTGCTAAAACTGCCCCATTGGCCGACAACCGATGGGGTTTTTTGATCTAGATTAAGGTTATGTAGCACGTGAACCCTTATCGTAACCCCATCTGCTGGCGGTTGCCGGTGACAAGGCAATGAGAGATGGCTTCCGTTAATGCCGCCATCTCGCCTAGTTTCTTCGTGGTTAATCACAGTTTTGTCTCTCGGTTGGTTCGTCTTATTGTTTTTGCAGCCGAGTCGACAAACCGAGCAAAACACGATTAACACCCAATTGTTGCGCCTATAATATTAGTTATACCTTAATTAGATAAAATTTAACTATAGAATAACCTTGGTGTTTCAACTGTGTAACATGCAAGCAGTCAATTAAGAAGTGTGTAGCTTTCCCCGCGCCAGCCAGCTGTTTTGACTGCCGTGCAGGGTGAGAAAGTAAAACGAGCGATACGCCAGTATCGGCACCGAAAGCGGTGTAAAGGAGTGACCATGATTACCGATATCGTCGATTTATCGCGGCTGCAGTTTGCGCTGACCGCGATGTATCACTTCCTGTTTGTTCCTTTAACTCTGGGCATGGCATTTTTGCTGGCCATCATGGAATCGTTATACGTGATGACCGATAAGCAAATCTACAAAGACATGACCAAGTTTTGGGGCAAACTCTTTGGAATTAACTTTGCGCTCGGTGTAGCAACCGGCCTTACCATGGAGTTCCAGTTCGGAACCAACTGGGCCTATTATTCCCACTATGTAGGGGATATTTTTGGCGCCCCGCTTGCCATTGAAGGGCTGATGGCCTTCTTCCTTGAATCCACTTTTGTGGGCCTGTTCTTCTTTGGTTGGGATCGTCTCAGTAAACGTCAGCACTTGGTCACCACCTGGCTGGTGGCATTAGGCTCTAACTTTTCTGCGCTATGGATTTTGGTGGCCAACGGCTGGATGCAAAATCCCGTGGGCTCAGAGTTTAATTTTGAAACCATGCGCATGGAGATGGTGAGCTTTGCCGACGTGGTCTTTAACCCCGTCGCACAGGTGAAGTTTGTTCACACCGTTGCCGCCGGCTATACCACAGGGGCGATGTTCATTCTGGGGATCAGCGCTTACTACCTGCTCAAAGGCCGTGATATTGCCTTTGCGCGTCGCTCGTTTGCGATTGCTGCCTCGTTTGGCATGGCGGCCATTTTATCGGTAATCATCTTAGGTGATGAGTCCGGGTACGAGCTGGGTGATGTACAAAAGGTCAAACTGGCAGCGATTGAGGCCGAGTGGCACACCGAAGAAGCGCCAGCGGCGTTCACTGTGGTGGGGCTGCCGAATCAAGAGACCATGCAGACTGATTATGCGATCAAAATCCCTTATGCGATGGGGATCATTGCCACGCGCTCACTGGATAAAGAAGTGACAGGCTTAACCGATTTGATTGCTGAGCATGAAACCCGCATCCGCAATGGTATGCAGGCGTACGCATTGCTGGAAAAACTGCGTGCCGGCGAGAAATCACCGGAAACCAAAGCCGCGTTCAATGAAGTGAAAAACGATCTCGGTTATGGCCTGCTCCTTAAGCCGTACACCGACAAGGTGGTGGATGCGACGGAAGGGCAAATTCAGCAAGCCGCGCAAGACTCTATCCCGCAAGTGGCGCCTTTGTTCTGGAGCTTTAGGATCATGGTAGCGTGCGGCTTTGCGATGCTGTTTATTTTTGGCATGGCGTTCTGGCAAACCTGTCGCCAGCGTATCGATGAAAAACCATGGCTACTGAAGCTTGCGCTGATTGGTATTCCTCTGCCATGGATCGCCTGCGAAGCGGGTTGGTTTGTTGCCGAGTATGGCCGTCAGCCTTGGGCGGTGGGGGAAATCCTCCCCGTGCACGTGGCCGCATCGAATTTGGCCGCTGGCGATATTATTTTCTCGATGGTGGCGATTTGCTCGCTCTACACCGTATTCCTCGTCGCTGAGCTTTATCTGATGTTCAAGTTTGTCCGCCTTGGGCCCAGCAGCCTCAAAACCGGCCGCTACCATTTTGAACAAAAAGGCAATCCAGAAGCGGATTTCAGCCGCCAGATTGAAGCATAAGGAGAGAGAGCATGTTTGATTATGAAATGTTACGCCTGATCTGGTGGGTACTGATCGGTGTGTTACTGATCGGCTTTACCGTCACTGATGGCTTTGACATGGGGGTGGGCGCCTTGCTCACCCTGATCGGCAAAACCGACAGTGAACGTCGGGTAATGATTAACGCTGTCGCGCCCCACTGGGAAGGAAACCAAGTCTGGTTAGTGACCGCAGGCGGGGCATTATTCGCCGCTTGGCCGTTGGTGTATGCGGTTTCCTTTTCTGGTTTTTATATCGCGATGGTGGTCACACTGGCGGCGCTTTTCTTCCGTCCCATGGGCTTTGACTATCGCTCAAAAATCGATGACCCACGCTGGCGCACCGCATGGGATTGGGGCTTGGTGCTGGGGGGCTTTGTACCACCGGTCATTTTCGGGGTCGCCTTTGGTAACCTCTTACAAGGGGTGCCGTTCCAGCTTAGCGATCTCTTGATCCCAACCTACACCGGTGGCTTTTTTGCACTGCTTAATCCCTTCGCACTGGTGTGTGGATTGGTGAGCCTGTTTATGGTGGTGTTGCAAGGCGCAACCTGGTTGCAACTAAAAACTACCGATGCGCTGCATGTACGCGCACGTAATGTCGCGCAACTGTGTGCATTATTGACCACCGTACTCTTTGTGGCAGCAGGCTTCTGGGTACAAAATATAGATGGCTTTGTGGTGGTCAGTGAGGCGGCGAACCAAGCAGCCTCTAACCCACTGGCGAAAGAGGTCGCGGTACAAAGCGGCGCTTGGATGCGTAATTATCAAGCGATGCCAATCCTCTGGTTAGCACCACTGGTCGGCGCCGTCATGCCATTGTTGGCACTGCTGGCGTCACGTCTTGAGCGCGGAGGTTGGGCTTTCTTGTTCTCGAGTTTAGCCGTGGCGGGCGTGATTTTGACCGCGGGTATCGCAATGTTCCCCTTTGTGATGCCATCGAGCACTTTCCCGGGTCACAGCTTGACCATGTGGGATGCCACCTCCAGCGAGCTAACCTTGTCGATCATGACCATCGTCGCGGCGGTGTTTGTGCCGATTATCTTGGCTTACACCCTGTGGTGCTATATTAAAATGTTTGGTCGCTTAGACGCGCAATATATTGAAGACAACACCCATTCACTGTACTGATTAAGGAGCTTGCATATGTGGTATTTCACGTGGATTCTTGGTGTGCTGCTGGCATGCGCCTTTGGCATTATCAATGCCTTATGGTTGGAGCACACCGAAGCGATGGATCACGACAATGAGTGAGCGCCAACCTGCTCCCGTAGGCCAGCACTTTTCTGGCCTTTGGCGGCTGCTCTCATTGGCCAGTGCCCTGTGCTGGGGCGGCCAAGTAATGTGGGCGCCAGAAGCCTTTGCTCAGCGCATGGGCGGTGTCACGTTTCCGATGGGCGTGGGGCTGCTCTACGCGACCTGTGTCGGGGTGATCCATGCCGTCGGTTTCACGGCGCAAGGCAAATGGAGCCGGTGGCTCACCTGGCCGCCATTCGGGTGGGGCGTATCCCTTCTGTTGCTCGCCTTGATGTGGCTGCGCTAGTTGAGTTAGGCGCTCGGTGAGCAAGCGCAAAGTGACAAACGAATGACAAAGGCACCCGAGTGGTGCTTTTTTCATCACTCTAGCGTGAGTAATTGCGCGTTTTTTGCAGCACATCACTTCTCGACGGCTTGATGGGCGACCAATGCGCCAGCCGCGCTGTCTCAGCATTTCTATACATCCACAACTTAGGTATAGTAATTGCCTATCGTAAACCGATCATGGGTAAAGACATGACAGAATCAACGCCGTTTCGCTGGCCGATTCGTGTGTACTATGAAGACACAGATGCCGGGGGAGTGGTTTACCACGCCAATTATCTCAATTACTTTGAGCGGGCACGCACTGAACTGTTGCGTGAGATCGGTGTCAATCAACAAGCGCTCTTTGCCGATCGCACCGCCTTTGTTGTGCGCCATATGGATATTGACTTTCACCGCGGTGCACGGCTTGATGATGCACTGGAGGTTGTCACCACAGTGTCAGCCATGGGGCGCGCCAGCATGACCTTTTGTCAAAGCTTGGTGAATTCTGATCAAAAAGCATTGTGTGCGGCGACGGTTAAGATAGCCTGTGTCGACCCAACAACCATGAAACCCAAATCGATTCCAACACAGATTAAATCGGAGATGATGACGTGACCGCTGAACTTTCCATTCTCGACCTGTTTTTGCAAGCAAGCTTGCTTGTCAAGGTAGTGATGCTGATATTACTGGGTATGTCAGTGGTATCTTGGGCGATGATCATCAAGCGCTCCAAGGTCATGCAGCACGCGTTTAGCAAAGCTGAACGGTTTGAAGACAGATTTTGGTCTGGGATCGATCTTTCTCAACTATTCCAAGAAGTGCAAGCGCGCAAAGACAATTTGACGGGCAGCGAGAAGATTTTTTACGCCGGCTTTAAAGAATTCGCGCGTTTGCATCGCAGCAACGACAAAGTGCCCGACGCCGTGATGGAAGGGACTTCGCGGGCGATGCGCGTGTCGTTATCAAAACAAGTGGAAGAGCTGGAAACCCATCTGCCATTTTTGGCGACGGTGGGGTCGATCAGCCCTTACATTGGCCTGTTTGGTACCGTATGGGGGATCATGCATGCCTTTATCGCCCTAGGCGCGGTAAAGCAGGCGACGTTGGCCATGGTCGCCCCCGGGATTGCTGAAGCCTTGGTGGCGACAGCCATGGGTCTGTTCGCTGCGATCCCAGCGGTCATGGCGTACAACCGCTTGACCGCCAAAGTCAGTAAGCTCGAGCATAACTACATGAACTTTATGGAAGAGTTCTCTAGCATTCTTCATCGTCAAGCGTTTGCGGCAACCCAGGAGTGATCCATGGCGTATCAACCTAAACGGCGCAAGATGACGGCGGAAATCAATGTTGTCCCGTACATTGATGTGATGCTGGTACTGCTGATTATCTTTATGGTGACCGCCCCATTTGTGACCCAGGGAGTGGATGTCGATCTGCCACAAACGGCACAAGCGAAAACCGCCGCAGAGCTGGCAGAAGAGGAAGATAGCGGCGCTTTTATCATTGTGGAAGTGGATAAAGACGGGCAATTAGGGCTCAGTGTCAATAATGGCGATATGACCCGCGGTTTGAGCTTGGAAGAAATTCTGGTGCGCGTTAAAGCTGAGCTGCAGCTCAATCCTAAGTCCCCTGTGCTAGTGGGCGGCGATGGCCGGGTGCCTTATTCAGAAATCATCCTGACGCTTGATGCATTAAACCAAGCTGGCGTGTCGTCAGTGGGGTTAATGACAGAGCCGTACGAGTCGTAGGTGAGGGTGATGAACGAGCCAAGCGATAAACCAACCCATAAAAAATCAGGCAAAGACTCGCTGATGCCCGCGCTGGCAATATCTGCCGTGTTGCACCTGGTCTTAGTGATTGTGCTGTTATGGGGGGCAGACTTTAGTTCTGACTCAACGCCAACCCCTAAAGCGGGTCGCGCGATTGATGCCACTGTCATTGATCCGGCGGTAGTGAACGCGCAGGCGAAGAAAATTCGCGAGCAACGCGATCAGGCTAAACGCGAAGAAGCGGAGCGACTCAAACGGTTAGAGCAGCAAGCGAAACGCCTTGAGCAACAACGTGAGCAAGAAGAGCAGCGCCTTCGCGAAGTGAAGCGACAAAAGTTAGAAGCCGAACGCCAAGCACGTGAAGAGCAAAAGCGAATTGCCGAGCAAAAGGCCAAAGCGCAAGAGCAAGCGCGTATTGCCAAGCAACAGGCCGAACAGGCCGAACGCGAACGTCAGCGTAAATTAGAAGAGAAGCGCAAAGCGGAACTCGCGGCGGAGAAAGCGGAAAAAGCACGGCAAGAAAAGCTCGCCGCGCAACGTAAAGCCGAGGAAGAAGCGAAAAAAGCCGAAGCCGAGCGACAGCGCAAGCTTGCCGAGCGTAAAAAAGCAGAAGAAGAGGCACGTAAAGCCGAACAAGCGCGCCAAGAGGCAGAGCGAAAAGCCCAGGAGGCGAAGCGACGACAACAAGAGCAAGAGGCGGCGCTGAACGATTTGTTCTCGGGCCTCGAGTCGGAAGCCAGCCAACGGCAAACCGCGCGCGGGCAATTTATTCAAGATGAAGTGGCGCGGTACGGCGCCATTTTTACACAAATGATCCAGCAACGGCTCATCGTCGATGATGGCTTAAGTGGCCAAGAGTGCGTGGTGAATATGCGCTTGTCACCGACCGGCCTGTTGCTTAATGTGGAAGAAAAGGCAGGCAATACGCGGCTGTGTCGCGCGACAAAAACCGCGGTGGCGTCTGTGTCTCAGTTTCCAATGCCGGAAGATGGCGACATTATTGCCAAACTACGTGATATTGAGTTGACCGTTAGACCTAACTAAACGACAGGATACCAAACATGATGGAAGTGAGCCCCTGCGGTGGCACAAGCAGTGTGACAAGCAAGAGTCAGGATCGTTTGCGAACATGGCGTATCGCCGCGGTTGTGATGCTTTTAGCCTGTCTGTCGATACTGACTCAACCGGCACATGCCGCGCTGAAATTGGTGATCACCGAAGGGGTGAATACCGCGCGCCCGATTGGCGTGATCCCGTTTCAATGGAAGGGACAAGGCGAATTGCCGGAAGATATTTCCGGCGTAGTCGGCTCCGATTTACGCCGCAGCGGTAAGTTCAACCCGCTGGCGGTCAGTGACATGCCGCAAACCCCATATAGTGATGCGGATGTAGATTACAACGCTTGGACCTCGCTGGGGGTGGATGCGGTGGTCACAGGCACCATTACTCCCACATCTGACGGGCGTTATCAGATTGACTATCAGCTGATTGATATCGTTCGAGGGCAACTCACCGGCGGTGACAGCAAAGGCCTAGGCGCCGATGGCGAGTTGGTACAAACCGATGATCACTTACTTGTGAATAACCGCGCCACGGTCAAAGAGAGCGACCTGCGCCGCTATGCGCATCGCATTTCCAATATTGTTTATGAGCAGCTCACCGGCGAAAAGGGCGCGTTCTTAACTCGTATCGCTTATGTGGTGATTGATAAAGAAAACGACTACCCCTATCAGCTGCGTTTGTCAGATTATGACGGCTATAACGAGCGCTTGATCCTGCGTTCCAAACAGCCATTGATGTCGCCGTCTTGGTCACCGGATGGCCGACAGCTCGCCTATGTCAGCTTCGAAAATGGTCAGGCAGAAATCTTCATCATGAACATTTACACCGGCCAGCGCGAGAAAATTGCGTCATACCCTCGTCACAATGGATCGCCACAGTTTTCTCCTGATGGCAGCAAGTTAGCCTTGGTACTCTCCAAAACCGGTAGCTTGCAGGTGTATACCTTCGATTTGAACAGCAAAAAATTGACGCAAATTACCCACGGCCGTGCCAATAGCACCGAGCCATTTTGGGATCCTGATGGTAACTCGCTCATCTATACCTCTGACCGGGGTGGCAAACCACAGATTTATCGCGTAAATTTAGACGACGGAACTAGCCGACGGATCACGTGGCAAGGCAATCAGAACATGGGTGGGCAACTGACACCGGATGGCCGTCACTTGATAATGGTAAATCAATCATCGTCTGGCTATAACATTGCAAAGCAAGACTTAAACAGCGGGGCGGTGCAAATCCTAACCAAAACCTTGTTGGATGAGTCGCCAAGCATTGCGCCTAATGGCAGCATGGTGATTTACAGCTCGGTATATGGACGTAAGAATGTGTTGTCACTCGTCTCTGTAGACGGCCGCTTTAAAGCGCGGTTACCGGCAACCAACGGGCGCGTGCGTGCACCAGCCTGGTCACCTTACCTGTAGTTTTTTAATTTTAAACAACGTGCGCTAACTTTCTAGAAAAGGAAAATAGAATGCAAATCAATAAAGTACTGAAAGGTCTGGCGGTGGCACTGCCGATGTTTACTCTGGCTGCGTGTAGCTCACACGATAGCTCAACAGGCAGTGGTTCTGGCCAATCAACCAACCAAAACGGCACCACGGTTGTTTCTCCTGTTGACGGCCAAGGCTCAATGACAGAGCAACAAATTCGTAACCAAGAACTGCGTCAGTCGCAAACCGTTTACTTCAACTTTGACGACTCATCAGTACTGCCACAATACGAAGACATGCTGGATGCCCACGCCACTTACCTGCGTGCTAACCCAGCGATGGAAGTGGTCGTAGAAGGTCACGCTGACGAGCGCGGTACCCCTGAGTACAACATCGCACTGGGCGAGCGTCGTGCCGAAGCGGTTTCTAAGTACCTACAAGCGCTGGGCGTACCGGCGAGCCAGATCTCTATCGTGAGCTACGGTGAAGAAAAACCGTTGGTGCTTGGCCAAAGCGAAGAAGCTTACGCCAAAAACCGTCGTGCGGTATTGGTATACTAATCCAGCCTTTTGGTAATGGATAAAGGATATGACAATGAACAGTAACTCTGTGCGAACCCTCGCGCTGGCGTTACTGGTGAGTGTGGCAGCCCCCGTGGCTGCCACACCTGCTCCGGTGACAGAAGTAGGGGCGGGCGGCACCGCCGTCGATCGCTTAGAGCGCATGCTCCAAGCACGTAATCAAATGCAGCTGGATATGCAGCGCCAGCTTGACCAAATGGCGCAAGAGCTGAGCAATTTACGCGGTAACGTTGAGCGTAACAGCTATGACATTCAACAAATGGTTGAACGTCAACGTGACCTATATCGAGAAATCGACACCCTAAGAACAGCCAAGCAATCGGCCCCCGCAGAGCCAGAGAAAGCGCCAGAAGATAAGCCAGCGGTTAACTTCACCGCCGATCAAACCGAGAATGCAGCCTATGAAGCCGCAGTCAACCTGATCTTAAAAGAGAAAGATTACCAAGGCGCAACCAAGGCATTCAAAGCGTTCCTTTCAACATACCCAGAATCGGTATACACCGCTAATGCCCACTATTGGCTCGGCCAGCTTTATTTCTCCAAACGTAAGTTTGAACAAGCTAGCCAAGAATTCACGGCAGTGAGTGAGTTTGAAGACTCCAATAAACGCCCTGATGCCTTGCTGAAACTGGGTCTGATTGCACAAAAACAAGGTAACGGCGACCAAGCCAATCAATACTTTCAACAAGTGATTGATACCTACCCAGACTCAACCAGCGCCAAACAAGCCAAAAATGCGATGTAGGCAATAAGGTCCTAGGTTCCTAGGGCCTAGCCTCCCTCTTCATATTGTTTCTCCCCCCACTCACGTTATACTACCCGGACTGGAAGTTCCGGACTGGAAGTAAGCATGAGTAATCCCATGAGCCAAGTGATTGAAACGTCGCAAAGGGTCTACCCCTTTCCGCCGAAACCTGTGGCATTGACTGACACTGAGAAAAAACAACACGTTGCGCGCATCAAACAATTGTTAGAAGAAAAAGACGCGGTACTTGTTGCTCACTATTACACGGATCCAGAGATCCAAGCCCTTGCCGAAGAAACCGGCGGATGTGTGGCTGATTCGTTGGAAATGGCTCGCTTTGGCAACCAACACTCAGCAAGTACCTTGATTGTCGCTGGTGTACGCTTTATGGGGGAAACCGCCAAAATTCTCACCCCAGAAAAAACCGTGCTAATGCCGACACTAAACGCGGAGTGCTCGTTAGACTTAGGCTGTCCAGCGGACGAATTCACCGCGTTTTGTGATGCCCATCCGGATCATACCGTGGTGGTATACGCCAACACCTCAGCCGCCGTCAAAGCGCGTGCCGACTGGGTGGTGACGTCGAGCATTGCGTTAGAAATTGTCGAGCACCTAGACAGCCAAGATAAGCCGATTATCTGGGGCCCCGATCGCCACCTTGGTGCCTATATTGAGAAAGAAACCGGCGCGGATATGCTGCTATGGCAAGGTGAATGTGTGGTGCATGATGAATTTTCAGCTCAAGCGCTGGAAAAAATGAAACACCTCTATCCTGATGCCGCGATTCTCGTTCACCCCGAATCGCCTGCCAGTGTGGTAAAAATGGCTGATGCCGTTGGCTCAACCAGCCAGCTGATTAAAGCAGCACAAACCCTGCCGAACGAAAAGCTGATTGTGGCCACGGATAAAGGCATTTTTTATAAGATGCAGCAAATGGTGCCGGAAAAAGAACTCGTCGAAGCCCCAACCGCCGGCGCGGGCGCGACCTGTCGAAGCTGCGCTCATTGCCCATGGATGGCAATGAACGGCCTCAAAGCGATAGAGAGCGCACTTGAAGTCGGTGGTGAAGAGCATGAAATCCACGTTGACGACAAGGTGCGCGAAAAAGCGCTAATCCCGCTCAACCGCATGCTCAACTTTGCTGCTGAAATGAAGGGGTAACCTCCGTAGGTCGGACAAGCGCCAGCACAATGCCAATCAATATCACGATGTGTGCCGCGCGCCCGTTGCACGGCGCCTCCGACATGAAAGCCAAATTTGGCACCGATGTTAAATTTGGCACTGAGCGTGACAGGCGTCCGCTGGCAATGAGCCCATATCCAACATCGCGTAAGGGCTTGTGTCACCTACACTAATGGGATCATCGATATATGAACCAGGTGTAGGTCGGCATAAGCGCCTTCTCGATCGCGCAAGCTTGGTGTGATTTCCGCCGCGCGCCATCCGACATTGGCGGCCAAATTTGGCAATCATCGTGACAGGCACCCGTTGGCTCAATGTATCATATCGACATCTTACCGGGGCTTGTGTCACCGTCGCTTAAATGATCGGTATGCACGGGTAATCGTTTAATCTGTTAATACAAACTCCACGACTAATACAAACCCCACGACGGATGATAAATCCCTCTTTTAACCTCACGATGAAATGAGGAATACGGCCAATCAGACACTTGTTCAACCCAACCGTGTTTAACCGGGTTGAAATGCACATAATCAAAATGATGCTTAAAATCTCTCTCATCCCTGATCGTATGCTCCCAAAATCGATCTTGCCATATTCTCCCTTTTGCCGTAACAAATCGCTTATCTATTCGGGACACACTTTTGGTAAACAGCTTCTTTATCTTGCGCCACCTGGTCGAATAATCTGAGTCATTGTTGGGAAGTGTCCAAATAGTATGTAAATGATCAGGTAAAACGACCCAAGCATCGATATAAAAAGGATGAGACGCGTTGACTGTTGCCACCGCTGAGCGTAATAACGTAATGTACTCCGTAAGCAGCTGCATCTCTCTGTCACGCAGGTTCACCGTAAAAAAATACGTCCCCCCACATGCATAGTTCCTCAGATACCGCATTCCAGGCTCTCTTTTGCCAACTTCACATACCCTCAGATGATGCGAAGCCAAGAGAGGAATCAAGTTTCATTACAATAAATTAGAATTCAGCCGCGAAACACAATTGAAGATGTTTGTTGTACCGAGACGTGTGTCATCGTCGCCAATGGGATCATCGATATATAAACCAGGCGTAGGTCGGACAAGCGCCGGTGCGATGTTAATCATGAATACCCAAGCCAAAGCGCGCCCGTTGCACGGCGCCTCCGACATCATTGCCAAATTTGACAACGACCGTAACAGGCACAGTGCAAATGGCGCCCATATCGCACTGTTCACCCAATCTTTCCCTAGGCCGTGTTGACAGCGGGTACACAGTACACATACTATAATGTATAAGGAGTTAAGAACGTGAGCCACGCACTCCATTTTATTGAGACCCCGACATTCACTAGGTTGATTGCCGCACTCGCGTCTGATGATGAGTTGAAAGAGCTACAGAGTGAACTCATAGCTCAACCTGTAAAGGGCGATCTGATTCAAGGTACAGGTGGGCTAAGAAAAGTCAGGATGGCCAAGAAAGGGCAAGGAAAGAGCGGGAGTCTAAGGGTCCTATATTATTTTGCTTACGCTGAAACCATTTATTTAGTATATGTGTACGCTAAAACAACGCAAGATACTTTGACAAATGAAGAGAAAAAGCAGTTGAAAGAACTAGTTAAACAACTGCGAGGTGATGAGAAATGAGTATTTTTACAGATCTAAAGACGTCCCTTGAAGAGGCGGCCGAAATCAAGAAAGAAAATATGGAGCCTTCACGGATAACTTCTTATACCATTGAAGACGTTAAGGCTATTCGTGAAGATATTCTGAATGTATCGCGCTCTGAGTTTGCCAAAGCAATGAGTGTGAGTGTTGAGACAGTAAAAAGCTGGGAAAATAAGCGTCGTAACCCCTCAGGCTTAGCGGCGAAAGTGCTTCACACTATCAAAGATAACCCTGAGTTTTACAAAGCATTAGAAGCTCATTAGTGGCAGCAAGTTGTTTATATTACCTAAAAAAATCTGTAGGTCGGACAAGCGCCAGCACAATGCCAATCAATATCACGATGTGTGCCGCGCGCCTCCGACATGAAAGCGAAATTTAGCACCGATGTTAAATTTTGCACTGCTCGTGATAGGCGCCCACCGACATCAGTCTGCGTGCGCTCCCCACGCCCTAACAACCCTCTCGTGAACGCTTAGTTCTTCCTGTGAGAAATGGCCGGAAATAATTTGACATATATTTGACTGTCTGATGACAGATCGATAATCTTTATGTTTGCTTTTTTGTACGAAAAGAATAATAAACTGGCCAGAGACAATGATCTATTTACAGAACCATAAGCCTATTGGCAGCGGACAAACCCGAGACTGCTACCGGCATCCCAACGACTCAACAAAGTGCATTAAAATCATGAAAGCCAACCAGCCGAGTGATGTGAATGCGAGGGAGTGGGACTATTATCAGTATCTAATCAAGAAGCATGTAGACACCAGCCATTTACCGCAATGTTATGGATTTATCGACACAGACTTAGGGGTAGGGTTAGTCTTTGATCTTGTTGGCAATAGCGAACATGAAACCTTTTTAAGCTTGCTTGAGAAGGGCAAGCTGGCCCGAGAAAAGGCGTCCAAGATATTTGTTGGTGTCGAACAATATTTGAAAGACACCAAGATTTGTTTTATCGATACCAATTTGAACAACATTGTGGTGGATAAAGATAACTTCTACATCATTGACGGCATTGTTCCTCCTAAAGAAAAACGCGCTTGGCTATATCAAAAGGTACCACTAATCAGTCGTTGGCGAACGCAAAAGTCGCTTAAGCCCGCCAAAAGAAAGCTTGAAAAGCTACTCAACGGTGAGCCAGTAGAAAATGTGGGATGTGGTGACACCGAAATCGCGTGAGTCAGCCAGTGTCCCATTGGCAACTTGCGTATACCCAATATCACGCCGGAGCTTTTTTCGTCGCCTAACGAACCACCAAAACATAAGCCAGGCGTAGGTCGGACAAGCGCCAGCACAATGCCAATCAATATCACGATGTGTGCCGCGCGCCCGTTGCACGGCGCCTCCGACATGAAAGCCAAATTTGGCACTGATCGTGACAGGCGCCCGTTGGCAATCTACACCTATCCAACATCGTGCAGGGGCTTGTGTCACCTACGCCAATGGCACCACCGGTTATTTACTCCGCATCCTCCGCTAACGCCGCGCCGTGGTGGGTAAGACCACACAACATGGTAGGCATAGCGTTAAAGATTTCCTCAAACTGTGCCAATTCTTCCGCGCCTTGTGCTTCCATGGTGGAAAGGGCGGTTTCGGGATCGTAAAGCAAGCTAATAGACAGCACTACGCCACCGAGTAGGGCATTGCCATCGGTGTTTTCCGGCATCAGCGTTTCCCAATCATCCCGGGTCAGGCTCCAGCCTTGCAACAACCCCTCGGCGAAATCGCGGGTCGCTTGGTTGACAATCTCAGCGTCATCCAACAAACAGCCTTCCGGCCATTGCCAAGTTTTCTCCAACAACTGTTGGCGCTGTTCATTCCAAATATCCACAATCAGATTGGCGTACTGCTCAAACTGCTCATGGCTCTCAAACGGCGCTTGTTCCTCGCCACCCCACATCACAGGAAGCCACTCGCTAGGGCCAATAACATGAGGGGCGGCCGCCATCGCGGTGACCACACCACGGGTTTGCATTTCGTTAAGTAGCTGGCTGCTATCGGCATGCTGGGTGAGAAAATCTGATAATGTCATAACACTCTTATTTGCATTTTGGTATATGGCAAGAGTTTAACAGCTTTCAGGTGTGGTTGCTTCCATCACACATCAGTCGTTGCTCAACACGTTGACGACTGAATCGGGGTGGTTAACGCTTTTTTCCAGACATAGTGATGCTTTTGGTGATGGAATAGCCATTTAAACCCAAAGCCATCACCAACAGCTTGACCGCAAAGCGGCAACTCTCTATAGTACGCCCCGTTAACGCGACAGCGGGTAAGTCAATCACCCACAATAAATAGCTCGCGTAACACACAATATGGTGAGGTGTCCGAGTGGCTGAAGGAGCACGCCTGGAAAGCGTGTATACGGCAACGTATCGAGGGTTCGAATCCCTCTCTCACCGCCATCATTAAAAAAACCGCCCTCGTGGCGGTTTTTTGCTATCTATCGCTCACCGAACGATGATCTCAAACCATTTTCACCCTCACAGCAATTGTCCAAGTTGCTTTTATCCCTTATCTAAAAACGCTAACCTAGCCGCAGTTAAATTTGAGATATAAGCAATAAAGCATGGAATGGATGAAGTGGGCCGCGTATTGGCGTAACTGTTTAGCGGATGCTGACAGTACCAAGGGGTTTTTTAACCGGAAGGAGTTAGCACAAAAACGTAATATCTCTTCCTCCTCATTAGTAGAAGGCTGCCTGAGCTCAGAAGAAAATGACGGTGAATTATTCAGCAATGAACCGGCGGATACCATTGCGGTTAAAGCGCATATATGGACGTTTGCGTTTGTTAAAAGGAATATCATCGAGCACGGGAAGCAGAAAAACAGCGCCTTACCGTATTATATCGCGCCGATTATTTGCCCCGTGTGGATAACGCGATCAGGCCGACTCTATCCCGCGTCTGCGCCTTTCGTCTCCCGTGACACCCTTGCGCCTCAGCATCAAGACGTGATAACCGTGTCAACCGTTGAACAGGTCGATCACTTTTTAACTAACGCGTCGATACAGTGCTTAACAGAGTCTGATGTTGAGGAGTTGGAGCGTGATAACCCAGAACAGCACGCGATAGTATGGGATCAGGCGTATAACACGGCGCGGGATCTATACGCCTCCGTCTGCAAAGACTACTTAGACGAAAGGGGCTTTAAAGACTTGTATGAAGTGTCACCCGACGGTGCTTATCTAGAAAAAATTGAAACGTCAGGTAGCGCATTTCATATCATCAATGCGTATGACTTGATTCGTGAAAACAAGCCGACATTGCCGCTACTCAATACCTACGCCACCTACACATGCAATAACAGACGGCCATGTGAAGATTATGCCACGTCGATAAGTACGAGAATTGCGCATTCCGGTGATGCATTTCCCCTTGCTGATGCCCAACGAGATGCCCTGACCAGCACGCTAGCGATTGAATCGGCCAATATGCTAGCCATCAATGGTCCTCCAGGGACTGGCAAAACCACGTTTGTGCTCTCGACTGTGGCATCCTTGTGGGCTAAAGCAGCGTTAGAAGACAGTGAGCCGCCGATTATTGTTGCCGCATCGACCAATAACCAAGCGGTCACCAATATTATTGAAGCGTTTGGTAAAGACTTCGGTAAAGGTGACGGTCCGATGGCAGGGCGGTGGCTGCCTGGTATCGTAAGCTACGGTGGTTATCTGCCAGCAAAGTCAAAACAACAAGAAGCGGATCAGTTCTATCAAACGGACGCCTTTTATAATGGCCTAGAGAACAAAGATACCCTGTATAGCGCCACACATTACTTGATTGATAGAGCACGTCAGGCTTTTCCGAGCCTTGCCTTGAGTGATGAACCAAAAGAAGCGCTAAAAGAGATAAAACAGCAATTGCACGGCAAGCTGCAAACCGCGATGAACCAACTACAAAACGTACAACAAGGTTGGCTCGACTACGACAAGCAGCGGCAGGTATATCACCAGCAATTAGGTAGCGATCCAGCCGCAGTGATAGCTGCACATGAAACTGAGTTAGCAGAGCTTCAAGCGGCTAGCCAAACCCTAAAGGGAAGCCTGAATCAGTGGCGTTTTTTCTTATCACAAGAATCACTAATCGAATCTACGCTCGCGTTTTTACCCGCCGTAAAAAGAAAGCGCCATGCTAGCTATGCGCACTTTGTTGATACCCAGCTTTGTGATACCGCGCAGGCGCTGTACCGAGAGTATGGTATCGATCGATTTGAAGCCGCTCTCAATCAGGCATTTGCAAAGCAAGAAAAACAGCGAGAAGCGAAAAAGCAACAGCTTGATGCGTTGTATGACTGTCAGCAGCAGTACCTGACGTACCAGCAAAAGTGGATGGGTATCTGTAATACGTTGTTTGACACATACAGTGCTCCGCCGCCGAGTGGCAAAGATCAGATTGTCGATATTGATACCATGGACAAGTGGTTAGATACCCATGTCCGTTTTTTTGTTTTTCGAGTCACCGTCCACTATTGGGAGGTGAGATGGTTGTTAGCCTGCTATGCCTTAGGAAAAAATCTTGATAGCCAGGCGAAAAAAAGTGGCGAAAAAGCCAGCTTGGCGCGTTGGCGTCGACGCATGATGCTGACGCCCTGTATTGTCTCAACCTTTCATGCACTACCCTCTCACATGACAATAAAACGCCACAGTGCGGGAGAGTTTATAACTGATTATCTATTCAACAGTATTGACTGGTTGATTGTTGATGAGGCCGGGCAAGTTTCCCCAGAAGTAGCAGGGGCCAGTATGGCTTTTGCCAAAAGAGCGTTAGTGATTGGGGATACTCAACAAATTCAACCAGTACGCTCACTCTCTTCCGTGGTTGATCAGGGGAACCTGTTCAGTGCTGGTTTACACGCGCTGGCGGATGAATACGAAGAAACCGAAGAAATAGCACGCTTGGTTACGCAAGGCAGTGTGATGCACGTGGCACAACAGGCAAGTCATATCCATTACCACTCAGACGCAGAGCCAGGGATGTTACTTAGGGAGCATCGGCGCTGTTATGACGATATTATCGAATACTGTAACCGGCTTTGTTACAACGGCTTACTCTTACCCAAGCGCGGCCCGGCTGAACATTCAGAAGAAACGAATAGTGAACGGTTTCCGGCATTAGGTTATGCCCACGTTGACGGTGCCGCCGTCCGAGAGGCAGGGAGCACGTCAAACCGTGTTGAGGCGATAGCCATTGCCCATTGGCTACGAGACAACCGTGAGCAAATAGAAAGCCAATTTGGGGCACCACTAGAACAAGCGGTTGGCGTGGTAACTCCCTTTAGAGCGCAAGTAGACGCCATTAAAGAAGCCTGTAATGACAATGGCATTCTCTGTGAGGGGGACGAGAAAATGACAGTGGGCACCGTGCATTCATTGCAAGGTGCGGAGAGAAAACTCGTGATCTTTTCTCATGTATACAGCCGTCACTTGGACGGGCAGTTTATTGATACAGATGCCACCATGCTCAATGTGGCGGTCTCCCGTGCGAAAGACAGCTTTATTGTCTTTGCTGATATGCAAATGCTCACTCATGCACGCATGGGCTCACCACGCCAAGTGTTGGGCGAGATGTTGCTATGGCGTGATAAAAATGCGCTGACCGTTGCACCAGTAGAAAGGCCTGATTTATTGCGTTTCAGCGATAAACCCAAAACCTTATGGAATGCGCAAGAACATGATCACTTCCTTACGACGATACTCGCGCATGCCGAATCGCGGGTTGATATTATATCGCCTTGGCTGCAAGCGAGAACACTACAAGAAACGGGGTTAGATAACGCGATGCAGCAGGCAGTTGAACGTGGCGTGAAAGTGACGATTTACACAGACAGGCACTTCAACACCACACATAACAACCGGTATGACCCACAAAAGCGGCAACAACTCGACCAGTGTATCGAACGGCTACAGACTCTCGATGTTGAGGTTTATATTGTCGATGGGGTGCACAGCAAAATGGTGATGGCGGACGACAGCCACATGGCGGTTGGTTCCTACAACTGGCTCAGTGCTGCGAGGCAAGGGCGGTATTGCAACCTAGAAACCTCACTGTATTACTCGGGGCAATTGCAAAAAGAGTGTCAATACAACCTAAACATGCTGGTGCCCGACACGACAGATAACCCCATGCCTGCCTGAACTGTGATTTAAAAAAAGGTGCGCTTTTTTAAGCCAAGTGAGACAAAATGAGAGCAAAATAATGGCTGCACACTTTTGCAACCTATACGTAAACGCTATCATAAGCGTCATCTGACCGTTCGAGCATAGCACCCAGGTAACACTGGCGACCGCTAGGGGTTAAACAATTGCTAGCAAGCAAAAAATAAATAAACAATAGGGACAATAGAGTGAGCGATAAACAGCAACCCGTACAGCCTCAGTATGTGGCGCCACCGTACTTTCAACAGCCCCACGATGATGAAATTGATCTCAGAGAGCTTTTTGCTGCGTTGTGGCAGGGAAAGCTCACCATTATTGCTTGCACTGTTATTTTTGCACTCGCGGCCGTTGCTTATGCGCTTACTGCACAAGAGTGGTGGTCGAGCAAAGCGGAAGTTACCATACCTAATGTCACCAACGTGGCATCGTTCCAGCAGCAGGTAAACCAATATCAGCCTATCTTTAAATCGATCAGCGAGAACGAAGACAAAGAGGCTGTACAAAACAAGCAACTGACCGACCTTGCCGATCGTGAGCGTATTTTCCAACGCTTTATCTCATTGTTTAACGCTACGCAAACGAAGCTCGCTTTTTTTGATCAAAACGAAGAATTCCAGCGCATTAAAGCCAGTTTCGATGCTGAAGATGCGACAATGAGCGAAGAAGATGAGGAAGGTAGAAAGTTCTATCAAGACTGGCTTGGCCGAGTAAGTGCTGAACAGTCAGAGCTCAGGAACGATATTTTAGATGCGGAGCTTTCTGTGCAATCAGTGACACCAGAGAGCAGTTTAATTTTACTCGAAGGCTATCTTAAATTTGTAAACAGAAAACTAAACGCGCAGCTGAATCAAGACTTAGCCGCTGTGGTGCGGATTGAAACACAAGCTTTGCAGCAGCAAAAGAAGAGCTTGAACGCACAAGCGAAAACGGCATTAAAGCAAGAAACTGAACGTACCCAGCACGCCCTTACCATTGCCAAAGCGGCGAATGTGAATACTCCCTTGCAATCACTGGGCGAGCAAGATCTCTTCCCTATTCAAATGGGTGCCAGCGCAATTGAAGCCAAGCTCAATGTACTAAAAAGCCTCAAGGATCCAAGTGTGCTAGAGCCACAGCTAAGCCCGCTGATGGCTAAGCTTGATACATTAAGTTCGATTGAGCGCAGTAATGTACAAGTACAACCATATAGTATATTGGAAAACCCAGCGTCGCCCCTTAACCGAGACAAACCTAAGCGCTCGCTGATTGCAGTATTGGGTACATTACTCGGTGGTATGCTCGGCGTTGCCATTGTATTAGTCCGCTTTGCCTTCAAGCGAGATTAAGTAACGCGAGTAGAATGGCGAGAAAGCTCAAAGCAGTCCCCAGGAACCGAGGTCCTGGGAATGTTCTCGGGCTACCATATTACGCGACCTTTCTCCTAGGGGGCCTCGTGGAACCCCTTTTCCGGACATAATTTAAGGAAAACACGATGAAAATTGCCGTTGCTGGAACAGGTTATGTAGGCCTGTCGAACGCCATGTTACTGGCCCAACATAATGAAGTGGTCGCACTCGACATTGTGGAAGAAAAGGTAAACCTGCTTAACAAGCAACAATCACCGATTGTCGATGCTGAAATAGAGCAATTTCTCGCTGAAAAGCCACTGAACTTTACTGCTACCCTAGACAAAGATCAGGCCTACCAAGGCGCGAACTTTGTGGTTATTGCCACCCCCACTGATTACGATCCCGAGACCAACTACTTTAATACCCGTTCAGTCGAGACGGTGATTAAAGATGTGATGGCGATTAACCCGGAGGCGGTGATGGTGATCAAATCGACGGTACCTGTGGGTTACACGGAAAAAATCAAGCAGAAAATGAGCTGTGAGAATATCCTCTTCTCGCCTGAGTTTTTGCGCGAAGGTAAAGCGCTTTACGATAACTTGTACCCGTCACGCATCATTGTCGGCGAACAATCCGAGCGCGCGCGCCAATTTGCCACCTTGTTGCAACAAGGCGCAGTGAAATCGGGTATCTCGGTCTTGTTCACCCATTCCACCGAAGCTGAAGCGGTAAAGCTGTTCTCCAACACCTACCTGGCAATGCGCGTAGCATACTTTAATGAGCTGGATAGCTACGCTGAATCTCATGGTTTGGATTCGCGCCAGATCATTGAGGGAGTAGGGTTAGACCCACGGATTGGCGACCACTACAATAATCCTTCGTTTGGCTACGGCGGCTATTGCTTACCGAAAGACACCCGTCAATTGTTGGCCAACTACCAAGACGTGCCTAACAACATTATTCAAGCCATTGTTGATGCCAACACCACCCGCAAAGACTTTATTGCTAATGCGATCATCAAACGCAACCCCAAAGTGGTGGGTGTATACCGCTTGGTGATGAAATCCGGCTCCGATAACTTCCGCGCCTCAGCCATCCAAGGGATCATGAAGCGGATTAAAGCCAAAGGCATTGAAGTGGTAGTGTACGAGCCCGTGCTTGAAGAAGACACCTTCTTTAACTCATACGTGATCAGAGACTTGGATACCTTCAAACAACGCGCCGATGTGATTGTCGCCAACCGTATGGTTGACGAGATCCGCGATGTAGAAAGTAAAGTCTACACCCGCGACTTGTTCGGCGCGGATTGATTGTCGGCACCACAAACTATACGTCGATGGTGCCATTGGCGTAGGTGACACAAGCCCCGGTACAATGTCAACAACAAGGCACTATGCCGCCTGGGCGCCAGTTGCACTGCGCCTGTCACGATCGGCGCCAATTTTAACACCGGCGCCAACTTTGACCATGATGTCGGATGGCGCCGTGCAACGGACGCGCGGCGGAAATCCCCCCAAGCTTGCGCGATCGAGAAGGCGTTTATGCCGACCTACGCCTGGTTTATATATCGACGATGCCATTGGCTGGGCTTAAGCTTTTCGTCTTCTCCCTCGCAAAATCCTCTTAACACGATACAACTCAACCACCTACCTCGCGTAACCTCATCGCACATTCATAAACGATGGATGATGCCATGTTTTTTATTACCAGCCGTATACCCGAACAAGGGCCGACGAGTGAGGCTGGCCGTTGGCTCAGCTTTGATAACCAAAACACCGATATCTCAAAGTGGGTGTATTTTTGCCAACGCGGCGGGCAGGGTGAATACAAAGAGATCACTGCTGTGCCGTTTATGGCCAAACTGAAAGCCTTACCCGTGCATACCCAGATACTCTTTTTGCTCCATGGTTATAACAACCAAATGGAAAGTCATATCTTTCCGATGGCACAGACCTTACAACTCCAGTTTGATCGCCTGTCACCCAACGCCATACTGGTGGTACCGATTATCTGGCCTTGTGATGAAGATGGCCAGCTCGGTGTTATTGATGATTACTGGGATGATCAACTTGCTGCCACCGCGTCAGGCTTGGCGTTTAGTCGTTTACTCGCGATGTTTGATGACTGGCGTCGCGCCCCCGAGCAACAAACTGATCCGTGCAAACGGCGCATGAACCTGCTTGCGCACTCCATGGGGAATCGCGTGCTCATCAGCACCTTTCACCATTGGCACCAACATGCTGGACTCGACACCATGCCACAATGGTTTCGGCATATCTTTATGATGGCCGCCGATGTTGATAACCAAGCGCTAGAGCCGCACCAGCCAGGGAGAGCCGTCCTCGATGCCGCCAAACAAGTGCATATTTACTATGCCGCCGATGATATTGCCATGGCCGCCTCAAAAGTGGTGAACGTACGCCACCGCACCGTCACCCGCCGCCTGGGCATGACTGGCCCTGAAAATCTTGACGCGCTTCCCGCCAACAAAGTGACGGTAACCGACTGCGACGCCTTTAACGACCGATTCGACCCTCACTGGGGTCATACCTATTTTCTTACCGACGACAACAACCACCCAAGCCCGTTGATAGAACAGATGATGAGTAAGATGATAGGTACATAGATACCATGGGCGACGATAACAACATTTGAACCAACAACCTGGACGTGGCCATGCCCAACACCTCAATAAACAATAAAACCCTCACCGTCATCCACCATGGTGGCTATCAAACCGTGACTGGCTCGTGTCACCAAGTGGATATAAAACCAAGCGGTTTACGCTTGCTGATTGATTGCGGGCAATACCAAGGAGATGAAATTCGAGAGGCGAGGGTAAACCTTAATGGCAAACGCATTGATGCGTTGATCCTTACCCACGTTCATATCGACCACTGTGGCTTACTGCCATGGCTATTGGCGGCTGGCTTTAACGGTCCCATTTATTGCACTGAGGCTACCGCCGCTTTGGTGCCGCTATTGATTGATGACACCTTAAAATTGCAACTTAATATGAACTATGGTCATCGTCAGCGGGTGCTCGACCGTATCCGCCAGCTGATGGTGACACTGCCATACAACAGCTGGCATCGGCTAAAGCCCAAGCAAAAAGGGCAGCCAGCGACCTACTTGCGCTTGCAACCCGCCGGGCATATTTTGGGCTCAGCCTATGTAGAATTAAAACTGCCGGACCAACAACGAATAGTGTTCTCCGGTGATTTAGGGCCCAGTAATACGCCATTGTTGCCCGACCCAATCCCGCCAAGCCGTGCCGATATCTTGTTTTTAGAATCCACCTACGGCGATAAAACCCATGAATCCGTTGCCACCCGTGCCCAGAGGCTAGAGGCGATTATTCAACGTTCATTAGAAGACGGTGGCGCGATACTGATCCCCGCATTCAGCGTTGGCCGCACCCAAGAGCTGTTGTTTGATATTGAGCATCTTATTCACCAAAAACAGCTTGATGATGCGCTTCCTATTATTCTCGATTCGCCCATGGCGCAAAAAGTCACGCGTCACTATCGCCAGTTTAAAAAGCTGTGGAGCAAAGAGGCCAAAATCAAACTGAACCAACACCGTCATCCGCTAGCCTTTGAGCAATGCATCACCATTGATGAACACAGCCAACACATGGCGCTGGTTAACCGCCTAAAACAAACCGGCGAGCCGACCATCGTGGTCGCCGCGTCTGGCATGTGCCAAGGTGGGCGCATCATGAACTACCTTGCCGCATTACTTGAAGACAAACGCACCGATGTGATTTTTGCCGGCTACCAAGCCCAACACACCCTCGGGCGAGAGTTACAACAAAGCAACAAAAAGGTGTGGATAGACAACACCTCAGTCAACGTTAACTCGCAAATCCATACCATCTCCGGCTACTCCGCCCACGCCGACCAAAACGACTTAGTGAGGTTTGTGCAAGGCATCCAACCGCCACCCCAACAGATCCAATTAATCCATGGCGAACCCGAGACTCAGCGAGCATTGCGTGCCAAGCTCAAGGAATTCGCGGATTAATGCCTAAAAACCCACCACACTGCCTGCGCAACCTCGACTTTTCGCCACTAAGCCTTTTGCCCACAAAAGTTAGCAGGTAAACTCAAAACCCATTAAAATGTACCGACCGTGCGCCTTGCACAGTCACACAAACTCTAACTATGCGCACAGGGGGAGCGACACCTCATGGCGGTAGCGTGGGTAAACTCCCCGAGGGCAACCAGAGAAAACGCATCAAGATCCGCGTCATGCCTGGCCTAGCGATTTAATGACTTGGTTATCACTTAAGGCTGAAAACCGTGCGTTGTACCATGTTTATTAATTAAAATAAGTGAAAATAAAGGATCAATTTGTTGATCATTTTCAGTACAACTTAATAATCTCCTAATGTTTAGGAGATTAAAAATGACAGAAGGGAAAAGTCCACTTATACATTTCTTTTCCATCAAAGATATTCGTCAAGAAGGTAAAATTGAGCACGCGTTATCAGATATTATTTTGATCACGATTTGTGCGGTATTATCTGGCCATGATACCTGAAAATATATTAGTGATTATGGCCGTAAGCAGCGCGATTACTTATTACGTTTTGGCTTTTCAGGTAAAACGTCACCGTCGGCAGATACGATCGCAAGAGTAATGGGAACCGTCAGTCCAAAGGAATTACAAAAAGCCTTTATAGAATGGATGAAATCGTGTCATGAATTAACGGATGGCGAAGTGGTTGATATTGATGGAAAAAAACTGAAAGGTTCGTATAAAAGATCAAGCCGCTATTCATATGGTTAATGCATTCGCAACCGCAAATGGTGTATGCCTCGGACAGTCGAAAGTAGACAGTGAGAAAAATGAGATTACTGCAATCCCTAAGCTTCTAGAATTTCTCGATATTTCAGGTTGTTTGATTACCATAGATGCTATGGGTTGTCAGTGAAAAATCGCACAGAAAACCACCGATAAAAATGCCGACTATTTGCTTGTTGTTAAAGGAAATCAAGGCAATTTAGACGAAACGTTTGATAATTATTACCGCCCGTCAATGCTTCAACATTTTGATGGTGACAGTTATTCTTCACAAGAGAAATCGCATGGGCGTTTAGAAACACGATGTGCACTGATTAATGCCGATTTCAGAGTATTAGGTGATTTAGCTTATGATTGGCCTGAATTAAAAACGATGGAAATCATGGTGAGTGTTCGTCAAGAAAGGCAAACACGCTGAAGAGTCAGATATTTCAGTGCGTTATTATATAAACTCAAAAGCACTCACAGCGAAAGAGCTTCACGATGCCACTCACTCGCACTGGTCAATTGAATCAATGCATTGGCAACTCGATGTTGGATTAAAATACATACCGAATAAGAGTAGATGACCGAGCGGAAACTTTTCCACGAACAAGGCAAATGGTTTTGAATTTATTAAAGCAAGAGAAGAGTTTCAAAGCTGGCATTCAACGCAAACGAATGATGTGCGCGATCGACCAAGAGTACCTAGTGAGCGTGTTGGGAAGCCTTTCGTGACGCGGATGTTCATGCGTTTTCCGTGACAGTATTCATAAAAATTATTTTTTATCAAATATTAAAGCAAGGTGCTAAAATGAAAAAAAAAGTAGGAATTATTACTTATCACGCGTCACACAACATAGGGT